>NZ_CP141608.1:1325000-1637500 GCF_035581345.1 Pseudomonas sp. JQ170C
TCCAGAAGCTGACCGACAAGTTCGTGGCTGACATCGAAGTTGCTGTGAAGCAGAAAGAAAAGGACCTGATGGCCGTTTAAGGGTCGGGACTTTTTGATGGAAAAGACCAAGCAGGGTGTGTCCCCATCGGTGCCGCGCCATGTCGCGATCATCATGGATGGGAATAATCGCTGGGCGAAAAAGCGCCTGTTGCCCGGTGTAGCCGGGCATAAGGCAGGCGTGGATGCGGTGCGCGCGGTCATCGAGGTGTGCGCCGAAGCCAAGGTCGAGGTGCTGACCCTGTTCGCCTTCTCCAGCGAAAACTGGCAACGACCGGCCGAAGAGGTCGGTGCGTTGATGGAGCTGTTCTTCTCGGCCTTGCGCCGGGAAGCCAAGCGCCTCAACGACAACAACATCAGCCTGCGCATCATCGGTGATCGCTCACGCTTTCACCCGGAGTTGCAGGCTGCCATGCGTGAGGCCGAGGCGCTGACCGCAGGCAACAACCGCTTTATCCTGCAAATCGCCGCCAACTACGGCGGACAATGGGATATTGCCCAGGCCGCCCAGCGCCTGGCGCGCGAAGTTCAGGCCGGTCACCTGCGTCCTGAAGACATCACCCCGGAACTGTTGCAAACCTGTCTGGCTACTGGCGATCTGCCGTTGCCTGACCTGTGTATCCGTACCGGTGGCGAGCATCGCATCAGCAACTTCCTGTTGTGGCAGCTGGCCTACGCCGAGCTGTACTTCTCCGACCTGTTCTGGCCGGACTTCAAACACGAGGCCATGCGCAAAGCGCTGGCCGATTACGCTTCGCGCCAGCGCCGCTTCGGGAAAACCAGCGAGCAGGTCGAGGCTGGAGCCCGTGCTTAATGCTTAAACTACGCATCATCACTGCGCTGATCCTGCTACCGATTGCCCTGGGCGGCTTCTTTCTCCTCGATGGAGGGGATTTCGCCCTGTTCATCGGGTTGGTGGTGAGCCTCGGTGCCTGGGAGTGGGCGCGTCTGGCAGGTCTGGCCGCTCAAGCGTTTCGTGTTGCCTACGCCGCCGTCGTGGCCGGGTTGCTCATGCTGCTCTACCTGATGCCGGACCTTGCACCCTGGGTGCTGGGCGCTTCGGTATTGTGGTGGGCGGGAGCCACCTGGCTGGTGCTGACCTACCCACGTACCAGTGAGCTGTGGTCCAGCGTTGCCTGTCGGCTGTTGATCGGTCTCCTGATCCTTTTGCCGGCCTGGCAGGGCCTGGTGCTGCTCAAGCACTGGCCGCTGGGTAACTGGCTGATCATGGCGGTCATGGTGCTGGTCTGGGGTGCAGATATTGGCGCCTACTTTTCCGGCCGGGCCTTTGGCAAGCGCAAGCTGGCGCCGCAGGTCAGTCCGGGCAAGAGCTGGGAAGGCGTCTACGGCGGTCTGGCGCTGAGCCTGGTGATCACCGCAGTCGTTGGCGTGAGTCGCGACTGGAGTTTCGGCGAGCTGGTGCTTGGCTTGCTGGGCGCTGCTGTCGTGGTGTTGGTGTCGGTGGTCGGTGACCTGACCGAAAGCATGTTCAAGCGTCGCTCCGGGATCAAGGACAGCAGCAATCTGCTGCCGGGTCACGGTGGCGTACTGGATCGTATCGACAGCCTGACCGCGGCCATTCCGCTGTTTGCCGTGCTGCTCTGGGCAGCCAACTGGGGCGTGATGTGAGCGGCGTGCAACGTATTACCGTGCTGGGAGCTACCGGCTCCATCGGCATGAGCACCCTGGATGTCATCGGGCGTCATCCCGACCGCTACCAGGTGTTTGCGCTGAGCGGCTATTCGCGGCTCCAGGAATTGCTTGCGCTTTGCCTGCGCCATACGCCGACCTTTGCCGTGGTGCCCAGCGCCGAGGCGGCGCAGCAGTTGCGCGAAGGCCTGGCGGCGGCCGGATCGGCCACCGAAGTGCTCGAAGGCGAAGCCGGGTTGTGCCAGGTCGCTTCGGCGCCCGAGGTCGATACGGTGATGGCGGCCATTGTGGGGGCGGCGGGCTTGCGTCCGACCTTGGCGGCGGTTGAGGCCGGCAAGAAGGTCCTGCTGGCCAACAAGGAAGCCTTGGTGATGTCCGGTGCGCTGTTCATGCAGGCGGTGCAGCGCAGTGGCGCCGTGCTGTTGCCCATCGACAGCGAGCACAATGCGATTTTCCAATGTTTGCCAGGTGACTATGCGCGTGGCCTGTCTCAGGTCGGTGTGCGGCGAATCCTGTTGACCGCCTCGGGTGGGCCGTTTCGCGAAACGCCATTGTCGGCGCTGGCCGAGGTCAGTCCGGAGCAGGCCTGTGCTCACCCTAACTGGTCGATGGGCCGCAAGATCTCGGTCGACTCGGCAAGCATGATGAACAAGGGCCTGGAGCTGATCGAGGCCTGCTGGTTGTTCGATGCGCGGCCAAGCCAGGTTGAAGTGGTGGTGCACCCCCAGAGTGTCATTCACTCGCTGGTGGATTACGTCGATGGTTCGGTGCTGGCCCAGTTGGGCAACCCGGACATGCGCACGCCGATCGCCAATGCGCTGGCCTGGCCGCAGCGGATCGACTCCGGCGTCGCGCCACTGGACCTGTTTGCCATTGCGCGTCTGGATTTCCAGGCGCCCGATGAGCAGCGGTTCCCGTGCTTGCGCCTGGCGCGCCAGGCTGCTGAGGCGGGCAACAGTGCGCCGGCGATGCTCAATGCGGCCAACGAAGTGGCTGTGGAGGCATTTCTCCAGCGACGCATCCGCTTCCCGGAGATCGCGAGTATGATCGAACAAGTGCTTGATCAGGAGCCGGTCGTGGCGGTGCAGACGCTCGATGCGGTGTTTGCTGCCGACCAGCGCGCACGGCAGCTGGCGGGGCAATGGTTGAGTCATCACGGGCGCTGAGGCCGGGCGCACTGCGTCGGGCCCGGCTGCGCTGAACGTCATTCGGAGAAAGATATGAGTGCGCTCTACATGATTATCGGCACCCTGGTGGCATTGGGTGTGCTGGTTACCTTTCACGAATTCGGTCACTTCTGGGTGGCCCGGCGTTGTGGTGTCAAGGTCCTGCGTTTTTCCGTCGGTTTCGGCATGCCGTTGCTGCGCTGGCATGACCGCCACGGCACCGAGTTCGTGGTCGCGGCCATTCCCCTGGGTGGCTACGTCAAGATGCTCGATGAGCGTGAAGGTGACGTGCCGCCAGAGCAGGCAGAGCAATCCTTCAATCGCAAATCGGTACGCCAGCGCATCGCGATCGTCGCGGCGGGGCCGATTGCCAACTTCCTCCTCGCCATTTTGTTCTTCTGGGTCCTGGCAATGCTTGGCACCCAGCAGGAGCGCCCTGTCATTGGCGGGGTAGAGGCGGGCAGTGTGGCGGAAGTGGCGGGCCTGAAGGCTGGCCAGGAAATCATGTCCATCGATGGCAAGCCGACCAGTGGCTGGGCCGCCGTCAACCTGCAACTGATTCGCCGCCTGGGCGAGAGTGGCCAGCTGCACATTAATGTGCGTGAAGAGGGGGCGACAGTCGACAGCGCCCATGTGCTGACCCTCGATAACTGGCTCAAGGGCGCCGATGAGCCTGATCCGATCCGCTCCCTGGGGCTGCGCCTGTGGCGCCCGGCGTTGCCACCGGTGCTGGCGGAGCTCGATCCGAAGGGGCCTGCCAAGGCCGCAGGCCTGCAAACTGGCGATCGCTTGCTGAGCCTGGATGGAAAAGCCTTGAACGATTGGCAGCAAGTGGTCGATACCGTGCGCGGACGTGCCGGTAGCAAGATCGTGCTGCAGGTCGAGCGTGACGGCGCCACCCTGGACATTTCGGTTACCCTGGCCACCCGTGGCGAAGGTAAATCGGCCAGTGGTTACCTGGGGGCAGGGGTGAAGCCGGTGAAGTGGCCCGATGCCATGCTCCGCGAGGTCAGCTATGGACCGTTGGAGGCTGTTGGCGAGGGGGTTTCGCGGACCTGGAACATGAGCGTCCTGACCCTCGAATCCTTGAAGAAAATGCTGTTCGGCGAGCTCTCGGTAAAAAACTTGAGCGGACCGATAACCATTGCTAAAGTGGCGGGCGCTTCGGCCCAGTCGGGTGTTGGAGATTTCCTGAATTTCCTCGCCTACCTGAGCATTAGCCTGGGGGTTCTTAATTTGCTGCCCATTCCTGTACTGGATGGGGGGCATTTGCTGTTCTACCTGATCGAGTGGGCGCGTGGTCGCCCGCTCTCGGATCGGGTGCAAGGTTGGGGGATTCAAATCGGTATCAGTTTGGTAGTCGGGGTGATGTTGCTTGCCCTGATAAACGATTTGGGTCGACTGTAAAGCTTCGCTCAATTGCGAACCTGCCGCGTCCCGCGGCGGGTCGTTTATTGCCAGTTGGAATAAGAAAGGACTTCATGAAACGTCTGCTGCTAACTGCGGTTCTCGCCGTACTGATGATCGCTGAAGTTCACGCCGAGTCCTTCACCATCTCCGATATTCGTGTCAATGGTCTGCAGCGGGTTTCCGCGGGCAGCGTTTTCGGCGCTTTGCCATTGAACGTCGGGGATGAGGCCGATGACCGTCGCCTGGTGGAATCCACCCGTGCGTTGTTCAAGACCGGTTTCTTCCAGGATATCCAACTGGGCCGTGACGGTAACGTCCTGATCATTACCGTGGTCGAGCGTCCTTCGGTGTCCAGCATCGAAATCGAAGGCAACAAGGCCATCAGCACTGAAGACCTGATGAAAGGTCTGAAGCAGTCGGGTCTGTCCGAAGGCGAAATCTTCCAGCGCGCCACCCTCGAAGGTGTGCGTAACGAACTGCAGCGCCAGTACGTTGCCCAGGGCCGCTACTCGGCCGAGGTCGAGACTGAAGTGGTGCCGCAGCCGCGCAATCGCGTCGGCCTGAAGATCAAGATCAACGAAGGCACCGTCGCTGCCATCCAGCACATCAACGTGGTCGGCAACACCGTCTTTCCGGACGAAGACCTGATCGGCCTGTTCGAGCTCAAGACCACCAACTGGCTGTCGTTCTTCAAGAACGATGACAAGTACGCCCGTGAAAAACTCTCCGGCGACCTTGAGCGTCTGCGTTCCTACTACCTGGACCGCGGCTACATCAACATGGACATCGCCTCTACCCAGGTATCCATTACCCCGGACAAGAAGCACGTCTACATCACGGTCAACGTCAACGAAGGCGAGAAGTACACCGTTCGCGACGTCAAGCTCTCTGGTGACCTCAAGGTGCCGGAAGACCAGGTCAAGTCGCTGATGCTGGTGCAGCCAGGCCAGGTGTTCTCGCGCAAAGTGATGACCACCACCTCCGAGCTGATCACCCGCCGCCTGGGTAACGAGGGCTATACCTTCGCCAACGTCAACGGCGTGCCTCAGCCAAACGACCAGGATCACACTGTCGATATCACCTTCGTGGTCGACCCGGGCAAGCGTGCCTACGTCAACCGAATCAACTTCCGTGGCAACACCAAGTCCGAAGACGAAGTGCTGCGCCGCGAAATGCGTCAGATGGAAGGTGGCTGGGCATCGACTTACCTGATCGACCAGTCCAAGACCCGTTTGGAGCGCCTGGGCTTCTTCAAGGAAGTCAACGTCGAGACTCCGGCTGTTCCGGGTACCGACGACCAGGTCGACGTCAACTACAGCGTCGAGGAGCAAGCCTCCGGTTCGATCACCGCCAGCGTTGGTTTCGCCCAGAGCGCAGGCCTGATCCTGGGTGGTTCGATCAGCCAGACCAACTTCCTGGGTACCGGTAACAAGGTGTCCATCGGCCTGACCCGAAGCGAATACCAGAGCCGCTACAACTTCGGCTTCGTCGACCCCTACTGGACTGCCGATGGTGTCAGCCTGGGTTACAACGCCTTCTATCGCACCACCGACTACGATGACCTTGATGTCGACGTGGCCAGCTATGCGGTAGACAGCCTCGGTGCCGGTGTCAGCGTCGGCTACCCGATCAGTGAAACTTCGCGTCTGACCTTCGGTCTGACCGTGCAGCAGGACGAAATCAAGACGGGCAAGTACACCGTTGACGAGATCTTCGACTTCGTTAACGAAGAGGGTGACAAATACCTGAACTTCAAGGCCTCGGCCGGTTGGTCCGAGTCGACCCTGAACAAGGGTGTGCTGGCGACCCGTGGTCACTCCCAGAGCCTGGTGCTCGAAGCGACCACGCCAGGCAGCGACCTGTCGTTCTTCAAGCTCGACTACCGTGGCCAGCTGTTCAAGCCGATCACCAACGACTACACCCTGCGCCTGCACACCGAGCTGGGCTATGGTGATGGTTTCGGTGGCACCTCGGGCCTGCCGTTCTATGAGAACTACTATGCCGGTGGTTTCAACTCGGTACGCGGTTTCAAGGACAGCAGCCTGGGTCCACGCAGTACCCCGAGCGACGGTCATAACCCGGGTACCATTGCCGACCCGGACCAGGATCCGCTGCCGTTCGGTGGTAACGTTCTCGTCCAGGGTGGTGTAGAGCTGCTGTTCCCACTGCCGTTCGTCAAGGACCAGCGTTCGCTGCGTACCTCGGTCTTCTGGGATGTGGGTAACGTGTTCGACACCAACTGCGGTTCCAAACCTGATTGCGAGGATGTCGGCCTGTCGGGGCTGGCCAGTTCCGTAGGTCTGGGTGTTACCTGGATCACTGCGCTGGGTCCGTTGAGCTTCAGCCTGGCGATGCCGGTCAAGAAGCCGGACGAAGCCGATACCCAGGTGTTCCAATTCTCTCTGGGCCAGACCTTCTAAGGTCTGCCCCTTGCTAACAACGGATTCTGTAGGAGTGCATCGTGCGTAAGTTGACCCAACTGGCAGTACTGGCTGCGGCCCTGGTCGCAACCCCGGCTTTCGCCGAAATGAAAATTGCCGTACTGAACTATCAGATGGCCCTGCTTGAGTCGGACGCGGCCAAGAAGTACGCCGTCGATGCCGAGAAGAAGTTCGGTCCGCAACTGACCAAGCTGAAGAACCTGGAAAGCAGTGCCAAGGGCATCGCCGACCGCATTCGTGCCGGTGGCGACAAAATGGCCCAGCCAGAGCGTGAGCGTCTGGAGCTTGAATACAAGCAGAAAGCCCGTGACTTCCAGTTCCAGTCCAAGGAACTGAACGAGTCCAAGGCCGTGGCTGACCGCGAAATGCTCAAGCAGCTGAAGCCGAAACTCGACGGCGCTGTTGAAGAAGTCATCAAGAAAGGCGGTTTTGATCTGGTTCTCGAGCGTGGCGCGGTCATTGATGTCAAGCCTCAGTACGACATCACCCGCCAGGTCATCGAGCGCATGAATCAGTCCCGTTGAGTATGACCGTGACTATGAAACTCGGTCAGTTGGCCGAGTTCCTCGGGGCTACCTTGAGTGGCCCCGCGGAGCTGGAAATTACCGGCCTGGCAACCCTTCAGGAAGCCGGGCCGGGTCAGTTGAGCTTCCTCGCCAATCCGCAGTACCGCAAGTACCTCGGCGATAGCCATGCGGCCGCCGTGCTGCTCAAGGCTGCCGATGCCGAAGGTTTTGCCGGTCATGCGCTGATCGTTGCCGATCCGTACCTTGCCTACGCACGCATCTCCCACCTGTTCGATCCAAAGCCCAGGGCTGTAGCGGGAATTCATCCCAGCGCCGTGGTTGCCAGTGATGCCCAGGTGGATGCCAGTGCTAGCGTTGGTGCCTTTGCGGTGATCGAGAGCGGTGCGCAGATCGGTCCGGGTGTGGCTATCGGTGCCCAGTGCTTCATCGGCGCGCGCTGCGTGATCGGAGAGGGCGGCTGGTTGGCACCGCGGGTAACCCTGTACCACGATGTGCGCATCGGCAAGCGCGTGGTGATCCAGTCGGGCGCGGTGATCGGCGGCGAAGGCTTCGGCTTTGCCAACGAGAAAGGCGTCTGGCAGAAGATCGCCCAGATTGGCGGCGTGAGCATCGGCGATGATGTCGAGATCGGCGTAAACACCGCGGTAGACCGTGGTGCCCTGGCCGACACCAGGATCGGAGACGGGGTCAAGCTCGACAACCAGATCCAGATCGCCCATAACGTACAGATTGGCGATCACACGGCCATGGCCGCGTGTGTCGGTATTTCCGGCAGTACCAAGATCGGCAAGCATTGCACCATCGCCGGCGGTGTCGGCATGGTAGGGCATATCGATGTCTGTGATGGTGTGTTCGTATCCGGCATGACCATGGTCACCCGCTCGATTACCGAGCCAGGAGCCTATTCTTCCGGTACGGCGATGCAGACACTGGGCGAGTGGCGTAAAAGTGCCGCCCGGATTCGTCAACTCGACGAGATGGCCAAACGGCTCCAACAGCTGGAAAAGCGTGTCGAGGCCGTGACCTCAGGCAGCCAGTCTTCATCTGAAGGCTGATACCATTTCCTGATCGAGAGTGAATAGCCGCAGGCTGACTCTTTGATTTTGCAAAAGGAGCGCCTGGCGAATACGGGCGCTCCCTATCTTTACTACAGGCTTCCCCCCGAAATGATGGACATCAACGAGATTCGCGAATACCTGCCTCACCGTTACCCGTTCCTGCTGGTGGACCGTGTAGCGGAGCTGGACGTCGAGGCCAAGCGCATTCGTGCCTACAAGAATGTCAGCATCAACGAACCCTTCTTCAACGGTCACTTCCCGGCGCACCCGATCATGCCGGGTGTTCTGATCATTGAAGCGATGGCTCAGGCAGCCGGTATCCTTGGCTTCAAGATGCTCGATGTGAAGCCGGCCGATGGCACCCTTTACTACTTCGTTGGCTCCGACAAGCTACGCTTTCGTCAGCCTGTGTTGCCGGGTGACCAACTGATTCTCGAAGCCAAGTTCATCAGCTGCAAGCGCCAGATCTGGAAATTCGAGTGCCAGGCGTCGGTCGACGGCAAGCCAGTATGCTCGGCCGAGATCATCTGCGCGGAACGTAAACTATGAGTTTGATTGACCCTCGGGCAATCATCGATCCATCGGCGAAGATCGCCGACGGCGTCGAGGTCGGCCCTTGGTCTATCATCGGTGCCGGGGTTGAGATCGGCGAGGGGACCGTCATTGGTCCGCACGTGATTCTCAAAGGCCCGACCCGTATTGGTAAGCACAACCGCATCTACCAGTTCTCCTCGGTAGGTGAAGACACCCCTGACCTCAAGTACAAGGGTGAGGCCACGCGCCTGGTGATTGGTGATCACAATGTGATTCGCGAAGGCGTGACTATCCACCGTGGCACCGTGCAAGACCGCTCGGAAACCACGTTGGGTGATCACAACCTGATCATGGCCTATGCCCACATCGGTCACGACAGCGTCATAGGCAATCATTGCATCCTGGTCAACAACACGGCGCTGGCAGGTCATGTACACGTTGACGACTGGGCGATCCTGTCCGGTTTCACCCTCGTGCATCAGTTCTGCCATATCGGCGCGCACAGCTTTTCCGGCATGGGCACGGCGATCGGCAAGGATGTTCCGGCCTATGTCACTGTGTTCGGTAATCCGGCCGAAGCCCGCAGCATGAACTTCGAGGGCATGCGTCGCCGCGGTTTCAGCGAAGATGCCATTCATGCCCTGCGTCGCGCCTACAAGGTGGTTTACCGCCAGGGCCTGACGGTCGAGCAAGCGATTGCCGAACTGGCGGAGCCTGCGACCCAATTCCCTGAAGTCGACGTGTTCCTCAAGTCGATCCAGAACTCCACCCGCGGCATCACCCGCTGATATGGCTGAACTCTGTGTAGCGCTGGTGGCGGGTGAGGCCAGCGGTGACATTCTGGGTGCCGGGTTGATGCGCGCGCTTAAGGCGCGCCATCCTCAGGTGCGCTTCATTGGTGTCGGTGGCCCGCTGATGCAGGCCGAGGGCCTGGTCTCCTACTTCCCCATGGAGCGTCTTGCGGTCATGGGCCTGGTCGAAGTGCTCGGGCGCCTGCGTGAGCTGCTCAAACGGCGCAAGGCGCTGATCCAGACATTGATCGACGCATGTCCAGACGTGTTCATCGGTATCGATGCCCCGGATTTTACCCTCAACATCGAATTGAACCTGCGCAAGGCCGGGATCAAGACCGTGCATTACGTCAGCCCGTCGGTCTGGGCCTGGCGGCAGAAGCGCGTGCTGAAGATCCGTGAAGGCTGCGACCTGGTACTGACACTGTTCCCTTACGAAGCCAGGTTCTACGAAGAGAAGGGTGTGCCGGTGCGTTTTGTCGGCCATCCGCTGGCCGACAGCATTCCGCTCCAGGCCGACCGGGCTCAGGCCCGTGAACAGCTTGGGCTGGGCGACGGGCCCTTGGTGGCCTTGATGCCAGGCAGTCGTGGCGGTGAAGTGGGGCGTTTGGGGGCTTTGTTTCTCGATGCTGCGCAGCGGTTGCAAACACTGGTGCCTGGTGTTCGCTTCGTCTCGCCTTGCGCCAATGCTGAGCGTCGCGCGCAGCTTGAGCAAATGATGGCAGGCCGCGATCTGCCCCTGACCTTGCTCGACGGTCGCTCCCACGAGGCCCTGGCGGCCTGTGACGCGGTGCTGATCGCCTCCGGTACTGCCACCCTGGAAGCGTTGCTGTTCAAGCGCCCGATGGTGGTTGCCTATCGCATGGCGCCGCTGACTTACTGGATTCTTAAACGACTGGTCAAAAGCCCTTACGTCTCCCTGCCCAACCTGCTGGCCCAGCGAATGCTGGTGCCTGAGTTGCTGCAGGAAGCTGCCACCGCCGAAGTACTGGCCCAGACCCTGGCGCCATTGGTGGAAGGTGGCGAGCAGCAGACCGAAAGCTTTGACCAGATTCACCGTACCCTGCGCCGCGATGCCTCCAACCAGGCAGCTGACGCGGTGCTGGCCTTGCTGGAAACCCGATAGATGCAAATGGGACTGGACTTCACCCTGGTCGAAGACCTGGTGGCCGGGGTCGACGAAGTCGGCCGTGGGCCGTTGTGCGGCGCGGTGGTGACCGCTGCCGTGATTCTCGATCCGCAGCGACCCATTCTTGGTCTGAACGACTCGAAGAAGCTCACCGAGGCCCGTCGCGAGAAGCTGTTCGACGAAATCTGCGAAAAAGCCCTGAGCTTCTGCATTGCGCGCGCCGAAGTCGAAGAAATCGACGAACTGAACATTCTGCATGCCACCATGTTGGCCATGCAGCGGGCCGTCGAAGGCCTGAGCATCACGCCAAAACTGGCCCTGATCGACGGCAATCGCTGCCCCAAGCTGTCGGTTCCGGCTGAGCCGGTGATCAAGGGCGATAGCCAGGTGCCGGCCATTGCTGCCGCGTCGATCCTGGCCAAGGTCACCCGTGACCGTGAAATGGCCGCCTTTGAGCTGATGTACCCAGGCTACGGCATTGGCGGGCACAAGGGGTATCCGACCCCGGTGCATCTCGAAGCCTTGGCACGCCTGGGGCCGACGCCGATTCATCGGCGCTCCTTCGCGCCTGTGCGCGCCGCTTATGAAGCCCGAGAGGCCCTGGGTAGCGAGTTCGCCGGGGCCTGATGGCTTGGGACAGGTATCAGCAGCCCTGCGCTGGCTGATGTTTTGATCAAGGCCCGGTACAATCCGGGCCTTGTTGTTTTGTGCTGCTATAGGATCATCATGTCGGCTTCTTTCGTTCATCTTCGCCTGCACACCGAATACTCGCTGGTCGATGGCCTGGTGCGGATCAAGCCGCTGGCCAAGGCGCTGGCCGCGATGAACATGCCGGCCGTAGCGGTCACCGACCAGAGCAACATGTGCTCGCTGGTCAAGTTCTACAAGAACGCCATGGGCGCCGGCATCAAGCCGATCTGCGGAGCCGACCTGTGGTTGAGCAACGGCGACCCGGATGCCCCGTTGGCGCGCATCTGCTTCCTGGCCATGGACCCGAAGGGTTATCGCAACCTGACCGAGTTGATCTCGCGGGGCTGGGTCGATGGACAGCGCAACGGCCTGGTGATCATCGAGCGTGACTGGATTGCCCCGGCCAGCGAGGGTTTGATTGCCCTGTCGGCTGCCAAGGAGGGTGATATCGGTATCGCCCTGCTCAACGGCAACCCCGATGAGGCCGAGGCCTTGCTGCGCGACTGGATGGCGATGTTCCCCGATCGTTTCTATGTCGAAGTACAGCGTACCAACCGCACAGGCGACGAAGAGTACCTGCATGCGGCAGTGGCGCTTGCCGACAAGCTGGGTGCGCCGCTGGTCGCGACCAACGATGTGCGCTTCATCAAGCAGTCGGACTACGACGCCCACGAGACCCGTGTGTGCATCGGTGAAGGTCGTGCCCTGGATGACCCGCGGCGTTCGCGTAACTACAGCGACCAGCAGTACCTCAAAAGCCCGGAAGAAATGGCCGAGCTGTTCAGCGACCTGCCCGATGCGGTGGCAAACACCGTCGAAATCGCCAAGCGCTGCAACATCCAGGTTCAATTGGGCAAGCACTTCCTGCCGGACTTCCCCACGCCAAACGGCATGGGCATCGACGATTACCTGCGGCATGTGTCCCACGAAGGCCTGGAAGAGCGCCTGGCGGTGCTCTGGCCGAAAGAGACCACGCCCAACTATGAAGAAAAACGCCAGGTCTACCTCGACCGCCTGAAGTTCGAGCTGGATATCATCATCCAGATGGGTTTCCCCGGTTACTTCCTGATCGTTATGGACTTCATCAAGTGGGCCAAGAACAACGGCGTGCCAGTGGGCCCGGGCCGGGGTTCGGGTGCCGGCTCGCTGGTGGCCTATGTACTGAAGATCACCGACCTCGATCCACTGGCCTATGACCTGCTGTTCGAGCGTTTCCTCAACCCCGAACGGGTTTCGATGCCCGACTTCGACGTCGACTTCTGCATGGACGGCCGCGACCGGGTGATCGAGTACGTGGCTGACGCTTACGGCCGTAACGCGGTCAGCCAGATCATCACCTTCGGCACCATGGCCGCCAAGGCGGTGGTGCGTGACGTTGCGCGCGTCCAGGGCAAGTCCTATGGCCTGGCCGACCGTCTGTCGAAGATGATCCCGTTTGAAGTCGGCATGACCCTGGAGAAGGCCTACGAGCAAGAGGAAATGCTCCGTGACTTCCTCAAGACCGACGAGGACGCCAAAGAAATCTGGGACATGGCGCTCAAGCTCGAAGGTGTCTGCCGTGGTACCGGTAAGCACGCCGGTGGCGTGGTAATCGCGCCAACCAAACTGACCGACTTTTCACCGATCGCCTGCGATGAAGAGGGCGGCGGCCTGGTGACCCAGTTCGACAAGGATGACGTCGAGGCGGCGGGCCTGGTGAAGTTCGACTTCCTCGGTCTGCGGACCTTGACCATCATCAAGTGGGCGATGGAGACCATCAACCGCGAACAGGCCAAGAAAGGCCTTGATGACCTGAACATCGACTTCATCCCGCTGGATGACAAGAAAACCTACGAACTGCTGCAAAAAGCCGAAACCACGGCGGTATTCCAGCTTGAATCGCGGGGCATGAAGGAGCTGATCAAAAAGCTCAAGCCCGACTGCCTTGAAGACCTCATCGCACTGGTGGCGCTGTTCCGTCCGGGCCCGTTGCAGTCCGGCATGGTGGATGACTTCATCAACCGCAAGCATGGTCGCGCAGAGCTGGCCTATCCGCACTCGGACTACCAGTACGAAGGCCTCAAGCCAGTATTGGCACCGACCTACGGCATCATCCTGTATCAGGAACAGGTGATGCAGATTGCCCAGGTCATGGCCGGCTACACCCTCGGCGGCGCCGACATGCTGCGTCGGGCAATGGGTAAGAAAAAGCCCGAGGAGATGGCCAAGCAGCGGGGCGGTTTCATCGAGGGTTGTGCCACCAACAACATCGACCCCGACCTGGCCGGTAACATCTTTGACCTGGTAGAAAAGTTCGCGGGATACGGCTTCAACAAATCCCACTCCGCCGCCTATGGCCTGGTCTCGTACCAGACTGCCTGGTTGAAAACCCACCATCCGGCGCCTTTCATGGCGGCGGTGCTGTCGGCGGATATGCACAACACCGACAAGGTCGTGACCTTGATCGAGGAAGTGCGCAGCATGAAGCTGCGCCTCGATGCGCCGGATGTGAATACCTCCGATTTCAAGTTCACCGTCAACGATGACGGTCGTATCGTGTATGGCCTGGGTGCCATCAAGGGCGTGGGCGAGGGCCCGGTCGAGGCTATCGTCGAGGCGCGGATGGCCGGGCCGTTCAAGGACCTGTTCGATTTCTGCGAGCGAGTCGACCTCAAGCGCATCAACAAGCGCACCCTCGATGCGCTGATCCGCAGTGGTGCGCTGGATCGCCTGGGGCCGTATTTCCATGACGAACTCAAGGCCTATCAGGCCAACATCGACCGCAATCGCGCGGTGTTGCTTGCGGCGATGGAAGAGGCGATCAAGGCGGCCGAACAAACCGCACGTACCGCTGACAGCGGTCATGCCGACTTGTTCGGTGGGCTGTTCGTCGAAGAAGATGCCGATGTCTATGCCAACCATCGCAAGGCTCGCGAGCTGACGCTCAAGGAGCGCCTGCGGGGCGAGAAGGACACGCTGGGCCTGTACCTCACCGGTCACCCGATCGACGAGTACGAAGGCGAGATCCGTCGGTTTGCCCGTCAGCGCATCATCGATCTGAAGCCTGCCCGTGATACCCAGACGGTGGCCGGCATGATCATCGCCCTGCGGGTGATGAAGAACAAAAAGGGCGACAAGATGGGCTTTGTCACCCTCGACGACCGCTCCGGGCGTATCGAGGCTTCACTGTTCGCCGACGCGTTCATGGCGGCCCAGGCGCTGCTGCAGACCGACGCAATGGTGGTGGTTGAGGGCGAGGTCAGCAACGATGACTTCTCCGGTGGCCTGCGGCTGCGGGTCAAGCGCGTGATGAGCATGGAAGATGCCCGCACCAACCTGGCCGAAAGCCTGCGCCTGAAGGTGCACAGCGATGCCCTCAAGGGCGATCGCTTGAACTGGCTGGGCGAGTTGTTCAAGCGTCATCGTGGCGCGTGCCCGATCACCATGGAATACACCGGCAGCGATGCCAAGGCCATGCTGCAGTTCGGCGAAGGTTGGCGAATCGACCCGGCCGATGGCCTGATTCAGGCGCTGCGTGACCAGTTCGGACGTGAGAACGTCTTTTTGCAATATCGATGAATTTTTAATCTCGACCTGAATGCGCCTGATCCCTTAAGGTAGGGCGCCAAACGGATCAACCGGCCGGCCGCCTGGCCGTAGACCCAAGACGGATGCCTATGAACCCGAATTTTCTGGATTTCGAACAGCCGATTGCTGACCTGCAAGCCAAGATCGAAGAGCTGCGCCTGGTGGGCAATGACAACTCGCTGAACATCGGCGATGAGATCGCCCGTCTGCAAGACAAGAGCAGCACCCTGACCGAAAGCATCTTCGGCAACCTGACCAGCTGGCAGATTGCCCGCTTGGCGCGTCACCCCCGTCGTCCGTACACCCTGGACTACATCGACCATATCTTCACCGAGTTCGACGAGCTGCACGGCGACCGTCACTTCTCCGACGACGCCGCGATCGTTGGCGGTATCGCCCGCCTGGACAACAAGCCGGTCATGGTTATCGGTCACCAGAAAGGCCGTGAGGTCCGCGAGAAGGTACGCCGCAACTTCGGTATGCCGCGTCCGGAAGGCTACCGCAAGGCTTGCCGCCTGATGGAAATGGCCGAACGTTTCAAGATGCCGATCCTGACCTTCATCGACACCCCGGGTGCTTACCCGGGCATCGACGCCGAAGAACGCAACCAGAGCGAAGCCATTGCCTGGAACCTGCGTGTCATGGCGCGCCTGAAAACCCCGATCATCGCCACTGTTATCGGTGAGGGTGGCTCTGGCGGCGCACTGGCCATTGGTGTGTGCGACCAGCTGAACATGCTGCAGTACTCCACCTATTCGGTGATTTCGCCGGAAGGTTGTGCCTCGATCCTGTGGAAGACCGCCGACAAGGCGTCCGACGCTGCTGAAGCAATGGGCATCACTGCAGAGCGTCTCAAGGGCCTGGGTATTGTCGACAAGGTGATTTCCGAGCCTCTGGGTGGTGCACACCGCGACCCGGCGAAAATGTCGGAAAGCATCCGTGGCGAGCTGATCGAGCAGTTGGCCATGCTCAAGAAGTTCGACAACGACGCACTGCTCAAGCGCCGTTATGACCGTCTGATGAGCTACGGGCTCTGATCTGACGCATTGGTGCGCTCATCGCGGGGCAAGCCCGCTCCCACACCCAGTAGGAGCGGGCTTGTCCCGCGATCGCCGATGATCGACATCACCAGCAAACTCTCCCCCTGGCTCCAAGCCCCCTCCTGGTGCGTCGCCCTCTCTGGCGGCCTGGACTCCACCGTCCTCCTGCACTTGCTTGTCCACGCCTCGCATCAACAAGCCCTCCCGCCCATTCGCGCGATTCACATCCATCACAGCCTGCAAGCCGCCGCTGACAGCTGGCCGGCTCATTGCCAGCGCCTGTGCGACGCCCTGGGGGTCAATCTGCAGGTTATCGAGGTCAAGGTCGCCCCAGGCGCGAGCCTTGAGCAGGGCGCGCGGGATGCTCGCTATGCTGCCTTCGCGCACTCCTTGCAAGCAGGCGAGGTCTTGCTGACCGGCCAGCACCGCGAAGACCAGGCGGAAACCCTGCTGTTTCGTTTGTTGCGTGGTGCGGGGGTTCGCGGCTTGGCGAGCATGCCGCAGGTCCGGGCGCTGGGGCAGGGGCTGCTGGTGCGGCCATTGCTAGATGTACCACGGCGGCTACTTGAGGCCTTTGCCCGCGAGCAGCAGTTGCAGTGGGTGGAAGACCCGTCCAACAGCGACACGCGGTTTTCTCGCAACTATCTGCGCCATGCGGTTTTCCCTGTCCTACAGCAGCGCTGGCCCCAGGTCGCGCAAAACCTGGCACGCAGCGCCGAGCATCTGGACGAGGCGCAAGGGTTGCTGGATGAACTGGCTGTTCAGGACCTTGCCCAGGCATCGACGCCAGGCGGCTTTGACTGGTTGACCCTGGCTTCGCTGGACCTGGCCGTGTTGCGAGGACTTTCGCCGGCTCGCCAGCGCAATGCATTGCAGTACTGGCTGGCCTCGCGCACGCGCTTGCCCGATGCTCGGCATTGGGTCGGTTGGGAAAGCCTGCGCGACGCAGCCGGGGATGGGCAGCCCTGCTGGCAACTGACCGACGGCGAGCTTCATCGCAGTCACAACCGTATCTGGTGGTTGGCCGACGACTGGCTCAAGACGCCGCAGGCGCAACGCTGGGATTGCCCGGATCAGGCGCTGGAGTTGGTCGGCAATGGCCGCGTGCAGTTGAGCGGCATCTTGCCGCAGGGGCCGTTGCACATTGCCTACCGCCAGGGTGGCGAGGCCTTGCAGGTTGCGGGCCGCGGCCGCCGAGACCTCAAGCGTTTGCTCAACGAACAACAGGTGCCGCCGTTCGTCCGCTCGCGCCTGCCGCTGCTTTACCGTGGCGATCAATTGTTGGCTGTGGCCAACCTGCCCAGCTTGAGTCAGGGCGAATGGCAATTGCACTGGTGTGTACCGACGAGCGAGCAAGGTTTGAGATGAAAGGCACATTCGGGTAGACTACGCTCCCTTCTTGATACAGCTTCTGTGGCTTCCCCGAAATCACAGCAGTTGCCGATTACCAAGCAGTTTTTTGCTGGGCGATTCTAAAAATGTTTAGCGAGCTCCTAACCGGGATTTCAACCCCTGGTGTGTCCAGACGCGGCAGTTTTTTAAGATGCACTGTAATTGACGCAGGTGATCGGGGGCTTCGGCCTTCCTTCGCTTTCCCCGGCGGCACTGACCGCTTTAACGCAGACTTCTAGGGTTTTTCATGACGCGCTACATATTCGTCACGGGCGGTGTTGTTTCTTCATTGGGGAAAGGCATTGCCTCGGCTTCATTGGCGGCCATCCTGGAGGCGCGGGGGCTCAAGGTCACCATGCTCAAGCTGGACCCGTACATCAACGTCGACCCGGGCACCATGAGCCCGTTCCAGCACGGTGAAGTGTTCGTCACCCACGACGGCGCCGAGACCGACCTGGACCTGGGCCACTACGAGCGGTTCATCCGCACGACCATGACCCAGAACAACAACTTCACCACCGGCCGTATCTACGAGCACGTGCTGCGCAAGGAGCGCCGTGGTGATTACCTGGGCGCGACCATCCAGGTCATTCCGCACATCACCGACGAGATCAAGCGCCGCATCATCAAGGGTGCCGGCGATGCCGACGTGGCCCTGGTGGAGATCGGTGGCACCGTGGGTGACATCGAGTCGCAACCGTTTCTCGAGGCGATTCGCCAGTTGCGCGTTGAAGTGGGTTCCAAGCGCGCCATGCTGATGCACTTGACCCTGGTGCCTTACATCGCCACCGCTGGCGAGACCAAGACCAAGCCTACCCAGCACTCGGTCAAGGAGCTGCGCTCCATCGGCCTGCAGCCTGATGTGCTGATCTGCCGTTCCGACCATCCGGTCGATGTGTCCTCGCGTCGCAAGATCGCTCTGTTCACCAACGTCGAAGAGCGTGCGGTGATCTCACTGGAAGACGTCGATACCATCTACAAGATCCCGGCCGTGCTGCACGCCCAGGGCCTTGATGATTTCGTCGTCGAGCGTTTCGGCCTGCAGTGCAATGGCGCCGACCTGTCCGAGTGGGAAAAGGTCGTCGATGCCAAGCTCAACCCAGAGCACGAAGTGACCATCGCCATGGTCGGCAAGTACATGGAGCTGCTGGACGCCTACAAATCGCTGATCGAAGCGATGAGCCATGCTGGCATCCAGAACCGCACCAAGGTCAACCTGCGCTACATCGACTCCGAAGACATCGAGAACCAGGGCACCAGCCTGCTCGAAGGCGCCGATGCCATCCTGGTACCGGGCGGCTTCGGTCTGCGCGGTGTCGAAGGCAAGATCACTGCCGTGCAATACGCTCGCGAGAACAAGGTGCCTTACCTGGGTATCTGCCTGGGCATGCAAGTGGCGGTTATCGAATTCGCCCGTAACGTCATGGGCTGGAAAGATGCCAACTCCACCGAGTTCGATCGCAACAGCGGTCACCCGGTCGTCGGCCTGATCACCGAGTGGGAAGACGCCACCGGCGCAGTCGAAACCCGTACCGAAGCGTCCGACCTGGGCGGCACCATGCGTCTGGGTGCCCAGGAGTGCCAGCTGGAAAGCGGCTCCAAGGTTCACGACTGCTACGCCAAGGATGTGATCGTCGAGCGTCATCGTCACCGCTACGAAGTGAACAACAAGCTGCTGCCGCAGTTGGTTGATGCCGGCCTCAAGGTTTCCGGTCGCTCCGGTGACGGCGCGCTGGTCGAAGTGGTCGAGTCCCAGGACCATCCATGGTTCGTCGCTTGCCAGTTCCACCCTGAGTTCACCTCGACTCCGCGCGACGGCCACCCGCTGTTCAGCGGCTTCGTCAAGGCGGCACTGGCTCAAAAGAACAAGGCCTGATCCATGACCCAGAAGATCATTCGCGTCGGTAACATCGAGATCGCCAACGACAAGCCGTTCGTCCTGTTCGGCGGCATGAACGTGCTGGAATCTCGTGACCTGGCCATGAAGATCTGCGAAGAGTACGTGCGGGTTACCGAGAAGCTCGGTATCCCTTACGTGTTCAAGGCAAGCTTCGACAAGGCCAACCGTTCGTCGAGCCACTCTTACCGCGGTCCTGGCCTGGAAGCGGGCTTGAAGATCTTCGAAGAGATCAAGCAGACCTTCAAGGTTCCGGTGATCACCGATGTCCACGAGCCGCATCAGGCGCAAGCCGTGGCGGATGTCTGCGACATCATTCAGTTGCCGGCGTTTCTATCGCGCCAGACTGACCTGGTCGTGGCCATGGCCAAGACCGGTGCGGTGATCAACATCAAGAAGGCCCAGTTCCTCGCACCCCAGGAGATGCAACACATCCTGTCCAAGTGCGAGGAAAACGGTAACGATCAATTGATCCTGTGCGAGCGTGGCTCCAGCTTCGGGTACAACAACCTGGTGGTGGACATGCTCGGTTTCGGGATCATGAAGCAGTTCGAGTACCCGGTGTTTTTCGACGTGACCCATGCCCTGCAAATGCCAGGTGGTCGCGCCGATTCTGCTGGTGGCCGCCGCGCCCAGGTTACGGATCTCGCCAAGGCGGGTCTGAGCCAGAGCCTGGCCGGGCTGTTCCTCGAGTCCCACCCGGACCCGGACAATGCCAAGTGCGACGGTCCATGCGCCCTGCGCCTGGACAAACTGGAGCCATTCCTGGCCCAGCTCAAGCAACTGGACGATCTGGTGAAAAGTTTTCCGACGGTAGAAACCGCGTAAACCTCATTTCTCCGGTAAAGTACCGCACGTTCAACCCCTGACCCACGGGTCAGGGGCCTGCCATCGCCAGGTCTGCCCCTTTAAAACTGCCAGGCGAGCGGCAAAGATTTTTTTCAGCTGCGTTGTTTTCGTCAATTCTGGAGTGCTTACAACAATGGCAAAAATCGTCGACATCAAAGGTCGTGAAGTTCTCGATTCGCGTGGTAACCCCACCGTAGAAGCGGACGTACTGCTCGACAACGGCATCATCGGCAGCGCTTGCGCGCCGTCCGGTGCTTCCACTGGCTCGCGCGAAGCGCTGGAGCTGCGTGATGGCGACAAGAGCCGTTACATGGGCAAGGGCGTCCTGAAGGCCGTTGCCAACATCAACGGCCCGATCCGCGACCTGCTGCTGGGCAAGGATCCACTGGACCAGAAAGCCCTCGACCGCGCCATGATCGAACTGGACGGTACCGAGAACAAAGCCAAACTGGGCGCCAACGCTATCCTCGCCGTGTCCCTGGCTGCCGCCAAGGCCGCTGCCCAGGACCAGGACCTGCCACTGTACGCGCACATCGCCAACCTCAATGGCACCCCTGGCCAGTACTCCATGCCCGTACCGATGATGAACATCATCAACGGTGGTGAGCATGCCGACAACAACGTCGATATCCAGGAGTTCATGGTTCAGCCGGTAGGCGCCAAGACCTTCTCCGACGCACTCCGCATGGGCACCGAGATTTTCCATCACCTCAAGGCTGTGCTGAAGGCCCGTGGCCTGAACACTGCTGTAGGTGACGAAGGTGGTTTCGCCCCTAACCTGGCGTCCAACGAAGATGCCCTGTCGGCCATCGCCGAAGCCGTGGCTAACGCTGGCTACAAGCTGGGTACCGACGTGACCCTGGCCCTGGACTGCGCTGCCAGTGAATTCTTCGAAGACGGCAAGTACAACCTGTCTGGCGAAGGCAAGTCCTTCGACGCTGCCGGTTTTGCCGACTACCTCAAAGGCCTGACCGAGCGCTTCCCGATCATCTCGATCGAAGACGGCCTGGACGAGTCCGACTGGGCTGGCTGGAAGATCCTCACCGACAAGATTGGCGAGAAGGTGCAACTGGTCGGTGACGACCTGTTCGTAACCAACACCAAGATCCTGAAAGAAGGCATCGACAAGCAGATCGCCAACTCGATCCTGATCAAGTTCAACCAGATCGGCTCGCTGACCGAAACCCTGGAAGCCATCCAGATGGCCAAGGCTGCCGGTTACACCGCAGTGATCTCGCACCGTTCGGGCGAAACCGAAGATTCGACCATTGCCGACCTGGCCGTGGGTACCGCTGCTGGCCAGATCAAGACCGGTTCGCTGTGCCGTTCCGACCGCGTTTCCAAGTACAACCAGCTGCTGCGTATCGAAGAGCAACTGGGCAGCAAGGCTGTGTACCGTGGTCGTGCCGAGTTTCGCGGCTAAGCAAGAGATGGTAAAAAGACAGCAGCCCAAGCGTGCCGAGCAGTCATACTGACTGTTCAGCCGCTTTTTGCCGCAGGTCTGTGAACACAAAGCCTGGCTTCGGCCAGGCTTCGTGCCATCAGCGCCCTGTACAAGTGGCGGTCTTTTTCCACTGGATACCCTGATGCGCAGTCCCTATTGGTTGTTCCTCGTCTTGCTTCTGCTGCTCGGTGGCCTGCAGTATCGTTTGTGGGTGGGCAATGGCAGCCTGGCCCATGTCACCGAACTCCAGCAGCAGATTGCCGACCAGCACGCCGAGAACGAGCGCTTGCTGGAGCGCAATCGTGTGCTTGATGCAGAAGTACTGGAGTTGAAGAAAGGTATGGAAACCGTCGAAGAACGGGCACGCCATGAGTTGGGTATGGTCAAGGAGGGTGAAACCCTCTACCAGTTGGCCCAATGAACCAGAACTTGCCGGCCTTCTGGGCCGTGATTCCCGCCGCGGGCGTTGGTGCCCGCATGGCTGCCGACCGACCCAAGCAGTACCTGCAATTGGGCGGGCAGACCATCCTCGAGCATAGCCTCGACTGTTTTCTCGACCATCCCTGTGTAAAAGGGGTGGTTGTCAGCGTTGCTGCTGACGATCCTTACTGGCCCGGCCTGCGTTGCGCCAATGATCCGCGCATCCAGCGTGCAGCGGGCGGTCAGGAACGCGCCGACTCCGTACTCAATGCCTTGTTGTTGCTGCATGCCCAGGGCGCAGCCGACACCGACTGGGTATTGGTTCACGATGCGGCGCGGCCAAACCTGGCACGCAGCGATCTGGATCGCTTGTTGGCCGAGCTGGCCGACGATCCGGTCGGCGGCCTGTTGGCCGTGCCGGCCCGCGACACACTGAAGCGCGCAGATGCCAAGGGCCGGGTCAGTGCAACCATCGACCGTAGCACCGTCTGGCAGGCTTACACGCCGCAGATGTTTCGCCTCGGTGCCTTGCATCGGGCGTTGGCCGACAGCCTGGTGGCCGATGTGGCCATCACCGATGAGTCTTCGGCCATTGAGTGGGCAGGGCAGGCGCCGCGTTTGATTGAGGGGCGCAGTGACAATATCAAGGTGACCCGGCCCGAAGACCTGGAGTGGCTGCGTCAGCGCTGGGCCAAGCGCGGCTGAACACAGCAATTGCGCAGTTAATGCCCCCGATATTCCGGCAAGGTCGCCAACCCTTCGCGCAAGTAATCCACCAGCTTGCGCACTTTGGGCGAAAGATGCCGCTGCTGCGGATACAGCGCCCACACCGCGGTGTTGGGCGGCTGATGCGTTTCCAGCAGCGACACCAGTGCACCAGTCTTGAGATGTTCCAGAACGTAGTAATCCGGCAACTGGCACAAGCCTATCCCTTGCAGCGCCGCATCCAGCACCGCCTGGCCACTGTTGCAGCGCCAGTTACCCTGCACACGCAGGCCATATTTGCGGCCGTCCTGCTGCAATGGCCAGGTATCTGTGCTGCCGATCAGGCAGTTGTGTCGCGCCAGTTCCGACAGGCTATGCGGCCGACCATAGCGCTCCACATAGGCCGGTGACGCGCACAGGTACATGCGCCGGGGCGCAAGGCGGGTGGCCACCAGTCGCGAATCCTGCAGGCGGCCCAGGCGAATGGCCAGGTCCAGGCCTTCATGCAACAGGTCCAGGGTGCGGTTGCTCAGCTCGATGTCGACCCGCAATTGCGGATACAGCGCCATGAACCGGGTCACCAGCGGCACGATGAAGCGCTCGCCATAAGCCACCGCGCAGGTCATGCGCAGCAACCCCTTGGGCTCGCTGGTGAGATCGCCCATCGCGCGCAACGCTTCTTCGCGGCCATCCTGCAGCCGCTGGCAATGTTGCAGAAAGGTCTGTCCGGCCTCGCTCAAGGTGACCTTGCGCGTGCTGCGGTAAAGCAGGCGTGTTTGCAGGCGGTCTTCCAGGCGCGCGATCTGGCGGCTGATGTGGGATGAAGAAACGCCCAGGCGTTCGGCGGCAGCGGTGAACTGACCCGATTCGGCGACGGCGACGAATTCGTCGATGCCTTCCCAGCGGTTGCTCATTGATTATCCCTGTACGGCAATAATGTTTTGTCTTTGGCCGGATTATTCATCAAATAAGGATGAATTACACTGCTGACTTGAACTGACCCCTTGTTGGAGAAGATTGATGATCAAGTCCCGTGCCGCCGTTGCTTTCGAGGCCAAGAAACCGCTGGAGATCGTTGAAGTCGACGTGGCCATGCCCAAGGCAGGTGAAGTGCTGCTTCGCGTGGTCGCCAGCGGTGTTTGCCACACCGACGCCTACACCCTCTCCGGTGCAGACCCTGAAGGCATCTTCCCGTCGATTCTTGGCCATGAAGGCGGTGCGATCGTCGAGGCCGTGGGCGAGGGCGTTACGTCGGTCGCAGTGGGTGATCATGTGATCCCGCTGTACACCCCCGAGTGCGGCCAGTGCAAATTCTGCCGCTCCGGCAAGACCAACCTGTGCCAGGCCATTCGCGCCACTCAGGGCAAGGGGCTGATGCCTGATGGCACCACGCGCTTTTCCTACAAAGGTCAGCAGCTGTTCCACTACATGGGCACCTCGACCTTCTCCGAGTACACCGTGCTGCCGGAAATCTCCGTGGCCAAGATCCAGAAAGAAGCGCCCCTGGAGAAGGTCTGCCTGCTCGGCTGTGGCGTCACTACCGGCATCGGCGCCGTGCTCAACACTGCCAAGGTCAAGCCGGGCGATACCGTGGCCGTCTTTGGCCTGGGTGGCATCGGCTTGTCGGCGATCATTGGCGCGGTAAAAGCCAAGGCGTCGCGCATCATTGCCGTGGACATCAACCCGAGCAAGTTCGAGATTGCCAAGCAGCTGGGCGCTACCGATTGCGTCAACCCGAAAGACTATGATCGTCCGATCCAGGAGGTCATCGTCGACCTTACCGACGGTGGCGTGGACTTCTCCTTTGAATGCGTGGGTAACGTGCAGTTGATGCGTGCGGCGCTCGAGTGCTGCCACAAAGGCTGGGGTGAATCGGTGATCATTGGTGTTGCCGGCGCCGGCCAGGAAATCGCTACTCGCCCGTTCCAACTGGTGACCGGTCGCGTCTGGCGTGGCTCGGCCTTTGGTGGTGTACGTGGCCGCAGCGAGCTGCCAAGCTACGTCGAAATGTCGGAAAAAGGCGAGATCCCGCTGGATACCTTCATCACACACACCATGGGTCTGGAAGACATCAACAAAGCGTTCGACCTCATGCATGAAGGCAAGAGTATCCGTAGCGTCATTCATTTCTGAGGTTTGCCATGAGCCTGGAAAACATCTCTTGCCAGAAAAGCTTCGGCGGCTGGCACAAGCGCTACCGACACCGTTCCCAAGTGCTCGGTTGCGACATGGTCTTTGCGGTCTACCTGCCACCGCAGGCCGAGCAAGGCGAAAAGCTGCCAGTGCTGTATTGGCTCAGTGGCCTGACCTGCACGGATGAGAACTTCATGCAGAAGGCCGGTGCGCACAAGCTTGCTGCCGAGCTCGGGATGATCATCGTCGCCCCCGACACCAGCCCGCGCGGGCCTCAGGTGCCGGGCGACCCGGATGGCGCCTGGGACTTCGGGCTGGGGGCTGGTTTCTATCTCAATGCCAGCGAGCAGCCCTGGTCCCAGCACTACCGTATGCATGACTACGTGGTGCAGGAGCTGCCTGCGCTGGTCGATGCGCATTTCCCGGCGTCCGATCGGCGCGGTATCAGCGGTCATTCCATGGGCGGGCATGGTGCGTTGGTGTGTGCGCTGCGCAATCCCGGGCGCTACCGTTCGGTCTCGGCCTTTGCGCCGATCAGCAATCCGATGGATTGCCCCTGGGGCCAGAAGGCCTTCTCTCGTTACTTGGGTGAAGACCGGGCGCGCTGGCGCGAATGGGATGCCAGTGTGTTGATTGCCGAGGCGCAGGAGCGTTTGCCGTTGTTGGTGGATCAGGGCGATCGCGACGATTTTCTCGACAATCAGCTCAAGCCCCAGGCATTGGTCCAGGCGGCCAAGGCGGCCGGGCATCCGCTGGAGCTGCGTTTGCAGCCTGGCTATGACCACAGCTATTACTTCATCGCCAGCTTCATTGATGAGCACCTGCGCCATCATGGCGTGGCCCTGGGTTTGTTGTAGGCACCGCCCTACAAATAAGCCCAAGGCCCGGCAAAGCAGGTAGAATCACGCCCTGACTCAATCAGGGCGTTTTTTTATGCGTATTGGCCACGGCTACGATGTGCACCGCTTCGCGGAAGGTGATTTCATCACCTTGGGTGGGGTGCGCATTGCGCACAAGTTCGGGCTGTTGGCCCATTCCGATGGTGACGTCGTGCTGCATGCCTTGAGCGATGCCTTGCTGGGCGCCGCCGCACTTGGGGATATCGGCAAGCATTTTCCCGACACCGACCCGCAGTTCAAGGGTGCTGACAGTCGCGTACTGTTGCGCCACGTGGTGAAGGTCGTCCAGGCCAAAGGCTGGAAGGTCGGCAATGTCGACGCCACCATCGTTGCCCAGGCGCCGAAGATGGCGCCGCATATCGAAACCATGCGCCAACTGATTGCCGAGGACCTTCAGGTCGAGCTCGACCAGGTCAACGTCAAGGCAACAACCACAGAGAAACTTGGTTTCACCGGCCGTGAAGAAGGCATTGCCGTCCACGCCGTGGCCTTGTTGCTGCCAGCATGACCGAACTGGAACTGCTGGGCCCGCGCGCCTCGGGCCAGGCGCTGGGCAGCGCGATTCTCAAGGCCACTGCCGATGACTTCCAGGTAGACGAAGTCCTGGATATTCCGCTCTCGGGCAATGGTGAACACCTGTGGTTGTGGGTCGAAAAGCGCGACCTCAACACCGAAGAGGCGGCTCGCCGTCTGGCTCGGGCAGCGGGCGTGCCGCTGCGCAGCATCAGCTATGCCGGCCTCAAGGACCGTCAGGCGCTGACTCGGCAGTGGTTCAGCCTGCACTTGCCAGGCAAGGCCGACCCGGATTTCGGCGCGGCCGAGAACGAGACCCTCAGCATCCTCAAGCGCACCCGGCACTCTCGCAAACTGCAGCGTGGTGCGCATTCTGCCAATGGCTTCACCCTGCGCCTGACAGGCCTGGTCGCCGACCATGCAGCCCTGGATGCGCGGCTGGAACTGCTGCGCCGTCAGGGTGTGCCGAACTATTTCGGCAGCCAGCGCTTCGGTCACGCCGGCGGCAACGTTCATGACGCTCAGGATTGGGCTTCCCGCCAGGCACTGCCGGAGCAACGCAACGTGCGCTCACGGCTGCTCTCCAGTGCCCGTAGCTATGTGTTCAACCAGGTATTGGCAGCGCGTGTTGCCGACGGCAGTTGGCAAACGGCTCTGGTCGGTGACCTGCTGGCGTTCACCGACAGTCGCAGCTTTTTCCCGGCCGGCGAGGCGGAGTGTTCTGATCCTCGTCTGGCCATTCTGGATCTGCACCCCACGGGTCCCCTGTGGGGCGAAGGGGCGCCGGGTACCGGTGGTGCAACCGGTGAGCTCGAACAGGCCATTGGCGAGCAACACGCTTCGTTGTGCCAATGGCTGGCGCGAGCAGGCATGAGTCAGGAACGACGCATCCTGCGACTGCCCATTGGCGGCCTGACGTGGCATTATCCCGAGCCTGATATTCTGCAACTGGAATTCGTCCTTCCGGCCGGATGCTTTGCCACCGTCGTGGTGCGCGAGCTTGTTGATCTGGTGTCGGCAGGGCAGACGGATAGCCCATGCGTATTCTGATTTCGAACGACGACGGCGTCACCGCACCCGGACTTGCCGCGCTGCATGCTGCGCTGGCGGATTATGCTGACTGTGTGGTCATCGCCCCCGATCAAGACAAAAGCGGTGCCAGCAGCTCGCTGACGCTGGATCGGCCGCTGTGCCCGCAAACTTTGGCCAATGGCTACATCAGCCTCAACGGTACACCGACCGATTGCGTGCACCTGGGCCTCAATGGCCTGTTGGAGCAGACGCCGGACATGGTGGTATCGGGGATCAATCTGGGCGCCAACCTGGGCGATGATGTGCTGTACTCCGGTACGGTGGCAGCGGCATTGGAGGGGCGCTTCCTGGGCGGTACCTCCTTTGCTTTTTCGCTGCTTTCACGTTTGCCTGACAACCTGCCGACTGCTGCCTATATTGCACGCAAGCTGGTTGAAGCCCATGGAAGCCTGGAGTTGCCACCTCGTACGGTGTTGAACGTCAACATCCCCAACCTGCCGCTTGAGCATATCCGGGGTATCCAACTGACTCGCCTGGGGCATCGTGCACGCGCCGCGGCACCGACCAAGGTGGTCAATCCCAGGGGCAAGGAAGGTTACTGGATCGCCGTGGCCGGGGATGCCGAGGATGGCGGGCCAGGCACGGATTTTCATGCGGTGATGCAGGGCTATGTCTCGATCACCCCATTACAGTTGGACCGCACCTTCAATGACGCTTTCGAGCGCCTGGATGGCTGGCTGGAGGGGTTGCTCTGATGCGAGAACAGGAGGATCTGATGCGCCACGGTATCGGTTTTACCTCGCAGCGAACTCGTGAACGGCTGATTCAACGTTTGATCGAAGAAGGTGTATCCAACCCTCAGGTGCTCGATGTGCTGCGGCGCACGCCGCGCCATCTGTTTGTCGACGAGGCGTTGGCTCATCGCGCCTACGAAGACACCGCGCTGCCCATCGGCAACAACCAGACCATCTCCCAGCCGTTCATGGTTGCGCACATGAGCGAACTGCTGCTCGAAGCGGGCCCGTTGGACAAAGTGCTGGAGATCGGTACCGGCTCCGGTTATCAAACAGCCATCCTTGCGCAGTTGGTCGAGCGGGTTTTTTCCGTGGAGCGCATCAAAGTCCTGCAGGATCGTGCCAAGGAGCGCCTGACCGAACTCAACCTGCGCAACGTGGTGTTTCGCTGGGGTGATGGCTGTGAGGGCTGGCCTGCGCTGGCGCCGTACAACGGCATCATTGTCACCGCCGTGGCGCCCGAAGTCCCCCAAGCCTTGCTCGACCAACTCGCACCGGGCGGGCGTATGGTCATTCCAGTGGGGCCGGCAGGGGAGTCGCAGCAGTTGCTGCTCATCGTGCGTGAAGAGCAAGGGTTCTCGCGGCGGGTGATGGGCTCTGTACGCTTTGTGCCCTTGCTCAGCGGCCCGCTGGCCTGATCGAAGCTATTTTTTCGCCGCGGGAGAATTTCCCCGACATTGCTCTGTCTATCTGGCGGGCTATCTTGGTTTGTCGAGTGTCACATTTTGCGAATGCCTGTGATCCGCAAGGGGTATGCGCTCGGGTATAATTGCAACAATATTGCATTTTCACAGCAGTCACCATCAGAGGGAGCGGCGGGTGGGTCACACAATCAGTCGGCAGCGCAGGGACTTTTCGAGCTACAAGCTTCTGGTGATTGCACTTGCCCTGGGTACGCTGATTTCCGGTTGTTCCAGCACGTCCTCCAACAGTGCGCGAGTCGTCGATCGCAACGCGCCCGTAGCCAAGCGCCCAGCAGTCACCAGTGGCCAGTATGTGGTGCGTCCGGGCGATACCTTGTACTCCATCGCCTTCCGTTACGGCTGGGACTACAAAGACCTGGCCGCGCGCAATGGCATCACTGCCCCCTATACCATTCGCGTCGGCCAGGCGATCCGTTTTGACGGTCGCTCGGGTGCTCCTGCCGGGGGAACTACCACCGTAGTCACCAGTTCGTCCTCGCCGTCGAGCAAGACCACCATCACCACCCGACCTGCTGGTACCCCCGCCAAGCCTGTGACCCCTACGTCCCCTCCGGTTGCCACGCCTGCCCCCTCTGCCCCCTCTGCCCCCCCTGCAGCGCCGGTCCAGGTACCTGCTGCAGAGCGTTCTGTGGGCGGCTGGGCCTGGCCGGCCAACGGCGTGTTGATTGGAAAATTCGCTTCAAACGGTAGTTTGAATAAAGGCATTGATATCGCCGGTGATTTGGGACAGCCTGTTTTTGCTGCGTCTGATGGTTCAGTTGTCTACGCCGGGAGTGGCTTGCGGGGCTACGGCGAGTTGGTAATCATCAAGCACAGCGATACCTACGTCAGCGCCTACGGTCACAACCGCAGGCTATTGGTTCGGGAGGGACAGCAGGTCAAAGTTGGGCAGACAATTGCCGAAATGGGTTCCACGGGCACGGACCGGGTGAAGCTGCATTTTGAGATTCGCCGCCAGGGCAAACCTGTTGATCCGCTGCAATTCCTGCCGCGTCGTTGATTGCTAGACCCGGCCTGTTCCTCGCGTAGAGGGGACAGGCTCCAGCGTTGCCAAGGATATAGGCGTCGCTTGAGTCTGAGTTCGAACTCAGCAAAGGACTATAACAATGGCTCTCAACAAAGAAGTGCCGGAGTTTGACATCGACGATGAAGTGCTCCTGATGGAGACGGGCATCGTTTTGGAAACGGATGTGGTGTCAGACGAACCTGCTGTATCTTCGGTTCGGACAAGGGCCAAGCAAGGCTCTTCGCTAAAGCAACACAAGTACATCGACTACACTCGGGCACTTGACGCAACTCAGCTTTACCTCAATGAAATCGGGTTCTCGCCTCTTCTCTCGCCAGAGGAAGAAGTCCATTTTGCACGGCTGTCGCAAAGTGGTGACCCGGCCGGTCGCAAGCGGATGATCGAAAGCAATTTGCGCCTGGTGGTGAAAATCGCCCGACGTTATGTGAATCGTGGGCTTTCACTGCTGGACCTGATCGAAGAGGGCAACCTTGGGCTGATTCGCGCGGTCGAGAAGTTCGACCCTGAGCGTGGCTTCCGATTCTCCACCTACGCTACCTGGTGGATTCGGCAAACCATCGAACGGGCGATCATGAACCAGACCCGTACCATTCGCTTGCCCATTCACGTGGTCAAGGAGCTGAACGTCTACCTGCGCGCCGCACGGGAACTCACCCAGAAGCTCGATCACGAACCGTCCCCGGAAGAGATTGCCAGCCTCCTGGAAAAACCTGTGGGTGAGGTCAAGCGCATGCTTGGGCTCAACGAGCGGGTATCGTCGGTTGATGTGTCCCTGGGGCCGGATTCAGACAAGACGCTACTCGATACCCTCACCGATGACCGCCCAACCGACCCTTGTGAGCTGCTTCAGGATGATGACCTGTCCCAGAGCATCGACCAGTGGTTGAGCGAACTCACCGACAAGCAGCGTGAAGTGGTGATTCGCCGCTTCGGCCTCAGAGGGCATGAGAGCAGCACCCTGGAAGATGTAGGTTTGGAAATTGGCCTGACGCGCGAGCGGGTTCGCCAGATCCAGGTCGAGGGACTCAAGCGTCTGCGTGAGATCCTCGAGAAGAACGGTTTGTCCAGCGAGTCGCTGTTCCAATAACAACGCCTCGCAGCAAAGAACGCCTCGACTTTGTCGGGGCGTTTTTGTGTGTGGCTCTTCAGCTTGAGGGTGAAACCTCTCCGTCTGTTGCAACCGAAACATCCGGTTCTGGACGAATGCGTGCTAAAGCCGCGGGTAATGTTCTTGTTTGTGTAAGACTTAGCTTACGCATTATGTAAGCCATTGCTGCGAGTTTAAGTAAATGCTTGTCTTTTTTAGTGTGGGCTTTTGTTTAATTTATTGATTTAAAAGATATTTTTTAAGTGTGACAGTTAAGTTTCCGCTGCTTCGGCAGCGTTGGGTGCTATTGCTTGTAACGCTGCAGGCGTTAGTATTTGAACTGTGTCTACGGACGGACACAGGCTTTCAAGGATGAGGGTCAGGACATCGCAGGATGCGATTCATCAGGATGATGAAAGGGATCAAAGGGACTACGGAAAAAATGTGGGCGGGTCAAACCGCCCCTTTTTTTTGCCCCACCCAAACATGAAAAAAGGCCCCTAGGGGCCTTTTTTTATCTTCAAACGCCTAGCGTTCCAGATCAGCGATCTTGCCTGGCTTGCCATCCCACTCTTCGGCATCTGGCAGGGCGTCTTTGCGCTCAGTGATGTTCGGCCAGATTTCCGCGAGCTCGGCATTGAGCTCGATGAAGTTCTCCATGCCACTCGGCACTTCATCTTCCGAGAAAATGGCTTGGGCAGGGCATTCAGGCTCGCACAGTGCACAGTCGATGCACTCATCCGGGTGAATGACCAGGAAGTTCGGGCCTTCGTAGAAGCAGTCCACCGGACAGACTTCTACGCAGTCGGTGTACTTGCACTTGATGCAGTTGTCGGTGACGACGAAGGTCATTTCTAATTCTCTCCTCAGGCGACGGCAGCGATACCCTTCCAGACAGGGTCGCGCGGTTTGGTCGTTCGGCTACAGGCCAGGCTAGTAACCTGCAGCACCGCCAAACCGCGCGGGATTCTATCAGCTTGTACGGGCGCGCGTTATAACAGAGTCTTCAGTGTATAGAGCATTTCGATAGCTTGGCGCGGCGTCATATTGTCCAGGTCGAGCTTCCCGAGCTTCTCGATGGCCGGGTGTGGCAGGCTGGCAAACAGGTCGCTCTGGTGCGGAACATCCGCCGCACCTTTGCTCAAGACAGGTGTTTCATGGGGTAGGCTGGCCGTTTCCAGGCGCCCCAGATGCTCACGGGCACGCTGGATAACCGGAGTAGGCACACCGGCCAACTGGGCAACGGCCAAGCCATAGCTCTGACTGGCAGGCCCCGGCAATACGTGGTGCAGGAACACGATCCGCTCATTGTGCTCGGTGGCGTTCAGGTGCACGTTCGCCACCAGCGGCTCGCTTTCCGGCAGTACGGTCAGCTCAAAGTAATGCGTGGCGAACAGCGTGTAGGCGCGCAACTGGGCCAGGCGCTCGGCAGCGGCCCAGGCCAGCGACAGGCCGTCGAAGGTGCTGGTGCCGCGACCCACTTCGTCCATCAGCACCAGGCTGCGGTCGGTGGCGTTGTGCAGGATGTTGGCGGTTTCGCTCATCTCGACCATGAAGGTCGAGCGTCCGCCGGCCAGGTCATCGCTGGAGCCGATCCGGGTAAAGATCCGATCAACCAGCGACAGCTCGCAGCTGGCGGCCGGCACGAAACTGCCGATATGTGCCATCAGCACGATGAGGGCGGTCTGACGCATGTAGGTGGATTTACCGCCCATGTTCGGACCGGTAATCACCAGCATGCGCGTGTTGTCATCCAGCGCCAGGTCATTGGCCACGAACGGGGTGGTCAGCACTTGCTCGACCACAGGGTGGCGACCCTGGTTGATGCGCATGCACGGCTCGTCGACGAAGGTCGGGCAGTTCAGGTCCAGGTTCAGCGCACGTTCAGCCAGGTTGCTCAGCACGTCCAGTTCGGCCAGGGCGGCGGCGGTGTCCTGCAGCGGCGCCAGATGGCTGATCAGGGTTTCGAGCAGCGCGTCATAGAGCATCTTCTCCCGAGCCAGGGCGCGGCTTTTGGCCGACAGCGCCTTGTCTTCAAAGGTTTTCAGCTCCGGGGTGATGAAGCGCTCGGCGCCTTTGAGGGTCTGGCGCCGGATATAGTCGGCAGGTGCCTGCTCGGCCTGCTTGCTCGGCAGCTCGATGAAATAGCCGTGTACACGGTTATAGCCGACCTTGAGATTGGCAAGGCCGGTACGGGCTTTTTCCCGGGCCTCGAGGTCGATGAGGAACTGGCCGGCGTTCTCGCTCATGGCCAACAGCTCGTCCAGCTCACTGTCGTAGCCGGTCTTGAGCACGCCGCCGTCACGGATCACCGCAGGAGGGTTATCGACGATGGCTTTTTCCAGCAGATCGGCCAGCTCCGGGTACGTGCCGGCGATGGCAGCCAGGCGGGCGAGATGCGGCGCCTCGAGTTCGGCCATGGCGTTTTGCAATTCAGGCAAGGCGCCGAGGGCGTCACGCAGGCGGGCCAGGTCCCGTGGGCGGGCGTTGCGCAGGCCGATGCGGGCGAGAATCCGCTCGATGTCGCCGATTTCCTTGAGTTGCGGTTGCAACTTCTCGAAGCGGTAGCCATCGAGCAGGCAGCGAATCGAACCCTGGCGGGCCTGAAGCACTTTCAGGTCACGCAGCGGACGGTTCAGCCAGCGGGTCAGCAGGCGGCTGCCCATGGCGGTCTGGCAGCGGTCGATGACCGACTGCAAGGTGTTGTCGCGACCACCTGCCAGGTTGATGTCCAGTTCCAGGTTGCGACGGCTGGCGCCGTCGAGCACCACGGTATCGTCCAGGCGCTCATGCTTGAGGCTGCGCAAATGGGGCAGGGCGGTGCGCTGGGTTTCCTTGGCATAGCCGAGCAGGCAGCCCGCAGCGCCAATGGCGAGGGTCAGCTTTTCACAGCCAAAGCCCTTGAGGTCCTGGGTTGCGAACTGCTGGCACAGGCTTTTGCGTGCCGAGTCACGGTCGAAGTCCCAGGGGGCGCGGCGACGGGCGCCCCGGCGTTTTTCAGCCGGCAGGCCTTGTGGCCAGTCGTCCGGAATCAATAGCTCTACCGGATTGATGCGTTCGAGCTCGGCCAGCAGGTTTTCCCAGCCTTTGATCTCCAGCACCGTGAAGTTGCCGCTGGTAATGTCCAGTACTGCCAGGCCGAACAGACGTTCGTCACCCAGCACGGCAGCGATCAGGTTGTCGCGGCGCTCGTCGAGCAACGCTTCATCACTGACAGTACCCGGCGTAAGAATACGCACCACCTGGCGCTCGACCGGACCCTTGCTGGTGGCCGGGTCGCCAACCTGCTCGCAGATCACCACCGACTCGCCCAGCTTCACCAGCTTGGCCAGGTACCCTTCGGCTGCGTGGAAGGGGATGCCACACATGGGGATCGACTGGCCCGCCGACTGCCCGCGGGCGGTCAGGGTAATATCCAGGAGTTTTGCGGCCTTCTTCGCATCTTCGTAGAAGATCTCGTAGAAGTCGCCCATGCGGTAGAACATCAGCTGGTCCGGGTGCTGGTTTTTCAGCTTCCAGTACTGCTGCATCATCGGAGTGTGTGCGGAAAGATCGCTCATTACAGAAACTTGGCTCGCAGTGTCGTTTAGACCAAAGGCAAGCGGGCAATGGTACAGGGATTTTGCCGTGGATGCCGAGGCCATCGGCCGCGCCGCGACCTTTTGTCCATGCATTTTCGTGCATTGGAGCAATTGCATTTCGCCCAAGCGCTCTGCATTATGCGGATTATGCAAAAACGCAACGTAGCATCCGTCTTAAGAGCACTGCTCGACCGTCACGGTATCTCCCCCACGGAGCTTCACCGGCGTACCGGCGTGCCGCAATCCACCTTGTCGCGCATTCTCAGCGAGAAGATCGTCGATCCTTCTGACAAGCATGTGTCGAAAATCGCCGAGTACTTCGGGGTGAGCACCGACCAACTGCGTGGCCGTGTCGACCTGGGCGAAAGCCGCGAGGCAGCGCCTGCCCGCAGCCATGCCGAGTTGCATGACATCAGCCTGTGGGATGACGACACCCCGATCGAGGATGACGAGGTGTCCATCCCGTTTCTTCGCGAGGTCGAATTGGCAGCAGGATCAGGACGATTCGTCATCGAGGAAAGCGAGAAGGCCAGCCTGCGCTTCGGCAAGCGCAGCCTGCGTCATAACGGCGTGCAGTTCGACCAGGCCAAATGCGTCACCGTACGCGGCAACAGCATGTTGCCGGTGCTGCGCGATGGCGCCACGGTGGGGGTCAATGCCGGTAAAAGTGGCATTGGCGATATCGTCGACGGTGATCTCTATGCCATCAATCACAATGGCCAGTTGCGGGTGAAGCAGCTCTACCGCTTGCCTACCGGTATCCGCTTGCGCAGCTTCAACCGCGACGAGCATCCGGATGAAGACTACAGCTTCCAGCAGATGCAAGAAGAGCAGATCAGCATCCTGGGTCACGTCTTCTGGTGGGGCATGTACGCTCGCTGAAGCAATCACTTGATCTGAAAAACCCGCCTTGGCGGGTTTTTTTTCGCCTGCTGAAAACCCGTAAGCCCTTACCAGAGAAGGATTTTATGCAGAGGTGCAATTCTCGATGCATAAATATCTCAACAAATGCATTGACTGCATATGCATCAGTGCATAATCTTTGTCTCAAGCCGGTCGACACCGGCAGTGGAAAAGGCAGCGATGGATCGGCCTCAACGATTCAGAGGGTTGGCAACTGGCCCGGGTGTGCAGCGTAAAGCACCACGAACAGTTATCCGGCGGGCAGGCGGCCGCGGTCGGAGGAACAATTTGAAGCGCAGTTGCACAGGGCACCAGACGTGACTGGCAACTGGACAACGCATTACTGCAAAGCCTGGACAGCCCCGGGCTTTTTGGAATGCCGAGTGATCGGTTCTACAACAAACGCCGCAGGCAGCGTGCCGAGCGGACTTACTAAGGAGACAGGACAGTGACAAATGAGCACCAGACGTTGCTGGAAATGCCGATCTGGCTGGTGATCGTCCTGGCTTTGCTGGGCGGTTTGAGCGGCGAAATGTGGCGTGCAGACAAGGACGGCGCCCGAGGTTGGGCGCTGGTCCGGCGCCTTCTGCTGCGCTCGGGGGCCTGCATGGTCTGCGGTGTGTCCACGGTGATGCTCCTGTATGCCAGCGGCATGTCGATCTGGAGCGCCAGCGCCTTTGGCTGCCTGACCGCGATGGCGGGAGCTGACATGGCGATAGGCCTTTATGAACGTTGGGCGGCGAGACGATTGGGCATGGAGACGCAACGGCCGGGCGCTCACCACCAGGGCAACAAAAAAAGGGAGTGATCATGAGCGAACTGACGACCTTGCATCAGGCCATCACCGCGACCATCAAGACAGCCATGCCTGAGCTGGCCAGTGTCGATGCGTATGTGGCCGTCGACAGCAGCACGGCTTTGCCCGCGCTGTTTCATTCCATTACTGCCTTGAGACCCGCCGTAGACCCTGGCGATGGTCGCGCCAGCATCCTGGCGACCTTTGAGGCCCGCCTCCATGTAGATGCGGCAGATACCCAGGCGCCCCTGCGCCCTGGATGGCGAGTTTCTGATCGAGTCGGTAGCGCAGACGTTCACAGCATCCGGTTGGAGCACCGCTGTCGAGTGCAACGGCGGCAAGCAGGGCAAGGCCCGGGCCAAGGGCAGTCAAACCGGGCGGGCTGCGTCGCTCAAGGCTGAGCAGCGTTGACTGCCATACCTGAACATGGAGTGTGTATATGACGTTGGAACAACTTGCTGCCGTGTTTCCGAACGTCCGCCTGAACGCGGGCGTTTTTTTACCGGCATTGAATCAGGCCATGACCCGCTGGGAGATCAACACTCCCCGGCGAGTCGCAGCCTTCCTCGCCCAGGTAGGGCACGAGTCCGGGCAACTGCGCTACGTCAAGGAACTGGGGAGCGAGCGCTATCTGTCGCGTTACGACACTGGCAGTCTGGCATTGCGCCTGGGCAATACCACCGAAGCCGACGGTGATGGCCAGTTGTACTGTGGGCGAGGCCTGATCCAGATCACCGGGCGCAATAACTATCGGGCCTGCAGTGTGGCGCTGTTCGGGGATGATCGTTTGCTTGATCAACCGCAGTTGCTTGAGCAGCCACAATGGGCCTCGGAGTCTGCCGCGTGGTTCTGGCATTCACGGGGCTTGAACCAGCTGGCGGACCGCGGTGAGTTCAATCGCATTACCCGACATATCAATGGCGGGCTCAATGGCCTGGAAGAGCGCCTGAAACTCTGGGCGAGGGCTCGTGAGGTGTTGTATTGAGTCGTGCTCGCGTGGGGCGGTGCCGGCGCGTTGAGGATGTGTGGTAGGCCGGAGCTGGTGTAGGGTAGCTGGCAGTCTTTCAAGGAGCTTGCCATGGACCCGATCACAGCGCTTTCTGCCCGCCTGGGTGAACACCTGCGTCGCTTCAATGCCCAGGTGACAACGGCCGAATCCTGCACCGGCGGCGGCATTGCAGAGGCCATTACCCGGATTCCGGGCAGCTCGGCCTGGTTCGAGGCGGGTTACGTGACCTATTCCAATCAGCAGAAAACCCGTCAGTTGGCTGTCCCCGAGGTCTTGTTTGCCCAGGTGGGAGCGGTCAGCCAGGAGGTGGTCGAGGCCATGGTGCGTGGCGCCCAGGCTGCCAGCGGTGCGCGTTTTGCCGTGGCGGTCAGTGGCGTGGCCGGGCCGGATGGTGGTTCGCCGGCAAAACCGGTGGGCACCGTGTGGCTGGCCTGGGCCGATGGCAGCCATGTAAGCAGCGAGCGTCGGCACTTCGAGGGTGACCGCGACGAGGTGCGCCGACAAACGGTAATCGCCGCGCTAGAGGGCTTGTTACACCTTGGCGCGGAGTAAATCGCAATTCGGGGGTAGGCGGAAAGAAAACCCTGTGGAATAATACTGGCTACTTATACAGGTGTTCTGGCCGTCAGGCCCTATCGATTACGTGAGGACTTCAATGGACGACAACAAGAAGCGCGCCTTGGCTGCGGCCCTGGGGCAAATCGAACGTCAATTCGGTAAAGGCGCGGTCATGCGCATGGGCGACCACGAGCGCCAGGCAATCCCGGCCATTTCCACCGGCTCCCTGGGCCTGGACATCGCCCTGGGCATTGGCGGTCTGCCAAAAGGCCGTATCGTCGAGATCTACGGTCCTGAATCGTCGGGTAAAACTACCCTGACCCTGTCGGTGATCGCCCAGGCTCAGAAAATGGGCGCTACCTGTGCCTTCGTCGACGCCGAGCACGCGCTCGACCCCGAGTACGCTGGCAAGCTGGGCGTCAATGTCGACGACCTGCTGGTCTCGCAGCCAGACACCGGCGAACAGGCCCTGGAAATCACCGACATGCTGGTGCGTTCCAACGCCGTTGACGTGATCATTGTCGACTCCGTCGCAGCCCTGGTACCCAAGGCCGAGATCGAAGGCGAAATGGGTGACATGCACGTGGGCCTGCAGGCCCGCCTGATGTCCCAGGCGCTGCGTAAGATCACCGGTAACATCAAGAACGCCAACTGCCTGGTGATCTTCATCAACCAGATCCGCATGAAGATCGGCGTGATGTTCGGTAGCCCGGAAACCACTACCGGTGGTAACGCGCTGAAGTTCTACGCCTCGGTTCGTCTCGACATCCGCCGTACCGGCGCGGTGAAGGAAGGCGACGAAGTGGTTGGTAGCGAAACCCGCGTCAAGATCGTCAAGAACAAGGTGGCGCCACCTTTCCGTCAGGCCGAATTCCAGATCCTCTACGGCAAGGGTATTTACCGCAACGGCGAAATCATCGACCTGGGCGTGCTGCACGGCTTCCTGGAAAAATCGGGCGCCTGGTACAGCTACCAGGGCAGCAAGATCGGTCAGGGCAAGGCCAACTCGGCCAAGTTCCTCCAGGAAAACCCGGAAATCGCCGCGACCCTCGAGAAGCAGATTCGCGACAAACTGCTCAATGCAGGGGCTGTCGAGGCTGCTGGCAAGGCTGCAGCGGTCAGCGCCGAGCCTGAAGACGATCTGGCAGACGCCGAAGCCGGTTACTGATCCCTCCTATGTCCGTCGTACTCGACACCCCCGTCGCCGTAAGACGGACAGCCATGGACCTGCTCGCACGCCGCGAGCATGGTCGAGTCGAGCTGACGCGCAAGTTGCGTCAGCGCGGCGCTCCCCCCGAATTGATTGACCAGGAGCTCGACCGTCTGACGGAAGAGGGCCTGCTCAGTGAAGCCCGTTACCTGGAAAGTTTCATCAGCTATCGCTCGCGTTCCGGCTACGGCCCGGCACGTATACGCGAAGAGCTGGGCCAACGCGGCTTGCAACGTAGTGATATCGATCAGGCCCTGCGTGAATGCGGGGTGGACTGGGCGGCTCAGTTGCAGGATGTCTGGCAGCGAAAGTTTTCGGGTCAACGCCCCGTCGATCCGCGCGCCCGAGCACAGCAAACCCGTTTTCTGGTCTACCGTGGCTTCTCCATGGATATGGTCGGCCGCCTGCTAAGCGGCCGGGGTTTGGACGACTAGCTACCCGTGGGTCTCAGGTGACCTTCAGCGCTTCACGGGCGTGTTGTGTGGTGTGCATCGGCTGGGGTTTCGCCCAGTTTTCCGACAGGTTGATGAAGTCCACCAGTTCGCGTAGACGCCCTTGATCACGGCCGTTGAAGGCAAATGTCAGACGGGTCAGGTGACTGAACCTGGCTTCATCGTGGTGCTCGCCCGCGTAGGCGTGCTGGTGATAGTGGCCACTGAGGCGCAGATCGGCGAACCCTTCCTGCAGATCGAACAGTGCAGCTTCGCTCAATGGGTGATGCATGCGGATCACGAATTGGTTCTTCAGCCAGCGGCTTGAATGATAGTTGCTGTAGAACTGGTTGATCTCTTCCACCGCCTCTTCGGCGCTGTGCACCAGGCGCAGGAGCTTCATGTCGCTAGGCAGGATGTAGCGGTTCTCTTCCAGTTGCCGGGTAATGAAGTTCAGGGCGTCCTGCCAGAAATTGCCACCGGGTGAATCCAGCAGCACTACAGGTACCAGTGGGCTCTTGCCGGTCTGGATCAGTGTGAGTACTTCCAAGGCTTCATCCAGGGTGCCGAAACCTCCAGGACAGAGCACCAGCGCGTCGGCTTCCTTGACGAAGAACAATTTGCGAATGAAGAAGAAGTGGAAGGGCAGCAGTTTGTCTGTGCCGTCCACCGTGGCATTGGCATGCTGCTCGAACGGCAGGGTGATATTGAATCCCAGGCTGTGGTTGACCCCTGCGCCTTCGTGGGCGGCGGCCATGATGCCGCCGCCGGCGCCGGTAATGACCATCAGGTTGGAGCGTGCCAGTGTCGCACCCAGCTCCCTGGCCAGTGCATACATGGGGTGTTCGACCGGAGTGCGGGCTGAACCAAAGACAGTGACCTTGCGCCGCCCCTTGTACTGCTCCAGGGTCCGAAACGCATGGTCCAGTTCACGCAGGGCTTGTAGTGTGATCTTGGCATTCCAGCGGTTGCTGTCGTCGTGGGCCATGCGCAGGACGGTCAGCATCATGTCGCGGTACAGCGGTAGGTTGGGACTGTCGGGGGCAACCAGCGTCAGTTGTTCTTCCAGTTTGCTCAGGTCAATCCCGTTGTTCTTGAAGTGACTCGACAGCAATTCATTCGGTTGATAAGGCATTCAACGTCTCCTTCTGCAGCAAAACCTCTGACCGGACGTGATGTATTGTCCGGCCGCGACACTGCGTGTGTCGCTGGCTGCCGTGGCTCGAGTGTGCGCCCCGAGCATTGCAGTAGACCTGCAAGGTCTCAATGCAGTGATGATGAGTGTTCAGTCGTTTTTATTCGGTAATGCAGAGATGGCCCGTCGGCAGTCGCCCCCTCCTGTTACGTGCCTGGAAAGCAGCGGGCACTTGCTATCAATCTAGACCCTGCGGGATGTTTGTGCCCGAAGGTTCTCCAGGATGGCAGACAAGGATGACGGGGCGTGCAGCGCCATTCGTCAGCCGGGATCCAACCCGTGCGAGGGTCTGGTTAACTGGAGTTCACAGCGACTGAAGCGGTGCGGGAGGCATGGCACATGCAACGGCTGAATCTGGAACTGGAACCACAGTTGTTCGAGTTGCTCGAACGTGCGGCCCAGGCCAATAACCTGAGTCTTGAAGAGGAGTGCCTGCGTCGCCTGGGGGGAGGGGATCGGCACTCACGTTACATTCAGGCCCTGGTGGCAGAGCTGCGCGCCGATGAAAAGCAGCGGCGCGACAGTGAACAAGTGGCGTAGGCCTACTTGGTGGTCTTGATACCGCAGCTGGCGGCATTGAAGGCCTGCTCGCTGACCGGGCGATTTGTCTTGTACTCGGTAAAGCGGTAGGTCAGCACCGCGCCTTTGGCCATCAACTGGCGAAAGCCTGTGTTCTTGCACACGCTGTCACCCAATTGGCTGCGGACCCGATTCGGGTCGGCCTGCATCTTCGCGGCGTGGCTGGGAAGCACGCTCAGGTGGTTGATCAGTTGCTTGCCCTCGACGGTATAACCCTGGTCGAGGATGTCTTCATTAATCGCTCGCGGCGTGCCCACGCTGCTTTCCGTAGCTACTTTTTGCAGCATCTTGCTCAGTTCGTACTCCTGCTTGGAGGCAGCATTGGCCGCCAGGGGCAGGGCGAGCAACAGGCTCAAGGACGGGGCGATGAAACGCAGCATGAATTTCTCCTGGTTCGGTAACTGGCGATTGGACCGGCAACTGCGCGCGGTGTTCCGTCACGGCGTAGTGGCGGTGCCAGTGGGTAGCGACAGGACGTGGATTATAGGGGAGTCGGCACTGTGGCTGCACGGCAATTACCGTCTGCCCGTAGGCAGGCTCTGATAAACTAGCCCGGTTTTTCTGTCTTGCTGAGTCTGTGCAGTGCCATCCCTTTCCTGTCTATGTAGTCTGCTGCCATGAGCCATGCCGTATCGCGGCTGCGCGCCGAGCGCCTGGCGCGCAGTGTCAAACCTTTCGTTGCACGCGGTTCACGAGCGCCACGCTGCCCGCAGTGTCGGGTGGTGTTCAGCCATTGCCTGTGTGCCTGGCGGCCGCGGGTGCCATCCGACTCGGCCATGTGCCTGCTGATGCATGACACCGAACCATTGAAGCCAAGCAACACGGGGTGGTTGATTGCTGACCTGATTGCCGATACGTCGGCATTCGGCTGGCAACGTACCTCCGTGGACGAGACCCTGTTGGCATTGCTAGACCAACCGCATTGGCAACCCTACATCGTATTCCCCGGTGAATTTGTCGCGCCGGAGCGGGTAGTCAATGAAGTGGTGCGTGAGCCTGGCAAGCGGCCGTTGTTCATCCTGCTGGATGCCACCTGGACCGAGGCTCGCAAGATGTTTCGCAAAAGCCCGTATCTGGAGCGATTCCCGGTGCTGAGCCTGCAGCCTGAGCAGATCTCGCGTTATCGCCTGCGCCGCTCCAAGCGCGACGATCATTTCTGCACCGCCGAGGTGGCCGCCATGTGCCTGGAGCTGGCCGGTGACCAGCGCGCCGCCGAAGCGCTGGATGCCTACCTTGACGTATTCAGTACCCACTATCTCAGCGCCAAGCACCAATGGGCTATTGATGAAGGGGATGCGGTGCATCAGCGCTTGCATACCTTCCTATAGTACAAGGGGCAGGTGTTGCACATTGGGTCATAATAGGCAGGCCGACGTCCAAGGCGCACCTGTAGCGACCGGGCAATCAACTTGACCACCCGGTCGTGGCTGGGCATTCTTGGCGCCGATTCAGGCCGGTACAAGGTTTGAAACACTGTTTTCCCGACCTTGAAAAGCCTTTTGGGTGCGCGGCAGTGCCGCCAGCACCTTGAGTTGCCCGCCAGGCGCCTATTCTTCCTCCCTGCGCCTGCACAGAACAGGATCATTAGATCGATGGCCACGTACGAAATCCTGATTGCCGATGACCACCCACTGTTTCGCAGCGCGCTGCGCCAGGCTGTAACCCTCGGCCTGGGGCCTGATGTGCGCCTGGTTGAGGTGGCGAGCATCGCCGAACTGGAAACGCGCCTCACCGAGAAGTCCGACTGGGACCTGGTGTTGCTGGACCTCAACATGCCGGGCGCCTACGGTTTTTCCGGGCTGGTGCTGTTGCGCGGCCAGTACCCGCAGATCCCGGTGGTGATGGTGTCGGCGCAGGAAGAAGCGTCGGTCGTGGTCAAGTCCCGCGAGTTTGGTGCCAGTGGTTTCATCCCCAAATCCAGTCCGCTGGAAGACATTCAGGATGCGGTGCGCAAGGTCCTGGATGGCGAGGTCTGGTGGCCGCCTCAGGCATTTGAAAAAGTGGATGTGTCCGCCGAAGCCAAAGCCGCGAGCGAGGGCCTGGCCAGCTTGACGCCCCAGCAGTTCCGGGTGCTGACCATGGTCTGTGAAGGCCTGTTGAACAAGCAGATCGCCTATGAGCTGAGCGTGTCGGAAGCCACGATCAAGGCGCACGTCACGGCGATATTCCGCAAACTGGGCGTGCGAACCCGGACCCAGGCGGCCTTGCTGCTGCAACAATTGGAATCGGTTTCCTCTAGTTAAGGCCAATGGCCTTCACGCTTTTTTTACCCAATTTCCCGTAGGCTTCAGCGCTTTTCAGCGGACGAACTAACTCTCTATGTCATCGCCTTTCAAGGGCCAGACCGGCCTCAAACGTATCCTCAACGCTGCCGGCTATTCGTTTGACGGTTTGCGCGCCGCGTTTACCGGCGAAGCGGCGTTCCGCCAGCTTGTGCTGCTCAACGTCGTGCTGATTCCGGTGGCGTTCTGGCTGGATGTCAGCCGTGCTGAACGCGCGATGCTGATTGCCGTGTGCCTGTTGGGATTGATCGTCGAACTGTTGAACTCGGCCGTCGAGGCGGCGATCGACCGGATTTCCCTCGACCGTCACCCCTTGTCCAAGAATGCCAAGGACATGGGCAGTGCCGCCCAGTTCGTGGCCCTCACCATGGTGGGGCTGGTCTGGGCGGTGATCCTGCTCTAGGCAATCGTCGGCAGGACGATTTCGTCGCTGCGCTGTACCCCTGCGGTGAAGCTGCGGCACAGTTCGAGGAACTCGCGCATGGCAGAGGTCTGGTACTTCTGTTTATGCCAGATGAAGTAGAACTGCCGGGCCAGGTCCAGGTCCGGCGTTTCCACTGCCACCAGGCTGCCGCGACGAAAGGCATCGCGCAGGGCCAGTCGCGAGATGCAGCCGATGCCCAGCCCGGATTCCACCGCGCGCTTGATTGCTTCGGTGTGTTCCAGTTCCAGGCGGATGTTCAGGTTGGAGCGGTGATGACGCATTGCCTGGTCAAAGGTCAGGCGCGTACCGGAGCCTTGTTCACGCAGAATCCAGGCCTCGCGGGTCAGTTCCTCCATGCTTGCCTGGCCACGGCGGGCCAGCGGGTGCTGCGGCGCGCAGAACACCACCAGTTCATCTTCGACCCAGGGCTGCACTTCCAGGTCCGGGTGGTTGCAGTCGCCCTCGATTAGACCCAGATCAATTTCATAGTGGGCGACTTGTTGCACGATATGCGCTGTGTTCTGCACATGGAGCTTGACCTGACTTTCCGGGTGGACCTGCATAAAACTGCCAATCAGCAGTGTGGCCAGGTAGTTGCCGATAGTCAGGGTGGCGCCGACCGCCAGCGAGCCGAAGCCGGACTTGCCGTTGAGCAGGTCTTCGATTTCTTTGGCCTGGTCGAGCAAGGCCACGGCCTGGGGCAGCAGTTGGTGACCCAGGGCGTTTAGGCTCAGCCGTTTGCCGGCGCGGTCGAACAGCTGGCAACTGGACTGGCGTTCAAGTTCGGTGATCGAAGTACTGGCGGCCGACTGCGATAGCGCCAGTATGCCCGCGGCGCGTGAGACGCTTTGGTACTGGGCTACGGCGACGAACACCTGGAGCTGACGAAGGGTAAATCGCATATCTATATAACCGATAAGACATATCTTGATAATTCATTTAACAGATATTGTCGCTCGCACTAAACTATCGCGCAATCGCGCTCTAGGTTAGCGCTGCGTTTTATTTCAGGAGCCCGTACATGAGCAACATGAACCACGAACGTGTCCTCAGTGTTCACCACTGGAATGACACCCTGTTCAGCTTCAAGTGCACCCGCGATCCGGGCCTGCGCTTCGAGAACGGTCAGTTCGTGATGATCGGTCTGCAACAGGACAACGGTCGACCGCTCATGCGTGCCTACTCGATCGCAAGCCCGAACTGGGAAGAGCATCTGGAGTTCTTCAGCATCAAGGTGCCGGACGGCCCGCTGACCTCGCAGCTGCAGCACCTGAAGGAAGGTGATGAAATCATCATCTCCAAGAAGCCTACCGGCACCCTGGTACTGGATGACCTGAATCCGGGGAAACACCTGTACCTGCTGAGCACCGGTACCGGCCTGGCGCCCTTCATGAGCGTCATTCAGGATCCGGAAACCTACGAGCGCTTTGAAAAAGTGATCCTGGTTCACGGTGTCCGTTACGTCAACGAAGTCGCTTACCGTGAGTTCATCACCGAGCACCTGCCGCAGAACGAGTTCTTCGGCGACGCGCTGCGTGACAAGCTGATCTATTACCCAACCGTGACCCGTGAGCCGTTCGAGAATCAGGGCCGTCTTACCGACCTGATGCGCAGCGGCAAGCTGTTCAGCGACATCGGTCTGCCACCGATCAATCCGCAGGACGACCGTGCGATGATCTGCGGTAGCCCAAGCATGCTCGACGAGACCAGCGAAGTGCTCGACAGCTTCGGCCTGAAAATCTCGGCCCGTATGCGTGAGCCAGGTGACTACCTGATCGAACGTGCGTTCGTTGAGAAGTAATCGACGCTGAAACAAAAAAGCAGGCCTAGGCCTGCTTTTTTTATGCCCGCGGCTACAGGACCACTTCCAGTACGGTGATCTGGTCGGGTTGCGGGTAGTGCCAGCGCACCTGTACATCCCAAAGCTTGACGCCGTACACGCGCTCGGGTGGTGGGACCTGGTACGCCGGGCGCGGGTCTTGTGCCAGGCATTGCTCGATCAGCTCCACCAGCGGCTCTCCAAGGCGAAGGGCGTGCTCACGAGCTTGGGGCAGGGCGTTGTCGCTCCACGTCACCGCAATCGGTTCAGGCGGCGCACTGGCCATCTGGTTGGTCGCTGCGGCGACTGCATCGGCGTAAGGCACATAGGGCTTGATGTCGATGACCGGTGTGCCGTCGAGCAGGTCGATCCCCGACAGCAGCAGGCGTCCGGCTTCGACCTTTTCCAGGCGTACGACGGACTGGCCAATGCCGTTGGGGCGATGCGTGGCCCGGGTGGCGAACACGCCCATGGAGGTGTTGCCGCCCAGGCGCGGCGGGCGCACCTTGAGCCGTGGCTTGTCTTCCAGGGCCTGGTGGAACAGGAACAGCAGCCAGACATGGCTGACCTGCTCAAGCCCCGCCACGGCGTCACCGCTGTTGAATGGCGGTACCAGTTCCAGGACCCCGCGCGCTGCGGGCGCCAGCTGAGGCTGGCGCGGGATGGCGAACTTTTCCTTGAAGCAGGAACGGACGAAGCCGACCGGTGCGACGCTGTAGTTCATCGTTGGCTCAGCCACGGACTCGCAGGGTCAGCCCCTTGAGGAAGTTGCGCAGCAGTTGGTCGCCGCAGGGACGGTAGTTGTTGTGGCCGACCTTGCGGAACAGGGCGCTGAGCTCCGGTTTGGACACCGGGAAATCGGCAGCCTTGAGAATGGCGTGCAGGTCATCTTCCTTCAGCTCGAAGGCCACCCGCAGCTTCTTCATGATGATGTTGTTGGTCACTGGCAGTTCGACCGGCAGCGGCGGGCGGCTGTCGTCCTTGCCACGCTTGAAGATCACCAGGCCATCGAGAAAATGCGCGATGACTTCGTCGGGGCAGCGCACGAAGCCTTCTTCGTCTTCTTTCTTGAGGTAGGACGCGATGTCGTCGATGGCGACCTCGTAGCCGCTCAGCTTGATGATATCGGTCAGCTTGGCGTCATTGACGTCGAGCAGGTAGCGCAGGCTGCGCAGTACATCGTTGTGAATCATGGTGACAATCCTGTTCGGGGTGCCGCCAGGGTGGCGGCACCTTGTTGCTAGAATCTTTCGCTGGTTGCAAGGTAGCGCCACTGGCCCAGGGGCAGCTTGCTCATGGCGACGCCGCCCAGGCGAATCCGGCGCATGCTCACCGGGGTGACGCCGACACTGCTGCACAGCAGGGCGATCAGGCCGGGTTGCGGGTTCTTGAGGACCATGCGCAGGCGCGTTTCGTTCTGCCAGCTGGCTTTGATCTTCGGTAGCTCATTGCCCTTCCAGTTGAGCCCGCGATTGAGTCGCTCCAGGCCGTGGGCGATCATCTGGCCACTGACTTCGACGATGTACTCCTGCTCAAGCTTGGCCAGGTCGGCGTTGAGCTTGCGGGTCACTCGCCAGTCCTGGGTAAACACCTGCAGGCCGCTGGCGCCTTGTTGCAAGGGGGCCGCGCAGCTCAGGCGGGCAAAGTGGCCCTTGAGTGGGCGTCGGCCTTCACGGTGGGCTTCAGACAGGCTGTCGGCACTGATGCTGTGGCAGGCGCTGTCGATATCGAGATCGGCGGGCTGGTGGAGCAGCAGGGTGACCGGCTCCAGGGCTTCGGCGCGGGCACCGGCCTGCAGTTCGACTTTTTGCCCGGCTACTTTGAATTGCGGCTCGTCGACCACCGCGCCATCCACGGTGACCCAGCCGCCTTCGATGTACAGCTCGGCCTCCCGTCGGGAGCAGCCGACCAGTTCAATAAGGCGTTTGGAAAGGCGAATGGGTTCAGACATGACGACAGCCGTAGGCACAGGGAAAGGTGCCTATTGTAACCGCCTGGGCAGGGCCTGGGCCGGCTACATTCGCCCATCGGGCCATTAATCTGTGATTTCGCGGCATTTCAGAAAAGTACGACGCCTTCTGTCAGCCAATCTGCGCCGTCTTCGTTTGAATTAGCCTCAGATGCAGCAAGGGATAGGGCTGGCCCATGCCATCCGTTTCCGAGCGTCCGACAACCTCGAATCCCTGACACAGGTAGAAGCCTACTGCCTGGGTGTTCTGTTCGTTGACGTCGAGTTGAACGGCATTGAGTTCATCAATGGCATAGCGCAGCAAGCGTTTGCCCAGGCCCTGGCCGCGTGTCGCCGGATCGACGAAAAGCATTTCCACGCGACCGGCGGCAACCCCGGCAAAACCGGTGATCCGTTGGCGGGCATCGCGACAACAGATCAACATCACTGCATCCAGGTACTGGTTGAGCAGCAGCTCTCGTAACAGGCAGATGTAGCTGTCGGGAAGAAAATCATGGGTAGCGCGCACTGACGCTTCCCAGACCCGAGCCAGTTCCGGGTAGTCGTCAAACCTGGGGGTGTGGATGCCGTTGTGCCTGTACATCGCGTGATCTCCTTGGGCAACAGACAGAACGATAGTTGCAAAAAAAAGCCCCGCCAGGGACGGCAGGGCTATTTTTCAGCGGCGTGGCCTCAGACGGGCTCAGCCCACAGGTCGTATTCGTCGGCATCGACGACTTTGCAGCGGACCTTGTCGCCTGGCTTGAAGCCGTGGTCACCGTCGATGAACACGTTGCCATCGATTTCCGGTGCATCGAAGAAGCTGCGGCCTACCGAGCCTTGTTCTTCGACTTCGTCGATCAGCACTTCGATTTCCCGGCCGATACGCAGTTGCAGGCGGGCGCTGCTGATGGCCTGCTGGTGCGCCATGAAGCGGTCCCAGCGATCCTGCTTGATGTCGTCCGGCACTTCGTCCAGGCCCAGGTCATTGGCCGGGGCACCTTCCACTGGCGAGTACTGGAAGCAGCCGACGCGGTCGAGCTGGGCTTCGGTCAGCCAGTCGAGCAGGTACTGGAAGTCTTCCTCGGTCTCGCCCGGGAAGCCGACAATGAAGGTGGAGCGAATGATCAGGTCCGGGCACTGTTCGCGCCATTTCTTGATGCGCGCCAGGGTGCGGTCTTCAAAAGCTGGACGCTTCATCGACTTCAGTACCTTGGGGCTGGCGTGCTGGAAGGGGATATCCAGATACGGCAGGATCTTGCCGGCCGCCATCAGCGGGATCACGTCGTCTACGTTCGGGTAGGGGTAGACGTAGTGCAGGCGCACCCAGGCGCCCAGGCTGCTCAAGGCTTCGCACAGTTCGAGCATGCGGGTCTTGACCGGGCGACCGTTCCAGAAGTCGGTCTTGTACTTGACGTCCACGCCGTAGGCGCTGGTGTCCTGGGAGATCACCAGGATTTCCTTGACCCCAGCCTTCACCAGGCGCTCGGCTTCGCTGAGCACTTCCCCGACCGGGCGGCTGACCAGCTTGCCGCGCATCGACGGGATGATGCAGAAACTGCAGCTGTGGTTGCAGCCTTCGGAAATCTTCAGGTAGGCGTAGTGGCGCGGGGTCAGCTTGACGCCCTGTGGCGGCACCAGGTCGATCAGCGGATTGTGGTCCTTGCGTGGTGGTACCACTTGGTGGACGGCAGTGACCACCTGCTCGTACTGCTGCGGGCCGGTGACAGCCAATACGCTTGGGTGTACGTCGCGGATATTGCCTTCTTCGACACCCATGCAGCCGGTGACGATGACCTTGCCGTTTTCCTTGATGGCTTCGCCGATCACTTCCAGGGACTCGGCCTTGGCGCTGTCGATGAAGCCGCAGGTGTTGACCACCACCACATCGGCATCCTGATAGGTGGGCACGACTTCATAGCCTTCCATACGCAGCTGGGTCAGGATGCGCTCGGAATCGACCAGGGCCTTGGGGCAACCCAGGGAAACGAAGCCGACCTTGGGCGTGGTGGGCGTAGGGGTGGTGGACATGACTAACCTCGGTATTGATGAGCTTGCCGGGCAGGTGGGCCGGGCAACCTTTGGTGGGCGTTTGGGGCGCCTCTGATCAAAAAGTGCGCAATTCTAGCGAGCGCAAAGTCACTTGACCAGCAGAAATGCGACGAACGCTCAGCTATGCTTCGCGGCGATAGGCCTGTGTTTGTCTCAAGAGTCTAGATTGCAGGAGTAATGGATGGTTCAGGCAAGCAATCAGGCAGAATCCGGGCAATCGGCGGCAAAGCCGATTGGCCTGCTGGTGGCTGCAGTGGGGGTGGTTTACGGCGATATCGGCACCAGTCCCTTGTACACCCTCAAGGAAGTGTTCTCCGGTGACTACGGTGTACCGGTGAACCACGACGGGGTACTGGGCATCCTGGCCCTGATCTTCTGGTCACTGATCTGGGTGGTCTCGATCAAGTACATGGTTTTCATCCTGCGCGCCGACAACCAGGGCGAGGGTGGCACCATGGCGCTCACCGCCCTGGCCAGGCGTGCGTCGGCGCCTTATCCCAAACTGCGTGCGGTCATGGTGGTGTGCGGCCTGATCGGCGCGGCGCTGTTCTATGGCGACAGCATGATCACCCCGGCCATTTCCGTGCTGTCGGCCGTTGAGGGTATGGAGTTGGCCTTCGACGGCATTGATCACTGGGTCGTGCCGGTGGCGCTGGTGGTGCTGGTAGGCCTGTTCCTTATCCAGAAGCACGGCACGGCGCGCATCGGTATTTTCTTCGGACCAGTGATGGTCACCTGGTTCGTGGTGCTGGGGGCGTTGGGCGTGCTTGGCATTCTCCAGAGCCCTGAAGTGCTCAAGGCGCTCAATCCGATGTGGGCGGTGCGCTTCTTTATTGTCCATCCGGGCATGGGTGTGACGATCCTCGGCGCTGTCGTCCTGGCCTTGACCGGTGCCGAGGCGCTGTACGCCGACATGGGTCACTTTGGCCGTAAGCCGATTGCCCGGGCCTGGTTCATCCTGGTCCTGCCAGCCCTGGTGCTCAATTACTTCGGCCAGGGTGCCTTGCTGCTGCAGAACCCTGAAGCGGCGCGCAATCCCTTCTATCTATTGGCGCCGGGCTGGGCGCTGATACCGTTGGTCGGTCTCTCTACCCTGGCCACGGTGATCGCCTCCCAGGCGGTGATCTCCGGTGCCTTCTCCCTGACACGCCAGGCAATCCAGCTTGGCTACGTGCCGCGCATGCAGATCCAGCACACCTCCAGCGACGAGCAAGGGCAGATCTACATCGGGGCGGTGAACTGGGCGTTGATGGTCGGTGTGGTCTTGCTGGTGCTGGGCTTCGAGTCGTCCGGAGCGCTGGCCTCGGCCTATGGGGTGGCGGTGACGGGCACCATGCTGATGACGACGATTCTGGTGTCCACGGTAATGCTGTTGCTGTGGAAGTGGCCACCGGTGCTGGCGGTGCCCGTGCTGCTCGGCTTCCTGTTTGTCGACGGCTTGTTCTTTGCTGCGAACGTTCCGAAAGTGGTGCAGGGCGGGGCGTTTCCGGTGTTGGCGGGGTTGGTGTTGTTCGTGCTGATGACCACCTGGAAGCGCGGCAAGCAGATACTGGTCGAGCGCCTGGATGAAGGCAGCCTGCCGCTGCCGCTGTTTATCGGCAGTATTCGTGTGCAGCCGCCGCACCGGGTCGAGGGCACTGCAGTGTTCCTCACGGCGCGACCGGACGCCGTCCCCCATGCCTTGTTGCACAACATGCTGCACAACCAGGTCTTGCACAATCAGGTGGTGCTGCTGACGGTGGTCAGCGAAGACATGCCGCGGGTGCCGGCGCAGCAGCGTTTCGAGGTCGAGACGTATGGTGAAGGGTTCTACCGGGTGCTGCTGCACTTTGGCTTCATGGACGAGCCGGATGTACCGGCGGCGTTGAAGCTGTGTCATCTGGAGGGGCTGGACTTCAGTCCGATGCGAACCACGTTCTTCCTGAGTCGCGAGACGGTCATCCCCTCGCGTCTGGTAGGCATGTCGCATTGGCGGGCGACGCTGTTTGCGTTCTTGTTGAAGAATGCCAACGGCAACCTGCGATTCTTCAACCTGCCGTTGAATCGGGTGATCGAGCTGGGCACTCAGGTCGAGATCTGAGGGTTACTGCCAGAGCGGGCTTGCGCCGCGATGAGGCTCCTAAAGCGAGCACATCATCGCGGGGCAAGCCCGCTTCTGTTTGGGTTCAGTTTTGGGTGGCGACGCTGGTTTTACCCTGGCGGTTCTCGATATCGCCGATCAGGCGCTTGGCCAGGGCCGGGTAGTTTTCGTCGAAGTGATGCCCGCCCGGCAGTTTCAGGCGCTCGCCCACCGCGGTGTGATCGGTACAGCCGCTTTCATCGGCTTCTTCCTCGCCATAGATGCACACCACCTTGGACGCTGGCAGCTTGGCCATTTCCGGCCCGGTAGGGGCCTCTTTGCCGGCATTGCCCAGCCAGCCTTCGACTTCAATCTCGAAGCTGCCACTGCGGGCAAAGGCCAGCAGGATCACCGCGTCGATACGCTTCTGGTCTTCCTCCGGCAGGCGGTTGTAGATGGCGGGCAACACATCGGCGCCGAAGGAGTAGCCGGTCAGTACAAAGCGTTTGGTACCCCATTTTTGCCGGTAATGCTGCATCAACTCCGACAGGTCGATTGCGCTCTGTTCGGGTGTCTTGTGTTGCCAGTAGTAGCGCAGGGTGTCGATGCCGACCACCGGGTAACCCAGTTTGGCCATTTCGCCTGCCACGTCGCGGTCAAGGTCTCGCCAGCCGCCGTCGCCCGATAAGAACAGGGTGACCGTGTCGGTGGTTTGGCCGGCCGGGACTTCCACCACCGGGATGCTCATGGCGTTGCCGTCTTCACCTACCAGGGCCTGGGTCAGTTGTGCCTTGAGCACCTGAGGCAGGTGAATGTCGTAGTCGCTGATGCTGGTTTCGGCATTGGGCTGGTCGCGCACGAAGGCGGCGCTGGCGTCATCCGGGTTGTCGTTCCAGGCCACGCTCCAGTGACCATGGGCGGCCGATTTGGGCAGGGGGGTGGCGCAACCGGGGCGCTCGACGGTGAAATCCACCGAGATGGCCTGGGCCTTGTCGTTACTCTGGTTTGCCAGCCAGCTCCAGGCTTGTGCAGCGCCTGGGCCGATACCTGCCACCAGGGTTGCCGGGCCGTTGAGCTGCTGCAGGGCTTGCTGCAGGGCGGTTTGCTGCAAGGCGCAATCGGCTGGGGGCAGGATGACCTGGACCATCTGCGCTTCACCGCTCTGGCTCAGGTTCAGCAGTTGTTTGTCTGTGAGGGCCTGGTCCTGGGGGACGGCAATGGCGACGAGCGCCTTGGCGCGCGAGCCAGGGTTGACCCGGGTCAGGCTGCTGCCATCGCTCAGGGTCAGGTGCTCAAGGCTGGGCTCGGGCGCCGGGCGCGTCCATAACCAGAAGACCAGGGTAGAGGCGAGCAGGCCCAGGATCAGGATTACCAGTAGGTACAGCCAGTAGCGTCGAATCATCAGCGTTTCACCAATCCGGTCAGGCCGCCTGCGATCAGGGCGGCAGTATCGGCCAGTGCCACCAATGGATCGAGTCCGGCAGGCACGGCCATGTAGCGGGGTTCCCAGTCGGGCTGGAATTTGTCCTTGAAGCGGCGCAGGCCCTGGAAGTTGTAGAGCTGCTCGCCACGCTGGAACACCATCGAACCCAGGCGTTGGGTCAGGGGCGCGCCACGGCGCGGTTGCAGTCCCGACAGGGGCACCATGCCCAGGCTGAAGCGGCCGTAACCCTGGGCCTTATAGTGTTGGATCAGGCCGATCATCATGAATTCCATGGTCAGCTTCGGCGCCTGGGGGTGGGCGCGCATCAGGTCGAGGCTGGCCAGTTCCCGGCTGTGGGTTTGAAGCAGGTTGGCAAAGGCCACCGGGCGGCCCTCGAAGCGGATGATTGCGATGGGAAAGTGCTGCAGGTACTCGGGGCTGAAGCGGCCGAGGGAAAAGCCTTTCTCGCGCACGTTCTTGCCGCTCAGCCAGGCATCGGAAATGACCTTGAGTTCTTCGAGCGGTGCTTGCCCCGGCTCATGCACTTCCAGGCTCAAGCCGTCGCGCCCGCCGCGATTCCAGGTGTAGCGCAAATCCTTCATCTCCTTGCCCTTGGCTTCCAGATCGAAACGGTTGAGATCGACCCGGGCCTCCTCCCCCAACTTGATCGCGGTCAGGCCGATGTCCATGTAGAACGGCAGGTTCTCGGCGCGCACCTGGTAGAACACAGGGCGGGCATGGTGAACGTCGCACAGGTCGCGGAACTGCCAGATCATTTCGGCGCGCTTGTGGGGCGGGCCGATCGGGTCGTACAGGGCGACCAGGCTGCGCCCGCGACGGGCATACATAAGAAAGGCATCATCATCGGGGTGGAACAGCAGGGCCTTGTCGCCGGTCAGGGCCAGGCCGCCATCGGGCTGGTCCGAAGCCTGGAGAATACGGCTGGCCCGTTGCAGCTCTTCAGCATTGGGCAAGTGGATCACCGGGCGTGCGGTGCGCAGCAACCAGGTCAATGCAACCACCACCAGCAATACCGCGCTACCCAGTGCCGAGCGCAGCCCGCGTGGCGCGTCGGCATCCAGGGTGAATTGCCACCACAGTTGATGGCTGTAGGGCACGTCCTGATAAGCGAACAGCAACAGCCAGATCGAGGCGCCAATGACGCACGCACTGGCTGCCAGGTAAACCGGTGAGAACGGCAGTTCCAGCAGGCGGCTAGGGCGATAGAACGAGCGGCGAAACAAGGCCAGCAGGCAGGCTGTGAAGGTGAGGATGGTGGCTTCTTCCCAGTCGAAACCCTTGAGCAGCGAGAGCAGGGCGCCCACCAGCAGCAAGATGGTGGTCAGCATCCAGGCGGCAGACAGGCGTCGGCGCAGGCCTTGGGCCAGCAGGAGGCACAGCACGCCTATCAGGCTGGCGCCAAAATGCGAGGCGTCAATCAGCCGATGGGGGATAAGAAAACCCAGGTGCTCCAGGCGCCCATCGATTTCCGGCGTGGCGCCGGAGAAAAGCAGGACCACGCCGGAGAGGAACACCAGCACTGCCAGCACCGGTGCCGCCAACCCGGAAGCGGCCTTGATGGCCTGGCGAGCAACGATAAAGCGTTGAGCTTCATTCACCAGCAGTACCACGCAGGCCAGCAGCAATGGCATGACCACGTAGATCAAGCGGTACAGCAACAGTGCGGCCGCCAGCGGCGCAGCGCCAAGCTGATCGGCGAAGGCGGCCAGTAGAATCGCTTCAAACACCCCGACGCCGCCAGGAACATGGCTAAGCACGCCGGCGGCCAACGCCAGCAGGTACACCAGCAGGAAGGCCCCGAAGGGCGGCGCTTCAGGCAGCAGCAGGTACAGCACGGTCGCGGCAGCGGCAACGTCCAGGGCGGTGATCAGGAGTTGCAACAAGGTCAGGCGGGCGCCGGGCAGGCTCAAGGTGCGTCGACCCACGCGTATCAGCAGGCTGTCTACCCGGGGTTGTTCCGGCAGGCGTCGGCGGTAAAGGCCGTAGACCAGCAGTGCGGCCAGCCCCAATACCGTTAGCGCAATCCCGGCCAGCAGGGATGGGGGCATGTGCAGCGCGATGGCTGTAGCGGGCAGGTTGCTCAATGTCGCCAGGGCGGCCAGCGGTGGTAGCGCGCAGCCCAGTGACAGGCTGGCGAACAGAGTCATGCGCGCCACTTCGGCAGCCCCGACACCCTGTCGGGCATACAGCCGGTAACGCACTGAGCCACCGGAGAGCAGCGACAAGCCGATGGCGTTACCAATGGCAAAGGCGCTGAAGCCCCCCATGATCAGTGTGCGGGCGGGCAGATCGACAGCGGCGTAGCGGCTGGCCGACCACTCGTAACCCAGCAGGATAATGAAGCCAACGACCGTAGCTAGCACTGCTCCGGCCAGGGCAGAGGGGGGCACGCTGAGCAGCGAGTCATGCAGGGCGTAGATGTCCAGCTCGCTCAACAGGTGACGGCAGGCGATCAGGGCAATGGTGAACAGCAACAAGGTGACGGCCAGGCCGATCGGTTGCCGGTAGCGGCTCACGCGGTCAAGCCAGCGCAGGTGCTGGACGGCATTGGGCAATGCAGTGGTGACGGGAGTTTCTGTTTCAGACGTCTGGGTGCGCATCAATCACCTCGTGGGTGGTGAGCGCCAGGATGAACGTATCCAGCCAAGGTACCAATCCCTATGGAAAGTAGTGGCCGCTATGATCGGGCCGCTGCCTGCATTGAGGATAGTTAAAGAATATTTATGTTGCCGCCGCAGGAGGGCCGAAGGGGAGTTGCTGAATCGCAGATGCAAAAAAGGCCACTTTTTGCAAAGTGGCCTTTTCTGTTGTTTGGTTGCGGGAGCCGGATTTGAACCGACGACCTTCGGGTTATGAGCCCGACGAGCTACCAGACTGCTCCATCCCGCGTCTGATGTGGCGGATTCTACAGCGTTTGGGAAAGCTGTCAACGCTTAATTGTTGATTTACAATAATTTTCTGCCTGGGCACTTTCTTCAGGCAAAGAAAAAGGCCACTCGTTAGAGTGGCCTTTCTTTGAATCTGGTTGCGGGAGCCGGATTTGAACCGACGACCTTCGGGTTATGAGCCCGACGAGCTACCAGGCTGCTCCATCCCGCGCCTGTGAGATCGAATTCTACAGTGATGCGCTGGAGTGTCAAGCGCTGATTTAAAGAAATCCTTTTTTCTTCAAATGCTTAGCGCGATCGATGGGTGCTGCAGGGCAGCTGCGCCGGGGCTTGCAGGGTAAAAATGTGTATGTTTATCCAGTGCCTGTGGTGCGTATGGCGTATCGGAATGAGATACTGCCTACATAACCTGCCAACTGTGCCTACGATTGACGATGTCCCAGCGCAAGATCATCCACATAGATTGCGACTGCTTTTATGCCGCCATTGAAATGCGCGACGACCCGCGTCTGGCCGGGCGTCCGTTGGCAGTGGGAGGGTCGGCTGAGCGGCGTGGGGTGATTGCCACCTGCAACTATGAAGCGCGTGCCTATGGCGTGCGTTCGGCGATGTCGTCCCGGCACGCCCTCAATCTCTGTCCTGATCTGCTGATCGTCAAGCCGCGCATGGATGCCTATAAAGAAGCATCGCGCGAGATCCATGCGATTTTTCGCGACTACACCGATTTGATCGAGCCGTTGTCACTGGATGAGGCCTACCTGGATGTGTCGGACAGTTCATGGTTTGCGGGCAGCGCCACGCGCATCGCCGCCGACATCCGTCGCCGGGTGGCCCAGCAACTGCACATCACCGTGTCGGCCGGTGTGGCGCCGAACAAGTTCCTGGCCAAGATCGCCAGCGACTGGCGCAAGCCCAATGGCTTGTTTGTGGTGACGCCTGATCAAGTCGAGGATTTTGTCGCAGCGTTACCGGTCAGCAAGTTGCACGGAGTAGGCAAGGTGACTGCCGACAAGCTCGGCCGCCTGGGCATCATCAATTGCCTGGACTTGCGTGACTGGACGCGCTTGGCCCTGGCCCGTGAATTCGGCAGTTTTGGCGAGCGGTTGTGGGGGCTGGCGCGAGGAATCGACGATCGCCCTGTGCACAACGACAGTCGCAGGCAGTCGGTGAGTGTTGAAAACACCTACGACACAGACTTGCCCGACCTGGCCAGTTGCCTGGAGAAACTGCCTGAGCTGCTGGAAACCCTGGCGGGGCGCATGGCCCGTATCGATGACAGCTACCGGCCGGGCAAGCCATTCGTCAAAGTGAAGTTTCACGACTTTACCCAGACCACCCTTGAGCAAGCCGGGGCAGGGCGGGACCTTGGCAGTTACCAGCTATTGCTGAGCCAGGCGTTCGCTCGGGGGAGCAAGCCGGTACGGTTGTTGGGGATCGGCGTGCGTTTGCAGGATTTGCGCGGTGGTCATGAACAGCTGGAGTTGTTTGGCCGCGACTGAATAAAAAAACGCCAGCAAGCTGGCGTTTTTCAAGTGCGGGGGAACTCAGTGTACGCCAGGGTCGGCGACCAGGCGGCCGGCATCCTTGGTCAGGGACTGAAGAAACTCCTGCTGCAGTTCCGGATCGTTGCGCGTCAGCTCGATCAGGCTCTGCTCCAGTTCACTGGCTTCTTCTTCCAGGCCCAGTTCCGACAGGCGCTTGACCCGATGGACCCACTGGCTGACTTCATCGTCTTCCAGGTCGTCGAAGATCAGGTCGTGAGCTTCCACCAATTTGCCGCGTAGAGCGCTGCTGATCAGTAGGCTGGCGTCACCGCGCACGTTGTTGTCTTCATCGGCCACTTGCAGGTGCAGGGTGCCGATATGGGTCAGGTTCTGCTCGGTGAATGGACTGTCGAGCAAGTTCAGGTGCAGTACGCCGTTGCGGTCGGTGGTCAGGGTATGGCTGACCTTGCCAGCCTTGACTTCGACCGGGCGGTCGCTCCACGGCAGGCTGGTGTACTCCTGGCGTTTGTCCTTCTGTACCTCGGTGATCCCGGCAAGGTTCTGCTGGGCGCGGCCATTGGACTGAGTATTCATCAGCGGGTTAAGCCCATCGACGCCATAGCTCAACCAGTCATGCGTCACGCTTTCAGGCAAATTGCCCAAGGCAAAGATGTTGACTACGTTGGCGCCGACGCCGGCGACCACTGCCACCGCGCCCAGAGGGATCTCGTAGACTTCCCGCCAGGGCTGGTAAGGCGTGTAGCGATCATAACGACGCGTCACCTCGAACTCGGTAACTTCGAAGTTCTTCTGTTCGTTGATGCGCACACGCCGTTGCGGTAGCTCGAGTACCTTGGGGTCCCCGACATCGATCTGCAGGCTATGTTCGAGCAGCTTGCGCTCGATGCGTTCCTCATGCTCGCTGCGCTGGGACATCTGGTTGGCGCAGCCGCTGAGCAACAGGGCACCGCACAGTGCGGTGCCCCCCAGGGTAAAGGTACTTCGCTTGAACATGATTACTCTTGCGTTAGCTTAGCGACGGATGCGGGCTTGCAGGAAGGACAGCACCTCGGCCAGTGGCAGCGGTTGCGCGTCACGCTCCTTGCGGTGCTTGTATTCCAGGTTGCCTTCGGCCAGGCCGCGATCGCTGATCACGATCCGATGCGGGATGCCGATCAGTTCCATGTCGGCAAACTTGATCCCAGGGCTGGTTTTCTTGTCGCGGTCGTCCAGCAGTACTTCGAAACCGGCGGCGGTCAGCTCGGCATAGAGCTTGTCGGTGGCTTCGCGAACCTGTTCGGTTTCGTAGCGCAGCGGAACCAGGGCGATCTGGAACGGGGCCAGGGTGTCGCTCCAGATGATGCCGTTCTCGTCGTAGTTCTGCTCGATGGCGGCAGCCACCACGCGGGATACGCCAATACCGTAGCAACCCATGCTCAGGGTTACCGGCTTGCCGTTCTCGCCCAGTACCTGGCACTTGAGCGCTTCGCTGTACTTGGTGCCCAGCTGGAAGATGTGCCCGACTTCAATGCCGCGCTTGATCACCAGGGTGCCTTTACCGTCCGGGCTTGGGTCGCCTTCAACGACGTTGCGCAGGTCGGCAACCTCAGGAACAGGCAGGTCGCGCTCCCAGTTGACGCCAAAATAGTGCTTGTCGTCGACGTTGGCGCCGATGCCGAAATCGCTCATCAATGCGACCGAGCGGTCGATGATGCATGGCAGTGGCAGGTTCAGCGGGCCGAGGGAGCCTGCGCCAGCGCCAATGGCGGTGCGCAGTTCTTCATCGGTGGCCATGACCAGCGGGCTGGCAACTTGTGGCAGGTTGGCGGCCTTGATTTCGTTCAGTTCGTGGTCGCCACGGACGATCAGGGCAATCAGCTTGCCTTCTTCGGCAGCGCGGACGATCAGGGTCTTGACGGTCTTTTCGACCGGCAGGCTGTAGTTTTCCACCAGTTGCGCGATGGTCTTGGCATCGGGTGTATCGACCAGGCGCAGCTCTTCGGTCGGCGCAGGGCGCACGGTTTCCCGAGGAATGGCTTCGGCTTTCTCGATGTTGGCGGCGTAGTCGGAGCTGTCGCTGAAGATCACGTCGTCTTCACCGGACTCGGCCAGTACATGGAATTCGTGGGAGTAGCTGCCACCGATGGAGCCGGTGTCAGCTTGCACTGGGCGGAAATCCAGGCCCAGGCGGGTGAAGATATTGCTGTAGGCCAGGTGCATGCGGTCGTAGGTTTCCTGCAGGGAAGCCTGGTCGGCATGGAAGGAGTAGGCGTCCTTCATGATGAACTCGCGGCCGCGCATCAAACCGAAGCGCGGACGGATCTCGTCACGGAATTTGGTCTGGATCTGGTACATGTTCAGCGGCAGCTGTTTATAGCTGTTGAGCTCGTTGCGGGCCAGGTCGGTGATCACTTCTTCGTGGGTCGGGCCCACGCAGAAGTCGCGACCGTGGCGGTCTTTCAGGCGCAGCAACTCAGGGCCGTACTGTTCCCAGCGGCCGGACTCCTGCCACAGTTCGGCAGGCTGGATGCTGGGCATCAACACTTCCAATGCACCGGCGGCGTTCATTTCCTCGCGCACCACCGTTTCGACCTTGCGCATCACCCGAAGGCCCATCGGCAGCCAGGTATAAAGGCCGGAGGCGAGTTTGCGGATCATGCCGGCGCGCAGCATGAGCTGGTGGCTGATGACCACCGCGTCGGACGGGGTTTCTTTCTGGGTAGCGAGCAAATATTGACTGGTGCGCATGGTAGGCCGTTGTCGGTTGCTTAAGACTTTAAATGACCCCGCATTGTACGGGGGCGATTCGGTGGCGTACAGGATGCCGGAGCACGAAGGTGTTGTCAGCCCGAATCGAGACAAGAAAAAGCCCGGCGGTGCCGGGCTTTTTCGTACTGAAGATACTGAAAGCCTAGGGCTTACAGGATGCTCAGTGGGTACTCGACGATCAGGCGCAGTTCGTCGATGGATGGCGAACCGTAGTAAACGCCGTCTGCAGAGCGGTAGGTGGCCTGACGGACACGGAAGCTCAGGTCCTTGGCTGGGCCTTCTTGCAGGACATACTTGGCTTCGATGTCGCGTTCCCATTCCTTACCGTTGGTGGTGCCTTCGACGTTGGCGCCTTCACCGGTAACGTAACGTGCCATGAAGCTCAGGCCTGGTACGCCGTAGCTGGCCATGTTCAGGTCGTAACGAGCCTGCCAGGACTTTTCGTCTTCGGCGTTGAAGTCGGAACGGGCCACGGAGTTGGCCAGGAAGATGGTGCCGCCACCATCCACGCCATAGGCGTAGTCACCGTCACCGGTAATTTGCTGGTGGGCAATGGTGAAGGTGTGGGCGCCGATGTTGTAGGCAGCCGAGAGGCTGTAAGCCTGGTTGTCCAGCTCGGTTTCACCGTCAAAGGTGCGAACCAGGCCAGCGCCGTCGCTCTTGGTGTCATAGAAGTTGACGTCGAAGACCAGGCCTTGATCATCACTGATAGGCAGCGCCCAGTTGATGTTGGCGTAGTACTTGCGCCAGTAGTCTTCTACTTTCGAGTAGTACAGGCTGGTGCTGAGGTTGTCGGTGAAGGCGTAGGTACCGCCGAACACGTCAGCCTTGGTCAGGTGCAGGCTGTCGCGGAAGGTCTGGGCTTGAGCGTTCAGGCCGGTGAAGTGACCAGCGTGCAGGGTCAGGCCTTTGATCTCATCCATGGTGATGAGTGCGCCTTCGGCAACTTCTGGCAGCAAGCGGCTGTCGTCAGTGGCCAGGACTGGCAGTGCGGTGAATTGGTTACCGACTTTCAGGACGGTGTCGGAGATGCGCAGTTTGACCGCGCCGCCACCTTCGGAGTAGTCATCTTGCGAGCGACCGTCGGAGCCTTCCGGGAACAGGCCGGTGCCGGCGCGACCCTTGCCGCTGTCCAGTTTCAGGCCCAACATGCCGATGGCGTCGACACCGAAGCCGACGACGCCTTGAGTGAAGCCCGACTCGTAGGTGCCGAGGAAGCCCAGACCGGTTTCTTCTACGCGGCTTTGCGCGCCGTTAGGAACGTTGCGGAAGTCACGGCTGAAATACAGCATGCGGGTTTTGACATTGAGCTTGCTGTCTTCGATAAAACCTTTGGACTCATCCTGAGAAGAGGCCACAGCCATCTGCGAGGTGCCTGCTGCAACAGCCAGGGCGATAATGCTCCACTTCATCACGCGCATCGTGATTTGCTCCTTTGGTTTTTAGGAAGAGTACTGCCGTCGCCGATTGGTTTTTTTATGCGGCGCGGCTCTTTCTTTTTGTGTCGGCGGAAATGTATATCACGCAGACTGTTGTTTGCGATATGGGGGGAAAGATCCTTTCGGTAACTTTACGGTCATGTCGCTAACTGTTATGTCCCTGTCGCAAATCACGTCCCGAGTTTACGGGGCGTACAACTCCAGCGCTGTTCCAGACGGCATAGGGGTAGGTCAGAACACGCTATCCCCCGATTCCCGAACTCCCTGGTTCACCCATGCAGCTGTTGTTATTTGTCGCGCTCCACCGCAGCAATGCAGGTGTCGTGCCGACTGTGGCGGATGAGAAAGCAATAACCGTGCTCAAAGCGTGGAGTAGTTCACGAAATTTTCACTTTGGCCTGGCGGGTGACGGGAGAACCCCCGTAAAACCGGGGGCTAAGAACCTTTGGTTCGTTTGGCGGGGCTGCGCTGGAATAAGCGAAAAGGTTGCCCCGGAGGTCAAAACGTTACCGGGGCAGGTGGGCGCTGAGTAGTTTGCGGATGCTTTGCGGTCTCGGTGGTTCCAATCGGCTTCATTTTGGTGCGAAAAGTAGCGTTTCGTAACCTGGCGGGTCGTTACCGCGCCCCTGGAGTCGGGAGAAACGAGTGAAAGCGCGTGAACCAAAGCAGTGCAATGCATTTTCAGCGTCAGGTCGGCAATGCTCTGGCGAGCGATCGGAGGTATCCTGCATCAAGCGGTCTGCAGCACAGGTCAGGTGCGAGTGGACGAGGTATTAAACAGTTGTAGGAGATTTGTCTGTGTTTGTTATGGATCCGCGTCTTCAGGAAGACACCTTCGTGCTGGGGGACTTTCCCCTTAGTCGGCTATTGCTGAGCAAGGACGCCAACTATCCCTGGTTTATTCTGGTGCCGCGTCGCGCTGACATCAGTGAGTTATTTCAACTTGATGACAAGGACCAGCGACAACTCTGGAACGAAACTACTGCCCTGGCCGAAACCCTGAAGGACAGTTTTGCTGCCGATAAGATGAACGTCGCAACACTGGGCAATGTCGTCAGCCAATTGCATATGCACGTTATTGTGCGTCGACGTAATGATCCGGCCTGGCCAGCACCTGTCTGGGGAAACAAGCCGGCGATTGCTTACACCGCCGAGCAGGTCGCGAACATTCGCCAGCGTCTGAAAACGGTTCTGGATGATGACTTCACGTTTGCCGAGGAGTGAATCATGACGCTTGAAACGCGGATAACCGAGCTGGAAAGCCGCCTGGCCTTTCAGGACGATACGCTGCAGGCCCTCAATGATGTGCTGGTCGACCAGCAGCGAGTAGTGGAGCGCCTGCAGTTGCAGATGGCGGCACTGCTCAAGCGCTACGAGGAAATGGTCGGTCAATACCAGAGCAGCGAAGAAGAGGCGCCGCCGCCTCATTATTAAGAGCGGGAAGGCAGTTACAAAAAAAACCGCGGTCGCTCAGGCGCCGCGGTTTTTTGTTTGCTGCGTATCAGCGCCGTGGGGCGGCGATTACATCTTCGGCTTGCAGGCCCTTGTCGCGGTTCATGACCGAGAACTCCACGCGCTGGCCTTCGACCAGGACGCGGTGGCCTTCGCCACGAATGGCGCGAAAGTGAACGAAAATGTCATCGCCCGAGTCGCGGGAGATGAAGCCAAATCCCTTGGACGTGTTGAACCACTTCACCGTGCCGGTATCGCGGTTGCTCATGTCGTACTGGGTGTGTTGATTGCGGGCGGTGCCGGTTTTGATGAATGCGGCGGCCAGATGCACAAGCACCGCAAGCAAGGTGCAGGCAAGCGCTGGCAGGTTGCCCAGCTCCGGGCGAGCCAGCAGGGTCAAGGTCTGCAGGACGACAGCAATGACCAGCAGGGCGCTGGCAAGACGCTGCAGGTACAGGTGCAGGCCTTTGTAGTGCTGAGGTACAACGGGGGCAAGCAGCAGGTTGAGCAGGCCGAAAAGTGCCAGGTAGACAGCTTCCGGTTGCTGCACGAGTGTAACGGCATCAGCTCTTAGGCTGGGTATGATGGACAGCAGCAAGGCTGCAGCGCCCGTCAACAAGTGGACGATCTTGAACATGTTGGTTGGCTCACATTTATAAGGCAGATCACAGGAAGAGCTGACGTCACGGCGCGCGTTGGGTTAAGAAGCGCAAAAACGTGAGGAGAAGGTCAGCCTATGCGCCCCTGCACTGACTGTCCTCAGGGGCGGCACGCCGCCTATTTAACAGCAAAGCCCCGGGCTTCTCAAATGATCGGCAAGCCGCGTGTCGCTTGACCTTGGTCAGAGAGTCGGCAATCTCCAGCACTGTGCCGCAGGTGCGAGGCTGCAGGGGGTGGCGACTCTTGATACAGTGAGGGCTCCTGCTTGATGATCAAGCATCATGGAAAGGGGAATGATATGGCAATTGATATTGGTATAAGCGAAGAAGATCGCAAGTCTATCGTCGACGGCCTGTCGCGACTGTTGTCGGATACTTATGTGCTTTATCTGAAGACCCATAACTTTCACTGGAACGTGACGGGGCCTGCGTTTCGTACATTGCACTTGATGTTTGAAGAGCAATATAACGAGTTGGCGCTGGCGGTGGACTCCATTGCCGAGCGCATTCGTGCCCTGGGTTTTCCGGCGCCAGGCGCTTATTCGATCTACGCGCGCCTGTCTTCTATCAAAGAGGAAGAAGGTGTGCCGGCTGCCAATGAAATGATCAAGCAGCTGGTGGAAGGCCAGGAGGCCGTAACCCGTACAGCCCGAAGCATTTTCCCGCTGCTGGACAAGGTCAGCGACGAGCCCACCGCCGACTTGCTGACCCAGCGCATGCAGGTGCACGAAAAGACCGCCTGGATGTTGCGCTCGTTGCTCGAAGGCAAGTAATAAAAGTAAGTTGTTGAAAAAGCGCCCGTGCCGAATATCAGGTCCGGGCGTTTTACGTTCAAGGGGAAGGGTTTCTGCAGTTTCATTATTCCCGTTGTCTTGCTGAGTAATCCTACGGCGAGAGTGAGCAGGTCTGCTGGAATCAAGCAGTACGGCGGCGCTTTATTGGGGCGAGCACCTGAGTGGAAGGATGCACTCGGGATAGTTTCCCTGTTAATTAAAAGCGCGTGGTGTCTGTTATGTCTGAATGGATGAATCGTGACAAGCGTGTGGGTGGAGCCGCCGAGGAGGGTGTCGATCCGTTCTATACGGGCTTCAACATGAGTCTGGCGCAGCCGCTGTCCCGGTCGGTGCGATTGAACGGCTTTTCCACCTGCCTGCGTCTTGAGCAAATCTACTGGCGGATTCTGGAGCGCATCGCTGAAGCCAATCAATGCTCAGTCAGCGCCGTGTTGTCCTACGTGGATCGCGAGGTGCACCTGCGTCACGGTGGGGTAAAGAACTTCAGCGGCCTGATCCGGGTGATCTGCGTGGCCTATCTGCTGGGAGGCAAGTGACACGCTAGTCGGTGCCGGGCTGCACAGCACTCCTTAACCATATATAATCCCGCGCTTTACTGCCTGAACCAGCCTGTGCTGTGGTTAACGAGACACGCCTATGCCCATGTACGACTATCAATGTGCTTCCTGTGACCACCAGATGGAGGTCCTCCAGAAGATCAGCGCCGAGCCGTTGACTGATTGCCCAGCGTGCCAGAAACCCGAGCTCAAGAAGCTGATTTCTGCCCCGGGTTTTCGCCTTGGGGGTACAGGTTGGTACGAAACCGACTTCAAGACCGGTGCCAAGAAGAACCTCGCAGGCGGCGACAAAGCCGACTGAGTTGAATTGCACCGGCAGGGTCTTGCACTATTAGCCCTTTGTGGCGCCAAGGCCTCCACTGAACATACGAATGACGAGAAGCGAAACCACCATCATGATGCGCAGCCATTATTGCGGCCAACTGAACGAGAGCCTGGAAGGTCAGGAAATTACCCTTTGCGGATGGGTCCATCGTCGCCGCGACCACGGGGGGGTGATTTTCCTCGATATCCGTGATCGCGAAGGCATGGCCCAGGTCGTCTTCGACCCGGACCGCGCAGACAGCTTTGCCGCTGCCGACCGCGTGCGCAGCGAGTACGTGGTGCAGATCACCGGTAAGGTGCGCCCGCGTCCGGCTGGCGCTGTGAATGCCAACATGGCTTCCGGTGCCATCGAAGTGCTGGGCTACGAGCTGACCGTGCTGAACGAAGCGGAAACTCCGCCGTTCCCGCTCAACGAGTACTCTGACGTCGGCGAAGAAACCCGCCTGCGCTATCGCTTCATCGACCTGCGTCGCCCGGAGATGGCCGAGAAGCTGCGCCTGCGCTCGCGGATCACTTCCAGCATCCGTCGCTACCTCGATGAAAACGGCTTCCTGGACGTCGAAACGCCGATCCTCACCCGTGCCACCCCAGAGGGTGCGCGTGACTACCTGGTGCCAAGCCGCACCCACGCCGGTAGCTTCTTCGCCCTGCCGCAATCGCCACAGCTGTTCAAGCAGCTGCTGATGGTTGCCGGTTTCGACCGCTACTACCAGATCGCCAAGTGCTTCCGTGACGAAGACCTGCGCGCTGACCGTCAGCCGGAATTCACCCAGATCGACATCGAGACCAGCTTCCTCGATGAATCCGAGATCATGGGCCTGACCGAAAACATGATCCGCAAGCTGTTCAAGGAAGTCCTGGACCTGGAGTTCGGCGAGTTCCCGCACATGACTTTTGAAGAAGCCATGCGCCGCTACGGTTCCGACAAGCCAGATCTGCGTAACCCGCTGGAGCTGGTCGACGTTGCCGATCAGCTCAAGGACGTTGAGTTCAAGGTCTTCAGTGGCCCGGCCAACGATCCGAAATGCCGCGTTGCCGCCCTGCGTGTACCTGGCGCTGCCAGCATGCCGCGCAGCCGCATCGACGAATACACCAAGTTCGTCGGTATCTACGGTGCCAAGGGCCTGGCCTACATCAAGGTCAACGAGCGCGCCAAGGGCGTCGAGGGCCTGCAGTCGCCGATCGTCAAGAACATCCCGGAAGCCAACCTCAATGTGATCCTCGATCGCGTTGGCGCGGTCGATGGCGATATCGTGTTCTTCGGCGCCGACAAGGCCAAGATCGTCAGCGAGGCGCTGGGCGCCCTGCGGATCAAGGTCGGCAATGACTTCAACCTGCACACCTGCGAGTGGGCACCGATGTGGGTCGTAGACTTCCCGATGTTCGAGGAGAACGACGACGGCAGCTTCACCGCCCTGCACCACCCGTTCACCGCGCCGAAGTGCAGCCCCGAAGAGCTGGAGGCCAACCCGGCCACCGCCCTGTCGCGTGCCTACGACATGGTCCTCAACGGTACCGAGCTGGGTGGCGGTTCGATCCGTATCCACCGCAAAGAAATGCAACAAGCGGTGTTCCGCCTGCTGGGTATCGAAGCGGCCGAACAGGAAGAGAAGTTCGGCTTCCTGCTCGACGCTCTGAAGTTCGGTGCGCCGCCTCACGGTGGTCTGGCCTTCGGTCTGGATCGCCTGGTCATGTTGATGACCGGTGCACAGTCGATTCGTGAAGTCATCGCCTTCCCGAAAACCCAGAGTGCTGCTTGTGTCATGACCCAGGCCCCAGGCCTGGTCGATGCCAAGGCCCTGCGTGAGTTGCACATCCGTTTGCGCGAACAGCCCAAGGCTGAGTAAGCGGACCCCGGGCGCATCCACATGGATGCGCCTTTGCGTTCAGCAGTACAGATTTCATGGTTCCTGCCCGGTGTCGTGCCGGGCAGGTGCGTAGCATTGTTTCAAAGGATTCGGAGTGCGTTATGGCTGGTCATTCCAAATGGGCAAACATCAAGCACCGCAAGGAGCGTCAGGACGCCAAGCGGGGCAAGATCTTCACCAAGTGGATTCGTGAGCTGACCGTCGCCGCCAAGCAGGGCGGTGGCGATCCAACCTCCAACCCGCGGCTGCGCCTGGCCCTGGACAAGGCCTTGGGTGCCAACATGAGCCGCGACATCATCGACCGGGCCGTTGCCCGCGGTGCTGGCGCGACCGAAGCCGACAACGTCGAAGAGCTCAGCTACGAGGGCTACGGCCCGGGCGGCGTGGCGATCATGGTCGAGGCCATGACCGACAACCGCAACCGTACCGCTGCTGCCGTGCGTCACGCGTTCAGCAAATGCGGTGGCAACCTGGGGACGGATGGCTCCGTAGCTTACCTGTTCGAGCGCAAGGGGCAGATTTCCTTTGCCGCTGGCATCGATGAAGACGCACTGATGGAAGCGGCGATGGAAGCCGATGCCGATGACGTGGTCAGCAATGATGACGGCTCGTTCGATGTCTTCACCTCGTTTGCCAGTTTCTATGCTGTGCGCAATGCGCTGGAAGAGGCCGGTTTCAAGGCGGCGGACGCGGAAATCGTGATGCAGCCGACCACCAGCGCCGAGCTGGACCTGGACGGTGCACAGAAGGTGCTCAAGCTGATCGACATGCTCGAGGACCTGGACGATGTGCAGAACGTCTACTCCAACGCCGAGATTCCTGACGAAGTGATGGAAAAACTCGGCTAAGGTACAGCCCTGGCTGGTTGGAAGCCGGACCCGCCTGCAGTTGCGATGCGACTGCAGGCGGGTCCGGCTTCTGTCTTTGGAACGACGCCTACAGGCGTCAATGAATACGCAGGCGATATGACTCTGATTCTTGGCATCGACCCCGGCTCGCGCATCACCGGCTACGGTGTGGTGCGCCAGGGGGCGCGGGGCTGCGAATATGTAGCTTCCGGGTGCATTCGCACCGGCAGCGGCGAGCTACCGGAGCGCTTGCAGATCGTGTTTCGCGGCGTGCGCGAAATCATTCACCAGTACGGGCCCGTGACCATGGGCATCGAGCGGGTGTTCATGGCGCGCAACGCCGATTCGGCGCTCAAGCTTGGCCAGGCCCGTGGCGCGGCAATCGTTGCGGCTATCGAAGAAGGGCTGGAGATTGCCGAGTACAGTGCGACCCAGGTCAAGCAGGCGGTTGCCGGCACGGGCGGGGCCAACAAGGAGCAGGTGCAAATGATGGTCATGCACCTGCTCAAACTGACCCAGAAGCCGCAAATAGATGCCTCCGATGCCCTGGCCATTGCCCTGTGCCATGCGCACACTCGCTCTAGCCTGTTGCCCCACGGCCTGGGCACTGCTCGCAGCCGTAGCGGACGCTTGCGGCTCTGATAGCATCATGCGTTGAAACAAATTTTGACCGGGCAATGCCTTCGGCCATTGCATTTGCTGTTAGGGTTGACCGGTTGTTTGCCGGCGCCCATGAGGAAGGATTGCAACGTGATTGGACGTTTGCGCGGCACACTGGCTGAAAAGCAGCCGCCGCACCTGATTGTCGATGTCAACGGCCTGGGCTATGAACTCGAAGTGCCGATGACCACCCTGTATCGCTTGCCCAAGGTCGGTGAGGCGGTGACCTTGCATACCCATCTGGTGGTGCGCGAGGATGCCCACCTGCTCTATGGCTTCCATGAGAAGCGCGAGCGAGAGCTGTTCCGTGAGCTTATCCGGCTCAATGGCGTAGGCCCCAAGCTGGCCCTGGCGCTGATGTCGGGGCTGGATGTCGATGAGCTGGTACGCTGTGTCCAGGCACAAGACACCTCGGCCCTGGTCAAGGTGCCGGGTGTCGGCAAGAAAACCGCAGAGCGCCTGCTGGTCGAGCTCAAGGACCGGTTCAAGGCCTGGGAAACTTCACCGGCGATGTTCGCCCTGGTGCCGAACGGCCCCTCGCCGATTGCCACCGTATCCAGTGCCGAAGCCGATGCCGTGAGCGCCCTGATCTCGCTGGGCTACAAACCCCAGGAGGCCAGCAAGGCGGTTGCCGCCGTTGACGCCAAGGGCCTGAGCAGCGAAGAGCTGATCCGTCGCAGCCTGAAGGGAATGATCTAAGTGATTGAAGCCGACCGACTGATAGCCGCCACCGGGCGTGACCGCGAAGAGGTCCAGGACCGGGCGATTCGCCCCCTGCGCCTGGCCGAGTACATCGGCCAGCCGGTGGTGCGCGAGCAGATGGCCTTGTTCATCCAGGCCGCCCGCGGGCGCAGCGAATCGCTGGATCACACCTTGATCTTCGGCCCACCGGGGCTTGGCAAGACCACCCTGGCCAACATCATCGCCCAGGAAATGGGCGTCTCCATCAAGAGCACCTCGGGGCCGATTCTTGAACGCCCTGGTGACCTGGCTGCCTTGCTGACCAATCTTGAGCCCCATGATGTGCTGTTCATCGACGAGATCCATCGGCTGTCGCCGATCGTCGAGGAAGTGCTGTACCCGGCCATGGAAGACTTCCAGCTCGACATCATGATCGGCGAAGGCCCTGCGGCCCGCTCTATCAAGCTCGATCTGCCGCCCTTTACCCTGGTCGGTGCCACCACCCGCGCCGGCATGTTGACCAACCCCCTGCGCGACCGTTTCGGTATTGTCCAACGCCTTGAGTTCTACAACACCGAAGACCTGGCCACCATTGTCAGTCGCTCCGGCGGCATTCTTGGCTTGCCGATCGAAGATGACGGTGCCTTTGAAATCGCCCGGCGTGCGCGGGGTACGCCGCGAATTGCCAACCGCCTGCTGCGTCGGGTGCGTGACTATGCCGAAGTGCGTGGCAAGGGCCATATCACCAAGCCCATCGCCGACATGGCGCTTAACCTGCTGGATGTCGACGAACGTGGCTTCGATCACCAGGACAGGCGTTTGCTGTTGACCATGATCGAGAAGTTCGACGGCGGCCCGGTGGGCGTCGACAGCCTGGCAGCGGCCATCAGCGAGGAGCGCCACACCATCGAGGACGTGCTCGAGCCCTACCTGATCCAGCAGGGCTACATCATGCGCACGCCGCGAGGGCGGGTTGTTACCCGTCACGCTTATCTGCATTTTGGTCTGAACATCCCCAATCGGCTGGGCGAGTCGAGCAGTAGCGAAGGTTTTTCCGCCCAGACCGATGAATGACAGATTTATCCAGTGATTTTGTGGTCCTATCGGCTGGCATGGAAGGACCACGCTGGCAATACGACATAATCGATGAAAAAACAGTTGCCGGGGCGGATTGGCAAGCTGAGGAGTTAGCACTAGAGTATGCGCGCGCAAAATGGGCTTGAGCCGTTCGCACACCGTTGTCGGGTCTACTACGAAGATACCGATGCGGGTGGCGTGGTGTATTACGTCAACTACCTGAAATTCATGGAGCGTGCCCGCACCGAGCGGTTACGCGCACTGGGTTTTTCCCAGTCGGCACTGGCGCAGGAAAACCTGCTGTTCGTGGTCCACTCCAGCGAGGCGCGCTATCACGCGCCTGCGCGGCTGGACGACGAACTGCGGGTTACCGCGCAAGTGCTTGAATTGAACCGGGCCAGTCTGCGTTTCGTACAGCAGGTCTGGCGCGAAAAAGATGCAACGCTGCTCTGCGAAGGGCAGTTTCTGGTGGCCTGTGTGCGCGCCGATACTTTCAAACCCCGGGCCATTCCCCCAGCGCTACGTGCGGCATTTGCCGAGGCGGGCGATCCGGGTACTCATTCAAATGCAGGAGATTAAGCGTGGAAGCTAACGTCGTCGACCATACCTCCATGTGGAGCCTGGTCAGCAATGCCAGCATCGTGGTACAGCTGGTCATGCTGATTCTGGTTGCCGCATCGGTAACGTCATGGATCATGATTTTTCAGCGCAGCACCATGTTGCGCGCCGGTCGTCGAGCCCTGGACAGCTTTGAAGAGCGCTTCTGGTCGGGGATCGACCTGTCCAAGCTGTACCGTCAGGCCGGCAGCAACCCGGACCCGGATTCGGGTGTCGAGCAGGTCTTTCGCGCCGGTTTCAAGGAATTCTCCCGTCTGCGCCAGCAGCCAGGTGTCGATCCGGATGCGGTGATGGAAGGTGTTGGCCGTGCCATGCGCGTTGCCATCTCCCGCGAAGAAGAGAAGCTCGAACAAAGCCTGCCATTCCTGGCCACCGTAGGTTCCACCAGCCCGTACATCGGTCTGTTCGGTACCGTTTGGGGCATCATGAACTCCTTCCGCGGCCTGGCCAGCGCTCAGCAGGCCACCCTGGCCACCGTAGCACCGGGCATCGCCGAAGCGCTGATCGCCACCGCCATCGGCCTGTTCGCTGCGATTCCAGCGGTTATTGCCTACAACCGTTTCGCTGCCCGCAGTGAAGTCTTGATCGGTCGTTACTACACGTTCGCCGACGAGTTCCAGGCCATCCTGCACCGTAAAGTGCACACCAGCGAAGAGTGATCAGGTAAAAGCCCATGGCCCGAGTTCGCCACAAACGCAAGCCGGTCGCCGAGATGAACGTGGTGCCCTACATCGACGTGATGTTGGTACTGCTGGTCATTTTCATGGTGACCGCACCGATGCTCAACCAGGGCGTGAAGGTCGACCTGCCCAAGGTTTCCAGCGAAGCCTTGCCGCAGGACAACAACGTCCAGGTCCTGACCATTTCGATCAAGGCTGACAAGACCTACTTCTGGAATCTTGGCAGTGAAGTCGACACCGAAAAGCAGATGGACAAGGCCATGACCTTGCCGCAAATGACCGACGCCGTGACCAAGATCATTGCCGCCGGACGTGACCAGGGCAAACAGACCCAGGTCTTCATCCGTGGCGACAAGTCCGTTGACTACGGCGCGGTCATGGGTGCCATGGGCGGGTTGCAGAAGGCAGGTGTCGGTAACGTTGGCCTGATTACCGAGGCGCCCTGATGCAACAGCGAGAGCCATCCGCCTCGGAAAGCTATTTCTGGCCCAGTGTCTGGGCCATTGCGCTGCACGTCCTGGTGTTCGGCATGCTGTTCGTCAGCTTTGCCATGACCCCGGAGCTGCCGCCGGCCAAGCCTATTGTCCAGGCAACCCTGTACCAGCTGAAATCTAGAAGTCAGGCCACCACCCAGACCAATCAGAAGATTGCCGGGGAAGCCAAGAAGACTGCTTCGCGTCAAACCGAAGAAGAGCAGATGGAGCAGAAGAAGGTCGAGCAGCAGGCTGTGAAAGCTGCGGAACAAAAGAAGGAAGAGGCTGCTCAAAAGGCCGAAGAGGCCCGTGAGGCTGCCGAAGCGAAGAAAGCCGAGGAAGCAAAGAAGGTCGACGAGGCGAAGAAAACCGCCGAGGCCAAAAAAGCTGAAGAGGCGAAGAAGGCCGCTGAAAAGCAGCAGGCCGATATCGCCAAGAAGAAGGCTGAGGAAGAAGCCAAGAAAAAGGCTGACGAAGAGGCCAAGAAACAAGCGGCTGAAGAAGCCAAGAAGAAAGCTGCCGAAGACGCCAAGAAGAAGGCGGCCGAGGACGCGAAGAAAAAAACAGCGGCTGAAGAGGCGAAGAAAAAAGCCGCCGAGGACGCCAAGAAGAAAGCCGCAGCTGATGCGGCCAAGAAGAAGGCACAGGATGCAGCCCGCAAGGCGGCTGAAGACAAGAAAGCCCAGGCCCTGGCCGAGCTTCTGTCGGACACCACCGAACGGCAGCAGGCACTGGCTGACGAGCAGGGTGACCAGGTAGCCGGCGACTTCGACGACCTGATCCGTGCACGTGCAGCCGAAGGCTGGGCACGTCCACCTTCTGCGCGCAAGAACATGACGGTGGTTCTGCAGATCGGCATGTTGCCCGATGGCACCATTACCTCGGTGAGCGTCGCGCGCTCCAGTGGCGATGGTCCGTTTGACAGCTCGGCCGTTGCCGCGGTCAAGAACATTGGCCGTCTAACCGAAATGCAGGGCTTGAAACCGAGCGAGTTCAATCCCTACCGTTCATTCAAGATGACTTTCACACCTGAGGATCTAGCCTTGTGATTAAACTTCTTCGAGGACTGCTGGTCGTTCTCTGCTGTACAGCAGGGATCGCCATGGCAGAGGAAAAGAACATTCTGGTCACCAGTGGCAGTGACCGGGCAACGCCTATCGCGGTCGTGCCTTTCGGTCTGCAGGGCGGTAGCGTGCTGCCGGAAGACATGGCGGACATCATCGGTAATGACCTGCGCAACTCCGGTTATTACTCGCCGATCCCGCGCCAGAACATGATCAGCCAGCCTAGCCAGGCCAGCGAAGTGATCTTCCGCGACTGGAAAGCCCTGGGCGCCCAGTACGTCATGGTCGGCAGCATCGTGCCAGCGGGCGGCCGCCTGCAGGTGCAGTACGCGCTGTTCAACGTCGCCACCGAGCAGCAAGTGCTGACCGGCAGCGTCTCGGGTAGCGTCGATCAACTGCGCGACATGTCGCACTACATCGCCGACCAGTCGTTCGAGAAGCTCACCGGCATCAAGGGTGCGTTCTCCACCCGCATGCTGTACGTGACTGCCGAGCGCTTCTCCACCAACAACACGCGCTACACCCTGCAGCGTTCGGACTATGACGGCGCACGCGCGGTGACTCTGCTGCAATCGCGCGAGCCGATCCTGTCGCCACGCTTTGCACCCGATGGCAAGCGCATTGCCTATGTGTCGTTCGAGCAGAAGCGTCCGCGCATCTTCGTTCAGCACATCGACACTGGCCGTCGCGAGCAGATCACCAACTTTGAAGGCCTCAACGGTGCTCCAGCCTGGTCGCCGGATGGTTCGCGCCTGGCGTTCGTGCTGTCCAAGGACGGCAACCCGGACATCTACGTGATGAACATGGGCTCGCGTCAACTGTCGCGCGTCACTGCCGGTCCTGGCATCAACACCGAACCGTTCTGGGGCAAGGATGGCTCGACCATTTACTTCACCTCTGATCGCGGTGGCAAACCACAGATCTATAAAACCAATGTTTCGGGCGGCGGTGCCGAACGCGTAACTTTCGTTGGCAACTACAACGCCAACCCTAAACTGTCGGCGGATGAAAAGACCCTGGTGATGATTCATCGCCAACAAGGTTTCACCAACTTCAAAGTGGCTGCGCAAGATTTGCAACGCGGCAGTGTAAAGATTCTCTCGGAAACAAGTCTTGATGAGTCCCCCACTGTTGCGCCTAACGGCACCATGCTAATCTACGCCACCCGCCAGCAGGGCCGGGGAGTCTTGATGCTCGTCTCTCTCAACGGACGCGTGAGGCTCCCGCTTCCTACCGCTCAAGGCGAAGTCAGAGAACCGTCCTGGTCCCCTTACCTGAACTGACGCGGCGCTTTACGTTGTACTTAACACATTGGGGTTCATTAGGAGTTTCACGATGGAAATGCTGAAGTTTGGTAAGTTTGCTGCGCTGGCTCTGGCCATGGCCGTAGCCGTAGGTTGCTCTTCCAAAGGCGGCGACGACGCTGGTCAAGGCGCTGTTGATCCTAACGCTGGCTACGGTGCCAACACTGGCGCTGTTGACGGCAGCCTGAGCGAAGAAGCTGCTCTGCGCGCAATCACCACCTTCTACTTCGAATACGACAGCTCGGACCTGAAGCCAGAAGCCATGCGCGCTCTGGACGTTCATGCCAAGGACCTGAAAGGCAACGGCGCTCGCGTCGTGCTGGAAGGTAACACCGACGAGCGTGGTACTCGCGAATACAACATGGCTCTGGGCGAGCGTCGTGCGAAAGCCGTTCAGCGCTACCTGGTACTGCAAGGCGTTTCCCCAGCTCAACTGGAACTGGTTTCCTACGGCGAAGAGCGTCCAGTTGCCACCGGCAACGACGAGCAGTCCTGGGCTCAGAACCGTCGCGTCGAACTGCGTAAGTAATTCGATATGCGAATGTGCCGTCGTGCTGTAACCGTCCTGGCGCTCAGCCTGCCACTCGTGGCATTGGCTGAGGTTCCTGTTGTTGATGACAACGCAGGCTATAGCGGCGCTAGCAGCTATCCACCTGCGGGTTATGGTACGAACGGCGCCTACGCCGGGGGAGGGGTTACGGCCCCTGCCTCGGCGCAGGGTCAGCTGTTCATGCAACTGCAGCAGATGCAGGATCAGCTGTCGCGTCAACAAGGCATCATCGAAGAGCTGCAAAACGATGTTGCGCGCATGAAACAGGAAAGCCTGGAGCGATACCAGGACCTGGATCGGCGTATTGGAACTGGCGGTGCTCCTGCCGCAGCTCCCGAGAATTCCGCAACCGGTGGCGCAGCCGCCGGTGCCGCTGCAGGTGCTGCCGCCGCGCAGCAACCTGCAGCCAGTAGCGAACCTGGTGATCCGGCCAAAGAGAAGCTCTACTACGACGCTGCTTTTGACCTGATCAAAGCCAAGGACTTCGACAAGGCCAGCCAGGCGTTCAACGCCTTCCTGCGCAAGTACCCGAACAGCCAGTACGCCGGCAATGCCCAGTACTGGCTCGGTGAAGTCAACCTGGCCAAGGGTGATCTGCAAGCCGCCGGTCAAGCCTTCGCCAAGGTCAGCCAGGTGTATCCCAAGCACAACAAGGTGCCGGATTCACTGTACAAGCTGGCCGACGTAGAGCGCCGCCTGGGTCACACTGACCGGGTCAAAGGCATTTTGCAGCAGGTCATTACCCAATACCCGGGTACCTCTGCTGCACAACTGGCCCAGCGCGACCTGCAGAAGCTCTAAACCGGTCGTTCAAGAAGAAACCCGCGCCAGTCGCGGGTTTTTTCGTTAGAATCTCTGCCCTTTTATTGATCTACGCTGCTGCGGACTACGCGATGACGGGTTTTCAGCGGTGCCTGACGGAGGCGGACAGCCTGTTTAGCTGTTACGCCCGTGGCGACTATGCAAGACACATTACGTATCACCGAAGTTTTTTACTCTTTGCAGGGTGAAACGCGTACCGCCGGCCTGCCCACGGTATTTGTCCGTCTCACCGGCTGCCCATTGCGCTGCCAGTATTGCGACAGCGAATACGCTTTCAGCGGCGGCACCGTTCGCACACTTGACTCGATCCTTGAGCAGGTCGCCGGCTTCAAGCCGCGCTACGTCTGCGTCACCGGTGGTGAACCGTTGGCCCAGCCCAATGCCATCCCTTTGCTACAAAAGCTCTGCGACGCCGGTTACGAGGTGTCGCTCGAGACGAGCGGCGCCCTGGATATTTCCAAGGTCGACCCGCGGGTAAGCCGCGTGCTCGACCTCAAGACCCCAGGCTCCAAGGAAGTTGCCCGCAATCGCTACGAGAACATCGAGCTGCTGACCGCCAACGATCAGGTCAAGTTCGTCCTCTGTTCGCGGGAAGACTATGACTGGGCGGTGTCCAAGCTGATCCAGTATGGCCTGGACCAGCGCGCGGGCGAGGTGTTGTTTTCGCCAAGCCATCATGAGCTGCGGGCAACCGACCTTGCTGACTGGATCGTGGCTGACAACCTGCCGGTGCGTTTGCAGATGCAGTTGCACAAACTGCTCTGGAATGACGAGCCCGGCCGCTGAAGGAGTGAATGCAATGACTGAGAAACGTGCGGTAATCCTGCTGTCCGGTGGCCTGGATTCGGCCACCGTGGTCGCCATGGCCAAGGCCGAGGGCTACAGCTGCTACACCATGAGCTTTGACTATGGTCAGCGCCATCGCGCTGAGCTCGATGCCGCTGCGCGGGTTGCTCGCGACCTGGGCGTGGTCGAGCACAAGGTGATTGGCCTGAACCTGGACGGGATCGGTGGTTCGGCCCTGACCGACAGCAGCATCGATGTGCCCGAGGCGCCAAGTGAAGGCATCCCGGTCACCTACGTGCCGGCCCGCAACACCGTGTTCCTGTCGTTGGCACTGGGCTGGGCTGAAGTACTGGAGGCACGGGATATCTTCATTGGCGTCAACGCCGTTGACTATTCGGGTTATCCGGATTGCCGCCCCGAGTTCGTCGAGGCGTTCGAGCGCATGGCCAACCTGGCCACCAAGGCCGGTGTCGAAGGGCAGGGCTTCCGTATCCAGGCGCCGCTGCAGAACTTGAGCAAGGCGCAGATCGTTCAAGCCGGCATCGCCCGTGGCGTGGACTACAGCCTTACCGTTTCCTGCTACCAGGCCGACGATGAAGGCCGTGCCTGTGGCAAATGTGACAGCTGCCGCCTGCGCGCCGACGGCTTCAAGGCAGCGGGTGTCGAAGACCCAACTCGATATTTTTAAATTATTTTGCGATGGGGTGTTGATTTCCTGTTAGAAATCAGTATTATACGCGCCATCCAACGGGTCGTTAGCTCAGTTGGTAGAGCAGTTGGCTTTTAACCAATTGGTCGTAGGTTCGAATCCTACACGACCCACCATACGCTGTAAGAGAAAGCCCGCTACCTGCAAAGGTCGCGGGCTTTTTCGTTTCCGGGCTCGCGAGACAAGCCCGCCCCGCAGAATCTGCAGGAACGGGCTTTCCCCCGCGATCACGCTTTAGAACGCGTACGTGGCCGAAAGAATCGCCGAGCGCGCATCACCATACTCAATGGCCGACGAGCGGGCATCCGTACCGTTCTGCTGACGCACGCGCTCGACGTAGTCCTCATCGAACAGGTTGTTGACGTTCAGTTGCAGGTCCAGCTGTTCGTTGACCCGGTAGGCAACCATGGCGTTGTGCACCCAGTAGGCATCCAGCTTGGCGGCCGTACTGGAGGTCACGTTGCGCTCGCTGACGTAGCGCGCACCATAGCCGACCGTCCAGTCGGCCGGGAGCTTGTAAGTCGTCCATACGTTGAGCGAGCGCGGCGGGGTGTTGCCCAGCGCCTGGCCTTCGCGGGCGATGCCGGCGGCAGTGTCGGCGGCATCGAGGGTTTCGCTGTCCAGGAAGGTATAGTTGGCGAACACGTCCCACTGCTCGGTGATGTGGCCAGTCACGCCCACTTCAACACCCTGCACCCGCTGCTTGCCCGCAAGCTGGGTGGAGCCATCGGCCATGGTTTCACGGGCGTTGGTCTTCTCTACGCGAAACAGCGCGGCATCGAGCTCCAGGCGCTTGTCCAGCAACTCCCATTTGGTGCCCAGTTCCCAGGTTTCGTTTTTCTCGGGCGACAAGTCCGCAGTGGCAGTGGTCAAGCCGCCGCCGGTGGAGGCGAGGCTTTCAGCCGAGGGGTTGAAGGAGTTGCCCCAGGCTACATAGATGCGTCCGTTCTCGGTCGGCTTGTAGACCAGGCCTGCGCGTCCGCTGAGTTTTTCGTCGTTGGAGTCGACGTCAGAGATTTTCCCGTGATCGGCGCCATAGCCCTGGGCGTCTCCCTTGAACTTGTCGTAGCGCAGGCCCAGGTTCAGGTCCCACTGCTCGTGCAGGGCGATGGTGTCGAACACATACAGGGCCTGGTTGGTCAGCTCGGTCTCGGTATAGCCGCTGGTGGCCTTGTTGACCGGGCCTGTCCATTTCCCTGGCGGGTTGCTCAGGTCGTAGCCGTTGGCAGGGTACAGGGCGTTGCTCAGGCCATGTCCGTAGGTTTTCAGGTCCAGGGTTTCGCGCGACACCTCAAAACCGGTGACCAGGTCGTGACGCATGCCCAGCAGCTTGAAGTTGCTCACCAGGTTGGTCTGGTTGATCCACATTTCAGTGGTCGCATCTCGGCCGTAGCCTTGCGGGCCTGCAGGGCGATAGCGGCCAGCCGGAACGCCGGTGGTGTTGACGTGCGAAGCCGACACAATGGTGTCACGGGCAATGTGGCTGTAGCGGGTGAGGTTCTGCAGGCGCAGGTTGTCGTTGAAGTCGTGCTCGAAGTTGGCGGTAAAGGAGCTCTGCTCGATCTCCTCCTTGTCGAGGTTCTTCCAGCCGAAATAATCCTCACGGCTGACCCCGCCCAGTTTCTTGCCATCCAGGGCCGGTACGCCGTAGTCGGGCAGGTTGTCGTCCACCTGGTGGAACGCACTCAGGGTCAGGCGCGTGGACTCGCTGAAGCCCAGGCGCAACGACGGTGCGAGCCCCCAGCGTTCGCGGTCGATCTCTTCGCGCCCGGCCACATCGTTCTGGTGGCCCATGAGGTTGACCCGGAACGCGCTGTTCTCGCCCACACCTTCGAGTGGCTGGTTGCTGTCCAGGGTCATGCGGTAGTAGTTGTCGGTACCGACACTACCGCCCAGGCGGGTAAACGCCCGGTCCTGTGGCTGCTTGCTGATGATGTTGATGCTGCCGCCGGTGGTGCCGGCACCGCCGAACACCGAGTTGGGCCCCTTGATGACTTCGACTTGCTCGATGTTGAAGGTATCGGTGCGGTTGGTCTGGGCGCTGTCGCGCAGGCCGTCGATCTGGATGTTGCTGTTGGCCGAGAAGCCGCGGATGTTGATGCTGTCGCCTGAGCCGCCACCCCCTTCGCCGGCGTTGAAGGTGATACCCGAGACGTTGGACAGCACCTGGCGCAAGCTCAGCGCTTGTTGTTCCTGAATGACCTGGGCAGGCACCACGGTGATGGTCTGCGGTGTATCGAGCAAGGGTTTGGCCAATTTACTGGACGCTGAATGCTCGGTTTTGTATGGGCTGCCGGACTGGGCGTCGACGTTGATGTTGTCCAGTTGCAGGGCTTTTTGTCCGGCCTGTTCGGCGAACGCGTAACCACTTGAGGAGGCAACGGCAAGGCCCAGTGCACAGGCCTTGAAAGGGCGGGGGGAGCGGGGGGCGGTGTTAGAGCTTGTCATGGGCAAGGAGACCTGAGAAGGCAGAAGTTACATTTGTTATTGAGAAGCATTAACTAGTGTACGCCTCAGGTGTCGGTACTGAGAATCGCTCACATTAACCGCATGTGTGAGCAAATATTACAGGGGTTGCTGCCGCCTCCACAGATACGAAAAGCGTCGTAATCCGTTACGGACAATGCCGTGCGAAGCGCCTGACTGCTTTATAGTAGCGGCCTTCAAAATGGCGCCTGCGGGAAAGGAAGTGGTGTGTTTTTCAGGTTAATTCTGATCGCCTTCGTGCTGGCGATATCGGCGTGCAGTTCCCATTCCCCAAGCCCGGGCCCATCGGCCAACAAAGTGGTAAGCGGCGCCTACAAGGTCAAGCGTGGCGACACCTTGTATTCGATTGCCACGCGCCATGGCTGGAGCTTCAAAGAGCTGGCGCGCTACAACGGCATCAGTGCGCCCTATGCAGTGAATGTCGGCCAGACCATTCGCTTTGGTGGCGCAAAAACCACCAGCCGCCCGGCAACCACGACTGCCAGCAAGGGCAAGCCTGTGGCCCCGTCCACCAAGGTTACCCTGCGTGGCTGGGCGTGGCCGCTGGAAGGCGCGGTGATCGGCCGGTATTCGTCGGCCGACAAACTCAACAAGGGCATTCGCATCGCCGCCACCCAGGGCCAGCCGGTGTACGCCAGCCTCGGCGGCAAGGTGGCGTTCGCGGTGAACATCCGCGGCTACGGCAACCTGATCATCCTCCAGCACGGCACCTCACACGCCAGCGTCTACGGCCACAACAGCAAGTTGCTGGTCAAGGAGGGGCAAACGGTCAGCAAGGGCCAGAAAATCGCCGAGGCAGGTTCCCTGGATACTGACCGCGTGCAGCTGTACTTCGAGATCCGCCAGAACGGCAAGCCCGTCGACCCGTTAAGCGTACTGCCCGCCGCCAGCTGAACTTAGCCACGGTTGGCCGGCCTTGGCTGCAGCAACGGATCGTGCGGGTTGATCTGGCGCAGTGCTTCAAGCAGCTTCTCGGCCTCGGCGGGTTGCTGGTTCTGTTGCAGGTAATGGATCAGGGCCAGGCGCAGGTCGCGGTTGTACGGTTGCTGTTGCAGGTTGCGCCAGAGTTGCGCGCGGGCTTTGTCCCGTTGTCCCTGATCATGTAGTGCCACGGCCAGCACATAGCCGTAACCGGTATTCTCCGGCTCCAGCTGCACCGCTTTTTGCAACGCCTTGAGCGCTGCGTCGCGTTTCCCTTCACGGATCAGGGCCAGGCCATTGGCCTGATGCAGCAAGGCGGCTTCGGGGTGTGCTGCCAGCGCCTCGGCCAGTTCAGTGCGGGCTTCGCTGCTGCGGCCATGGCGGTCCAGCCACTGCACCAGTGCGACCTGTGCCGGGAGAAAATCGGCATCGCGCTTGATCGCGGTGCGCAGGTAATTCTCCACCTCGGCGTCGCGGCCATTGGCCTGGTACAACAGCGCCAGGTTGAGGTTGGCTTCAGCGCGTTCCAGCAGGCTCAACTGCACCTGCTCATATTCGTCGATCGCCTTGTTGAAGGCGGCCTCGTCGCGGCCCAGTCCTGCGGCGCGGGCCGGCAACAGCGCGTAGGCGGCAGCGATGCGCACGGCCAGCGCCGGGTCGCGCAGCAGGGGCGCCAGCAGGCCCTGGCGTTGCTCCGGCGGCAGGAGGGCGGCGACGGCTTCCAGGGCGCTCAGGCGCACTTGCGCGTCCTTGTGCTTGAGGTCGCGGGTGGCGGCATTGAACGTCTGTTCGCTCGGGTAGTTGGCCAGTTCAGCCAGCAGGGTGGCGCGGCGAATGGCGGGCAGGGCGTTGCCCTGCAGTTGTTCGAGCAAGGCTTGCACCGCGCCGGGCTTGCCACCGCGCAGCAGGTCCAGGCTGGAGGCGTAGGTACTGCCGCCGTCCTTGCCATACCAGAGGCGGAACTGATCGGCGATCTGTTGCCCCTTGCTGGATTGGTGACAGCTCAGGCAGGCATCGGGTGTACCCAGCTTCAACGCCTGTGCCGGTGCCGGAATGCTGAAGCCGTGGTCGTGACGCCAGTCGTTGACCATGTAGAACTTGCCCGGCATGTGGCAATCCACGCACTGCGAGCCCGCTTGGCCAGGGGTGTGACGATGATGCTCGACCGCGGTGTAGTCCTTGGCCTTGAGGCCTGTGCCATCGACACCGGCGATGGTGGTTTTGCCTGCTGGGTTGTGACATTGCAGGCACACGCCATCACCGGGCGCCTTGAGCTGGGTGCTGTGCGGATCATGACAATTGCTGCAGCGCACGCCCTTGGCAAACATCTTGCTCTGGGTGAAGGCGCCGTACTCGAACACCTCGTCCTTGATCTTGCCGTCGAGTGCGTACAACTCGCGGGTCAGCCGGCTTGGCAGGTAGTCATCCATCAACCGACGATCAGTGTGAAAGCCATCACTCAGAGGCGCGCGGCGGGCATGGCAGCGCGCACAGGTTTCCACTTCGCTGATGTTGTCGGTGTGGGCCAGGCTGCGATTGAAGCCGAGGTTGGCTTGCTTGCCCGGTTTGGCGGCCCACTCCAAGTGAGTGGACGCAGGGCCATGGCAGGCCTGGCAACCCACTCCAAGGCTGTTCCACTGGCTGTCGAACGCCCCGCTGGCGGCATTGAAGTTACGTTTGAAGCCGGTGGTGTGGCATTCCACGCACATGAAGTTGGCGTTCTGCTGCGGTTTGCTCCAGTGCAACGGGTCCTTGAAGTCCACCCCTTGGCCTGGATAGAGGTGGAACCACTGTTGCTTCTGGGTATCCCAGGCAACGCCAAGGGCTTGCAGATGACCCTCGCCGGTGTCGATCAGGTACTGCTGCAGCGGCTCGACACCAAAGGCATAGGCCACCCGGAAATCCTTGTTCTGGCCATCGGCGCCCACGGTGTTGACCCAGAACTCCTGACCCTGACGAAAGAATCTGGTGGTCTCGTGCTCAGCCTTGAACTGGCGGTCGGCGAAATCGCCGAGCACCGATTGCTCGCTGGCATCCTGCATGGCCAGTTGGTGGTGCGAGCCTTTCCAGTGATCGGTCTGGGCCTGGTGACAGCCCTGGCACTGAGCTTCATCTACCAGCGTTGCCGGGGGCGCTGCGACCGGCGCAGGCGGCGCCGCGGTGGTGGTCACGGCGGTCATGGGCGCTGACTGGTCGACCAGCACCCAGGCGATCACGCTCAGCAGCAGTGCCAGGCCGGCCAATACAGGCCAGAACCATTGACGGGCGGGGGAAGCAGGTGTGGCGGTATCGGTACGCTTGCGATGAGGCTTGGACATGCAGACTTCCGTGATCCGATGAACTGGGGGCAGCTTGGGTGAGGCAGTGATTGGCTGTCAAAGGTTTCAGGGCATGCCGAGGAACCAGCGAAAGTAAGGGTTCTTGCTATCTTCACGGGCTACTTCGCGCACTTGCCGGGCCCAGGTTTCACGCTGGCCGCGGTAGGCGCTCAGACCAACCTGGTAGAAGCGCAGCAGGCGCTGGCGCTGCTCGTCCAGTTGCAGGCGGAAGAGGCTGTCGTCACCCTGCAGTGGCGGCGGGCTGTGGAGGGCCAGCAGCTCGGGCAGCACCCGGATGATTTCGTCGTTGCGCACCCACGGTGCATATTCGATACGGGGCTGGTCGTCGGTGACCGCCGGGGTAGCGCCCGCGTAGCGCTCAAGGCCTGTACGGTCGGTCACCCAGGTGGCCAGCAGGCTGGCCGGCGAGTCGATACCCACCGCGCTCAGGGTGCTGAGGACCTCAGGTTGCTGCAGGCGCTGGCTGATACGCGCCAGATCCAGCTGCACCGGCTGCTGCGAGCCCACCAGGAGCATTTCGTGGAACTCGGTGGTCCACAGCGAGGCATGGGGAAATACGTCTAGAAAGCTTTGCACCAGCGCACGGCTGTCATCGTTGTTCTGGGTCGGCAGCGGCAGCCACTGCGCGACCAGCCCCTGGGAATTGAGGCGGCTTGATGCCAGCTGATAGAAATCGCGCGAGTACAGGTTGACCACCCCAGCGGCCGATGGCGGTGGTGGCTCGAGGGTGATCAGGTCGTAGGTTTGCGGGTTGCCGAGCAGCTCGCGGCGGCCATCACGCAGGCGCACTTGCAGGCGCGGGTCGCTGGCGGCGTTGTAGTTGCCCTGGAACAGCGACGTTGCGTTGACCACGCCGGGCAAGAGTTCTGCCACCACCCGCTGCTCAAGCCCCGGATAGCGCAACAAGGCCCCGGCAGTGATCCCGGTGCCCAGGCCGATCACCAGCGCCGAGCGCGGCTCGCCGTTGTGGATCAAAAGCGGCAGCAAGGCTTGCAGGCGCATGTAGCGCAGAGAGGGCAGGGCATCGCCGGTGTTGGACACACCCTGAATGTACAAACGGCGGAAACTGCCCTGGCGCTTGTGCTGCTCGACCACGGCGACGGTGCCCCCGCGACCTTCCTCGTAGAACACCAGGTCGCTGCCGCGGGCCCCGGGCAGCAAGGTGGCCAGGCGATCGGTGGGTGTGAGCGCGGCCACGGCGAGGCTGGCGATACCCAGGGCGAACACCGCCCGGCGCTTGCCGGTACTCACCTGCTCGCCGCGCAGCACCGCCAGCAGGGCGACCAGTGCCGCCAGCACGGCGAGCACCCCCAGGGTGCGCACCAGGCCCAACTGCGGCACCAGCACGAAGCCACAGAGCATGACCCCGACGATACCGCCCAGGGTATTGAAGGCCACCACCGAACCGACATCCCGGCCCACATGCCCTTGCTCGCTGACCAGGCGCAGGGCCAGCGGGAAGGCTGCGCCCAGCAGCGTGGTCGGCAGAAAGACGATGCTCAGGGCAACCACGGCAAAGCGTGCGCACATACCCGCCAGGGCGCTGCCGCCCATGGCCAGCACCACGGCCTCGGCCTGGGTCTGCAGGTGAATCAGCCAGCGTCCCAAGCCTGCGATTTCCAGCAGGGCCAACAGACCGGCGCCGCCGATCAGCAGGGCGAAGGCACCCCACGGGTCGGTGATCCGGTCGGCACGCCGCGCATACAACGCACTGCCCAAGACCAGCCCGGCCAGGTAAGTGGCCAGCACCACGGCGAAGGCAAAGGTGCGGGTACTCATGAACTGGACGATGGCCTGGGACCAGACCACTTCATAGCCCAGGGCGATGCCCCCGGCGATGGCGTACAACGCCAGGGCAAGATAGGCCGCGCCTTTGCGTGAGGGCGCGGGGTGCGCCTGGGCGTCGCTGCCAGGGTTGTCCTGGGCCAGCCAGAACGCACCGCCTGCGGCGACCAGGTTGAGCACGGCGGCGGCGCAGGCACTGCCAAGGATGCCCAGCGCCGGAATCAACAGGAAGGCGGCAAGCAGGGTGCCGACAATCGCGCCTGCCGTGTTGGCGGCATACAACTGGCCACCGGCGCGGCCGATGCTGTCGACGTCGCGGGTGACCGCACGCACCAGCACCGGCAAGGTGCCGCCCATCAGCACGGCCGGTAAGCCGACCAGGGCAAAGGGCAGCACCCACGCCAGCAGGCCGACGCTGTTTTCCAGGCGCGCAAAGGGGCCGGCAGCCATGCCCAGTGCCCAGGTGGCGGCGACACCGATCACGGCCACGGCCAGCTCAAGCAGGGCGTAGAAACGCAGGGGCCGCTGCAGGCGATCGGCCCGTCGACCCAGCCACAGGCCGCCCAGGGCCAGGCCGGCAAAAAACGCACTGATACCAGCGGTAATGGCATACACCTCGACGCCGACCACCAGCGAGAGCTGTTTGATCCACAACACCTGGTAGACCAGCGCCGCAGCACCGGACGCCAGCAGCAACAAGGCGGCGGGGGTGACGCGGGTTCGAGTCTGCGGGGTGGACAGGGTGGAGGCTTTGCTGCGTCGGGAGGTACTGGCTACCGGCATCGGGGCGAAGGCCTTGTATTGGTATGCGAAATATTCTGTATAGCTTATTGGGCAGCGTGAGCCTAGCTGCTCAAGTGCCAAGCAGAGCGCCAGATGCGCTGTGCGCGAATAAAAAACGCCCACCCGCAACCTGAGGTCGCGGGTGGGCGTGGGGTATCACTGCTTGTTCTGCTTCATTTTCTCTTCGATCTTCGCATCCACAGCCGCACGCACCTGGTCGATGCTGAAGCTCGCCGGACGCTGGCTCGGTGGGTAGTCGATGAAGGTCTGCAGGAAGGCTGCCGACTTCTGCACCGCGACACCCGTCAGGTAAACGTTCTTGGTGGTCCAGTCGTAGTACTGGTCAGACACCACGTCGGCGCGCTCATACGGGTCCATCCGCATGTTGAAGATTTTCGGTACCCGCAGGCAGACGAAAGGCTCGCTCCAGACTTTGAAACCACCGGGGGCACGCTGTTCGCAGAACACCGCTTTCCAGTTCTTGTAGCGCATCGACACCAGCATGCCGTCGTCGTTGAAGTAGTAGAACTCCTTGCGCTCGCCGGCAGGCTGCTTACCGGTCAGGTAAGGCAGTTGGTTGTAGCCGTCCAGGTGAACCTTGAAGTTGTTGCCTCCGGAGGTCGGTGCCCAGCCCTTGAGCAGTTTTTCCTTCACCTCGGCATCGCCAGCGGCCGCGAGCAGGGTCGGGAACCAGTCCAGGCCCGAGAACATCTCGTTGGACACTTCACCCGGCTTGATCTTGCCTGGCCAACGAACCATCGCCGGTACCCGGTACGCGCCTTCCCAGTTGGAGTTCTTCTCGTTGCGGAACGGCGTGGTGGCCGCGTCCGGCCAGGAGAACTGGTTCGGGCCGTTGTCGGTGGTGTACACCACGATAGTGTTGTCGGTGATCTTCAGGTCATCGAGGGTCTTGAGCAGTTTGCCGACGTCGCCGTCGTGCTCGAGCATGCCGTCGGCGTAGTCGTTGCCGGGCATGCCGCTCTGGCCCTTCATCGACTCGCGCACGTGGGTGAACAAGTGCATGCGGGTGGTGTTCATCCACACGAAGAACGGTTTGTCGGCCTTGGCCTGCTTCTCGATGAACGCCTGTGCAGCGGCGGTGGTTTCATCATCGATGGTTTCCATGCGCTTGGACGTCAGCGCGCCGGTGTCTTCGATCTTGCCGTCAGCGAAGCTGTGAATGACACCCCGTGGCGAGTTGGTCTTGATGAATTCCGGATCGTCCTCGGGCCAGTACGGACGCTCCGGCTCTTCCTCGGCGTTCAGGTGGTAGAGGTTGCCGAAGAACTCGTCGAAACCGTGTGCGGTGGGCAGGTATTCGTCGCGATCACCGAGGTGGTTCTTGCCGAACTGGCCGGTGGCATAGCCCATGGACTTCAGTGCCTGGGCGATGGTGATATCACGCTTTTGCAAGCCGACCGGCGCGCCGGGGAAACCGACTTTCGACAAGCCGGTGCGCAGTGGCGTCTGACCGGTGATGAACGAGGAGCGTCCGGCCGTGCAACTGTTCTCCGCGTAGTAATCGGTGAAGATCATGCCTTCCTTGGCGATCCGGTCGATGTTCGGGGTCTTGTAGCCGACCACACCCATCGAATAGGCGCTGATATTGGTCTGACCGATGTCATCACCGAAGATCACCAGGATATTGGGTTTCTCTGCAGCGCTGACCACCCCTGCGGTAATGCCAATCACCGACGCTGCGACCATCGCAAGTTTCGGTATCCATCTGCGTTTGCCAGTCATTTGACTTGCCTCCCTTTCCCCATCAAAACCACCTTGTGGTGGCCGCTCATTGCATTGCTCGTTTCAGCACCGCTGCGCCGGGTCATTTCGAGGCAGGCTCGAAAGGGAATACCCGGGCCCAGTCGGCCGCCATGTCCACAACCGTCCAGTTCTGGCGCTTGGCCTCGTCCAGGGCCTTGTCCAGGCGGCCGATTTTTGACTGACGGTCATACGCCCATTCACGGTTAGCGTCGGTGTGATGCACCAGACCCATGAAGCGCGCGCCTTTGCCGGCGGCGGTCCATTGCAGCATTTGCAGGTCGCCGTCGGAGTTGCCGAAGGCCAGGATCGGCCGCTGGCCGATAATTGCGTCGATGCTTTCCGGCTTGCCGGGGCCATCGTCGTTGTGGGCAAGTTTTGGTGTGCGCAGGATCGACGGTTGGCCGTCCACGATCTGGAACTTGCTGACGAACGAGGTGCCGATCACCTGTTCCGGCGGGATGCCGTAGACCTCCTGGGCGAAGGTGCGCATGAAGGCGGTTTCGCCACCGGAGACGATGTAGGTCTTGAAGCCCTGGCTGCGCAGGTAGTCGAGCAGCTCCAGCATCGGCTGGTAGACCATCTCGGTGAACGGCTTGTCGGTCTTGGGGTGCCTGGCCTTGGCCAGCCAGGCCTCGGCGTTGGCCATGAACGCCTCGGTGGTGATGCCGGTATGGGTCGCGCCGACGATCTTCATCAGGCCGTCCATGCCGCTGGCAGCAAGCGCCTCCTGATCGTTTTCCAGCACCGCCTTGAAGGGTTGCTGGTCTTTCCATTCAGGATGCTCAGGGGCCAGGCGCTTGACCTCGGCGAGGGCAAACAGCAGCTGGAAGTACGCCGGTTGCTCGCTCCACAAGGTGCCGTCGTTGTCGAACACGGCGATGCGCTCACCGATCGGAACGTAGGTTTTCGAGCCCTGCGTCGTCACTTGCTCGACGAAGTTCAACAGGGCCGTTCGTGGCGCGCCTTCGCGCCAACTGGGCAAGGGTTCGGCGGCCTGCAACGGCAAGGACCAATGCAGCAGTAACAACAGCACCAGCCACAGCGGCTGACGATAGTTGGCGATCATGGCAACTCCTTGTCGTGCTCAGGGTTCAGCGGGCGCAGGCCGTGGGGCGCGGGCACTTCACGGGCATGCTTGGCGGTTTCGCGGTGCAGGGTGTTCAGGCGCGGCATGAGGGTTTCAGGTGCGCTGTCGTCGCTTGCGCTGGCGCTGTAGCACTGGCGCAGAAGGTCCGGGTCGGCAGCGGCCAGGCGCAGGCCGCCCCGGCTGCGGCGCCACCATAGGTACAGCGCGGTGAGCTGCGGTGGACGCTGCCCAAGCTGGCCCGGCACCTGGTGCCAGGCGTAGTCGGCGGAGGCTTCATGGCGTGCCTGGCGAGTGGCTTGCCAGCGCTGCCAGGTGGTTCGCCATTGCGGGCCGAAGCGGCGCACCAGCAACCCCAGCAGGACCAGCACAGCGAGTACCAGCCCGGCTGTCAGCCAATGGCGAGACAGGTGCAGGCGGGTCTGCTGCCCGAGTCGCTGGAGGTCTTCGCTCACCGAAAAGGGCGGTTGGTAGGCCGGGTTGGCGGCGGCCGTGAAGCTGATGGCCGCAAGCGTGGCGTTATGAAGGGTTTTGTCCTGGGTGCTCCACCATTGCACCTGCAGGGCGGGTAACTGGTACTTGCCGGGCTTTTCGATGCGGTAGCTGGCGCTGTCGATGCGTTGCCCTCCGAGGGTATAGCCGCGGCCGTTGTCGAGGGGCTTGACCTGCGGGGTCTTGAGGTAGCGGCTCAGACCATCGACATCGCCCAGCGGGGTGACCGGCAGCATCAGGCTCATGGCCCCTTCGGCCTTGAGGGTCACGGTGCGGGTCAGGCTGTCGCCGACCTTGAGTGCGGTTGGGTCCGGGCTGGTCTGCTGGGTAAGGCTGACCTGTTGGGCCACCAGCACCTGCTGGCCGGCGGCAACGCCTGCCGGCAGCTGGGCATGCAGGGTCAGTGGCTGGCTGGTGACGCTCATCGGCGCCTGGGCGGTGCCGGGTGTTGTCGTCACCGTCAGTGCCGGAATCTGAATGTCACCAGTCTGTTGCGGGGTAACCTGGAACAGGTAGCGCATGCCGTAGAAGGTGGTGCCGTCCAGGCGCTGGGTCAGGTGCTGGGCCTGGTCGCCGGGAGGCGTGACCACGGCGCCCGGCAGGGTCAGCTCGGGCAGGTCGGGTGCGCTGCTGAACCAGGTGTCGGTGTACAGGTCCAGCTGCAGTTGCACGGTTTCACCGACCACCGCCGAGTCGCCAGGCACCAGCGTGGCCTGTACCCGCAACTGCGGTTCGGCCGCCAGCAGGCTGGTGCTGAACAGGGCGAGGAGGAGTGCAAGCACGTTCAGGTTCATGGCGCCCCCTGCACAGTCTGGTCCTGCAGGCTGAACTTGCGTCGCAGAAAATCGGCGGGCGAGGTGGTGAGGTTTTGCAGCCACAGCTCATCGGAGCCGGCCTGGGCCTTTTCCATCGGCTTGCTCTTGCCCTTGCCGGCGGGTTTGTCGAAGTCCACCTTGTCGGGTTTGACCTCGGGGGTGTTGTCCTGGGCCGACTCGTAGTCCTTGGCCAGTGCCTGGGCCAGCGCCAGGTTGGCCTGGGCTTCGGCAAAGCCTGGCTGCAGTTTCAACGCCTGGGTGTAGGCGGCGATGGCCTGGTCGAACTTGAAGCGACGGGTGTAGATATTGCCCAGGTAGAAGTAGGCCTGCGCGGTGTTGAGCTGGGCGAAGCTGGCCAGCGCCAGGTCGTAGTCGGAGGCGTTGTAGGCGGCGATGCCTTTCCAGTACGGATCGGTGAAGTGCGCAGCCGCTGCCGGGTAGTGCTGATGCTCGAAGGCCCAGCGACCTTGCTGGTCGGGGGTCATGAAGGCGTCGACCAGGGCATTGGCGCGGGCATCGTTCACCGGCAGCAGCAGGCCCAGCAACAGGCACGCGCTCCAGTTCAGGCTCCAGCCACGGCGAATGCACACGAAGGCGATCAACAGCAGCGGCCAGCACAGCCAGTAACCGGCGTCCTTCCAGTGCAGGGGTTGGTTGGCCTGGTTGGCGCTTTCAAAGTGCTGCTGGGCATGGGCTTCGATCCAGTCCAGGTCATCGTCATTGAGGGTCAGGCTGCCCAGAGGTGCATCCAGTGCCGAGGCCAATTGCTTGAGTCCGTCCTTGTCGAAACGTCCCAGCTGTGGCCGGCCCTGGCTGTCGATCAGTGGCTGGCCATCGGCGCCTTTGATCATCCCGCCGTCGGTATTGCCCACGGCCAGCACCAGCACTTGCAGGCGGCTGCCATCGAGCACCTTGTCCAGTTGCGACAGTTGCGAGGAGTCGGCGCCATCACTGACCAGCACCAGGGTCGCCGGTGTGCCCTCGGCGGCGACCAGGGTCTTTGCCTGCTCCACGACCGCCAGGGCGTTCTTGCCCGGCTTCTGGATCAGGGTGCTGGACAGGGCCTGGAGAAAACCGTCCAGCAGGGCCGGGTCGCGTGTGGGCGGCAGTACCAGGTGAGCGCTGCCGGCGTAGGCCATCAGGCCGGTGGCGGCGCCCTGGCGACGCTGGATCAGGTTGTGCAACTTGTGCTTGGCCGCTTCCAGGCGGGTGGGGGCGATGTCGCTGGCGTCCATCGAGGTGGACAGGTCCAGGGCCAGGATCAACGGTGCGCGATTATCGAGAAAGGCCGGGCGATCCTGTTCCCAAGTGGGGCCGGCAACGGCAATGGCGCCGATGATCAGCAAGGCGCTGGCCAGGTGGACCGGACGCAGGCGATGCTGGTCTTCGCCGTCCAGGCGCAGGTGCGCGAGCAAGTGCGGGGCGATGTTGCTGCTCCAACTGCGCAGCTGTTGGCGGCGATGACGCCAGACCCACGGCAGCAGCAGGCCTGGCAGCAACAACCAAAGCCAGACAGGGCGCAGGAAGTGAAAGGCTTGCAGATCAATGTCCATGCTCAGCGGCCTCCACTTCAGTGCTGCGTGCCCGATAGGACAACAGCAACGCGAGCAGGTGATAGCCACCGAACAGCAACAGGGCTGCGCCCAGCGCCATCCAGAACAGGTCACGCTTGGGTTGGTGGGTGAGGGTCTTGACCTGATGCGGGGTCAGCTTGTCGAGGGTGGCATAGACCTGCTGCAAGGCGTCGCGGTCGGCGGCGCGGAAGAACTGGCCGCCGGTCTGCTCGGCGATCTGCTGCAGGCTCTTGAGGTCAACCTTGGCTTCAGCCTCGGCCTGCGGATCGCCAATGCCGATGGTGTGGATCACCACACCGCGTGCTGCGGCCATGGCGGCGGCATGGGCGGGCGTGATGGCGCTGCTGGTGTCGTTGCCGTCGGTGAGCAGGATCACCACCTTTTCCGGTTCCTTGGCCTGCTCCAGCAGTTTCAGGCTCAGGCCGATGGCATCGCCGATGGCGGTGTTGGGCCCCGCCATGCCGACGTCGGTCTGCGCCAGCAGGATCGACAGGCTGGCATGGTCGAGGGTCAAGGGTGCCTGGGGGTAGGCGGCACTGCCGAACACCACCAGGCCCAGGCGGTCTTTCGGGCGTTGGCGGATAAAGTCCTGGACCACCGCCTTGACGGCGCTCATGCGCGACACCGGTGTGCCGTCGGCGCCCTTGAGGTCGACCGTCTGCATGGATTGGGAAATGTCGATGGCCAGCATCAGGTCGCGTACCGGCTCTTCATGTTGCTGGGGCGGCTCCACCAGCACCGGACGGGCAATGGCCACCACCAGCAAGGCCCACACCAGCCAGTGCAGGATCAACTGCCAGGTGTTGTGGCGGGTGCCAGGGACACCCGGCTCCTGGCCGCTGACGCGGCTGATGGCCTCGAAGAACGGCACGCGGATGGCGCTGCGCGCCTCGATATACGGGGGCAGCCAGCGGTAGCCCAGCCAGGGCAGCGGCAGCAGGAGCAGCAGCCAGGGGTAGTCAAACTGCCACATGATGCTGCTCCACCCAGGTTCTGCACTGTTGCACCAGAGCCTGTGCATCGACCGCCGCCAGGGTGCGCTCGGGTGCGTAGGCGAGGCGCGCCAGTTGCTCGGCAAAATCCGCGGGCAGCGGGGTGCGGCTGTGAGCACTGAGAAAGGCTTGCCACTCACTGCTGTGCAAGGTGGCGACGGCAGGGCGGGCAGGCATCGACAATGCCACGCGCTTGAGCAATTCAGGCAATGTGCGCAGGGCGGCAAGGCGCTGGTGCGGGTCCGTCAGCGCAGCCTCCAGCGTCGCCAGCTGCACCAAGGCTTCACGCCGGTAGCGGTTCAACTGCCAGCGGCGGTAACGCCAGGCGCCGTAGAGCACTACGGCAAGGACCAGCACGATGCCCACGGCGGCCCAGCCCCAGGTCTGCGGCAGGTAGCTGGGCGCAGGTGGCAGGGCCAGTTCCTTGAGCTGGTCGATGCTGGGCACATTCGTCGTCATGGGCGGTGCCCCTGGCGCTTGCCCAGTTCCAGGCGCAGTTGTTCGGCGGCGGGCAGGGCGGTGCTGAACATCATCAGCGGCACCTGACTGCGGCGCAGCAGCACCGCCACATCCTGCAGGCGTCCCTTGAGAAAATCCGTCAGGGGCGTGTGCACCTGGCGGCGTTCCACGGCCAGCTCCACCTGCAATTGGCCCTGGCTGACCATGATCCGGCCTGCGCGTGGCAGGTCCAGGGCCAGGGGGTCGTAGACCTGAAGGGCGATGACATCGTTATGGACGCGCAGCTGGCGCAACTGGTGCAGGGTGCGTTCGGTTGCCCCGGCAAAGTCGCTGATGATGCAGATCAGGTGATCATGGGCAGCCACGCTCAGGCAGCGTTGCAACACGTTATCCAGGCTGGTGGCCGAGTCGCTTTCCTCGGCCCGGGCATCCAGGGCCTGGTTGAAGCGGGCGGTGGCGGCGCAGATGGCCTGGACCCGGCTGCGGCTGCGCAAGGGCGAGAGGCTTTCGATGCGACTGTCGTTGAACACCAGCGCGCCGACCCGATCCCCGCCCTTGAGGGCCATCCAGGCAGCCAGCGCCGCCAACTGCGCGGCCAGGGCCGATTTGAAACTGCGCTGGCTGCCGAAGAACATCGACATGCGCTGATCGATCACCATCAGCGCCGGCCGGTCCCGCTCCTCGGTATAGGTGCGCACGATGGGCGTACCGCTGCGTAGCGAGGCTTTGCAATCGAGGTGGCGCAGGTCGTCGCCGGGTTGATAGCGGCGCAGCTCGTCGAAGTTCAGACCGCGTCCGCGCAGCCGTGAGGCATGGCTGCCGGCAAGCACGCTGGCGCGCGGTTGCCGGGCCAGAAAGCTCAAGCCCTGGGCATCGGCCTCAAGGGCCATGAGCTGGGCCAGCGAGACATACACCAGCCCGTCAGGTGCCTGCACTTTCACCGCCATGCTGTGCTCCTCATGCCGGGATGGCGACCTTGTCCAGCAGCCGGTCGAGGATCTGCTGGCTGCCGACGCCATCGGCCACTGCGTCGTAGCTCGGTTGCAGGCGGTGACGCAGTACCGGGTGGACCATCGCCCGGACGTTGTCCGGCGAGACGAAATCCTGCCCCTGCAACCAGGCGTCGGCACGCGCGCAGCGGTCCAGGCTGATGCCGCCGCGCGGGCTTGAGCCCAGTTGCAGCCAGCGGGCCAGATCGGCGTCGTAGTCGGCGGGGTGGCGGGTCGCGTTGATCAGGTCGATCAGGTAGCGGTCGATGGCGGGGGATACGTGGATCGCGGCGATTTCCTGGCGGGCCTGGAACACCACGTCCTGGGCCAGGCTGAAGGTGCTGGCGGCCGCGTGTGCAGTGCTGTTCTGCTCTTCCTCGCGCAGCAGCTGCAACACGCGGGTTTCGTTGTCGGCCGCCGGGTAGTCGAGCAGCACCTTCATCAGGAACCGGTCCATCTGCGCTTCGGGCAAGGGGTAGGTGCCTTCCTGCTCGATAGGGTTCTGGGTGGCGATGACCATGAACAGGTCCGGCAGTTTGTGGCTGTTGCCGGCCACGGTGATCTGCCGCTCTTCCATGGCTTCGAGCAGCGCCGCCTGGACCTTGGCCGGGGCGCGGTTGATTTCGTCGGCCAGGATCAGGTTGCCGAACAGGGGGCCTGGCTGGAACTGGATCTGGTTTTGGCCGTTGACCTGTTGCAGCACCTCCGCGCCGGTGATGTCCGACGGCAGCAGATCGGGGGTGAACTGGATACGGCTCATGTGCGCATCCAGGTGTCGGGCCAGGGCCTTGACCGTGCGGGTCTTGGCCAGGCCCGGGAGGCTTTCGAGCAGCACATGCCCGTTGGCCAGCAGGCCCACCAGGATTTGCCGGATGACCTCGTCCTGGCCCAGTACCGTTTCGGCGATGGCGGCGTGCAAGGCCTTGATGTCTGTCAGTGCGCTCATCCTCTCCCCCTACCACGCATAGTTAAGACGTAACGTCCAGGTGTTCACATCCGGCGATTTGTTGCGTTCGGAAACCGTATCGGTGTACGCGATCAGGCCGCCGAACTGAGGCGAGAGCATGAAGCCCATGCTGGCGCCGAGCAGCACGTTCTCCTGCTTGTTGTCCTGGCCGACGCCGTCGATCTTGGTTTCGCCGCCGGTGCTGTAGGTGGCATCCAGCGATGCCCAGAGGGCGCGGTTGAAGGAGTAGCTGTAGTGGCCCTCGACGGCATAGAGCGGGTCCTGCTCCAGCTTGCTGCTGCCCTGGTAGTCATCGTTGTCGCCGAACAGCGAGACCCAGGTGTTGATCTCCAGCCACGTCGGGCCGAAGGGGGTGCCAAAGCCGATTTCCGGTTTGACCACCCAGCGGTTGGCGCCGATGTTGATGACCCGGTCCTTGTCGTAATCGCCATTGGGGATGGTCAGCCACAGCGCACCGGTCATGAAGGTTTCCGGCGTCCAGCTGGCGAACTCCTCGGCGGTCAGTGCCGGTCCGCCGAAAAAGTTGTGGGCAAACACGATCTGGGTGTCGCCCATGCCGCCGTTGTGTTTGGTGCCATCGAAGAACCGCGCATCGTCGAACGAGGCGGACACGTCGGCATACGGCAGGATCAACTGAATGGCACTGTTGCGCCCGTCAATACCGAAACTGCGGGCATAGCGAAACAGGTACAGGTCGGCGTCCAGCGACAGGCCATCAATCGGCAGCGAAGTGTCGATCGGGGTGTTGGCGTCGATGCGGTTGTAGTAGCCAAAGACCATGTCCAGGCCGATCGGAATGTTCTGCCAGTCGCGGGCGTTGTCGGCCTGTCCGGCCAGGGGCGTCAGGGCCAGCAGGGCCGTGGCCGTGACGGTGGTGCGCATCCTCATGCTGAGGCTCCTTGGGTCGACTTCTGGTTATTTCGCCACGGGCGTAAGCAGTGGCAGTTTCCACTGACCGCTGGCCACTTGCGGGCCAGGCAGGTACAGGCGCAGCACGCCGTAGAACGGGCCGTTGGGAGCAGGCAGCCAGTTGCTCTCACGGGCCTTGCCGGGCGACTCATGCTGCACATAGAGGGTCAGGCCGCCGTCGGGGTCCTTCTTGAGCTGGTCGAGCATCCGCGAGTTGATCAGGTAACGGTTCAGCGGGTTGTCGACCAGCAGGCGGGTCGCGCCGTCGTACATCGTCAGCGACCAGAACGCCTTGGCCGGAGGCAACTGGCCCTTGGCAAAATGCAGCGTGTAGTTGTGTTTGGCGGCATCGGCCGGCTGGCCCTGGGCATCGGTGAAGTAGCCCATGTAGCTGGCCTCTTCGGCAGAGTTGCCGAAGATCCCGAGCTTGGCCCCGGCATAGCGGTACAGGTAGTTGTTATCCAGGTGCTCGCGGGTACCGAACAGGTCACCGCTGCTGATCTTGTGGGTATCGATATCGGATTTCTTGAACGCGGCGAACTCGGCCTTGCCGTCTTCGATACCGGCTTGCAAGGCCTGGCGCTGTTCGGTGCTCAGCACGCTTTCCTCGAAGGGCTTGTCGGTGTCGATGCCGATCTTTCTGAAGCGCTGCAGCAGCTCGCTTTCGCTGTCTAGCGGCGGGGCGAAGGCCATCATGAAATTCAAGTAGCGAAACAGCGCAGGGGTTTCGCTCATGTTCGGCTGCGGTTTCAGCCAGGCCACCGCCGGCAGTACCGGGGGCGGGGACTGATCGAGGAACTCGCTCAGCGGCTGGACCTCGTAGCCCTGCTGGATTGCCTTGACGTTGGCGAGGTCCGCTTCGTTGAACAGCTGGGTACGGTACAAGGCATAGACCACCTGGGTTTCGCTGTGGATGACCTTGTCGATACCTTCCGGCGTCGGCCCCTGCCAGCCGGGGCCTGCGATCAGGTAATGGCCGCCCTGGTTGCCCGTGCTGCGGGTGCCCAGGTAGGCGAAGTTCTGGGTGTAGATGTCGATCAGCTGGGTCGAGTAGTAGCGGTTCTCCTCGATGGCCGGCAGTGTCAGTACCAGCGGTTCACTGCGCAGGTCCATCCACACGAACGAGTAGGGCGTGTCGGAATTGGGGGTGATGAACGCAGTGTCCTTGGGTGTGAACACCCTGGCACTGTTGCCGATCTGGTTGAAGGGCGCCTTGTAGTCCGGGCTGCCGCTGTCCACGGCCTGGGTGTAGAGAGTCTTGTACATCTCCACGACCGGAAAGCCGTACAGATAGGCCTCCTTGGCGATCTGGCGGGCTTCGTCCAGGCTGGCGTTGAACTCGGCCTGGGCGCTACCGAAGCTCAGTAGCAACGACGTGCACAGCGCAATTTTTTGTAGATTCATCGCCGATCCTTATTTGCCAAACGTCATGTTGAGGCCGGCGAAGAGGGTGAACTGCGGCAGGCCATCGCCTTTCTTTTCCACGGTCCACTGCGGCTCGACAAAGGCGTTGAGGATGTTGCTGCCGCTCTTCCAGACCTTGCCCAGGCCCAGCCCCAGCGGGATGTAATGGGTGTCGTTCTTGAGGTCGAAGGTCCAGGTGGCGGTGGAACGCAGGTACCAGCCCTTGGGCAGGTTGTGCATCAGAAAGGGTTGCAGGGTGGCGGTCTCGACATGGACGCGATCGTCATCACCGGCAAACGAGCTCTGGTACTGCACCAGGGCGCCGAGCAGGCCGCGCGGCGACGCATCGATGGCCACCGCAGCAAAACCGGCTTGCCATTTGCCGGTACCCAGTTCGTCGTGCTCGGCGGTAGGGGCGGTGATCTGAGGGCCGATCCCCAACTGCACGCCTTCGGTCTTGAGCAGGAAGATATCGAACAGGTTCAGGTCGCCCATGCCGGTGCTGTAGCCGCCGTGCGGGTCGGGGCGGGTGCTGACCGGCAGGGTGGCCCGCAGCAGTTGCGCAACGGGCAGCACATCGCCGGCAGCGACAGGCAGGGTGCCGCGCAGCAGCAGGTCGTTGGTGTGGGCATTGGTGTCGTACAGCGAGGGGGTGTAGTAATCCTGCAGGTTCAAGCCCGGTGCCAGGTTGAGCGGGTTGTTACTCTTGTTCGCGGTTTCGGCGTTGTCAGCCTGGGCGGCCTGGGAGAGCAGCAAAACACAGGGTAGAAACAAGCGAGCAGCAGAAATCCATTTCATAGCAAAAACGCCTGTTCAGTCTGTCGATGCACTAGCGGTACTTGATGACGATGCCCTTGAGCTTGCGTCCTTCAACGGAGTGGATGTCCCGGTCCCACAGCGGCCCGCTGACATAGGCAGAAACCGGTGCGATACGGTCGTAGACCACGACCACCGCATCACCGCCGATCTTGGCGGCCTCTTCGCGCAGTTTCTGTTCGACTTCGGTAATCGGTGGCGGTGGCTCGACACTGGCGTCGACCAGGATTTCACCCAACCGATCATGGGCGCGCAGCGGTTCACGGCGCAGCACTTCGACGTTGGCGGCGCTGGTGGGCGCCGCATGAGGTACGCCGACATATTCGGTGGTGCGCGCGTCGATACTGGTGCAGCCGGCCAGGGCCAGCAGCAGTGCGCCAAGCAACCAGCTTCCTGGACGGTAAAACGATTGAATTGCAGCCATGCGACGATTGCCTCCGAGGCCAGTCATATGTTGAAACAAAGACTTAACTGAAAGTAGCTGCAAATCCGTCTGTCGCAAGTGAGCACATCGAAATACTTGGGCGCGTCAGCCCAGTACCTCGCGCAGTCGATACCACATCATCCCCAGCGCCAGCAGCGGCGAGCGCAACGCCTTGCCACCGGGGAAGGTCATGTGCGGTACGGCGCTGAACACATCCATGCCCTGGCTGTGGCCGATATCAATCGCCTCTGCCAACAGCCGGGCGGTCCAGTGGGTGACGTTCAGGCCATGGCCGGAATAGCCCTGGGCGTAGTACACGTTGGGGTGCTGGGACAGGCGCCCGACCTGCGGGAAGCGGTTGGCGGTGATGCCGATCTTGCCGCCCCACTGGAACTCGATGCGGGTGTCGGCCAGTTGCGGGAACACCTTGAGCATCTTCGGGCGCATGTAGGCGGCGATATCCAGCGGGTCGCGCCCGGAGTAGTGGCAGGCGCCGCCAAACAGCAGGCGGTTGTCTGCGGTGAGCCGGTAGTAGTCCAGGCCGACTTTCTGGTCGCACATTGCCAGGTTCTGCGGGATCAGTGCCTTGGCTTGCGCCGCGCTCAACGGCTCGGTGGTAATGATGTAGCTACCGGCGGGCAGCACCTTGCCGCTCAGGCGTGGCTCCAGCTCTTCCAGGTGGGCGTTGCAGCCCAGCACCAGGCTACCGGCCCGCACGCTGCCATGAGCGCAGCGTACCTGCACGGTGGCACCGTGGTTGATCTCCAGCACCGGGCTGTGCTCGAAGATGCGCACGCCCAGGGAGGCGGCCACACGGGCTTCGCCCAGCACCAGGTTAAGGGGATGCAAATGGCCCGAGCCGCGATCGATCAAACCGCCGGCGTAGGCCGAGCTCGCCACGACCTCGTGCATCCGCTCGGGGCCGATCAGTTGGGTTTCATGGCGATAGTCCAGCGCCGCCAGGCTCTCTTGCTCGTTGCGAAAGGCCGCGAACTGGGCCGGGGTGTTGGCCAGTTCGCAAAAGCCCCAGCGCAGGTCGCATTCGATGTTGTGCTGGCGGATACGATCGGCCACCACTTCCACCGATTCGATGCCGGCCCGTTGCAGGTACTTGACCCCCTCCTGGCCGACATAGCGGGCAAAGCCCTCGACCTCATGGCCGATGCCGCGGATCAGTTGGCCGCCGTTGCGGCCGCTGGCTCCCCAGCCGATGCGCCGGCCTTCGAGCAGGATCACCGAGAGGCCGCGCTGGGCCAGTTCGATGGCGGTGTTGACGCCGGTGAAGCCGCCACCGATGACACAGACATCGGCGCTCAGTTCGCCGATCAGCGGTGGGTGTTCAGGCATCGGTCCGACCGATGCCCGGTAGTAGGAGCTGGCGTGTTGCGCAGCAGGATTCATAGTGGCTCCCTGGCTCATTTGTTCGACTTCACTTTGCTCCAGGAGCGGGTCATCACGCGCATGATCTGCGGCGACGGGGTGTTGGAGACGTACAGCTTGTCGAGCACCGCTTGCGGCGGATACACCTCGGGGTTCTTGACCAGCTCGGCGTCCATGTACTGCTGGGACAATGGAATGGCGTTGGCATAACCGACCGAGGTGCTGACCTTGGCAATCACTTTCGGGTCGAGCAGGTTGTTGACGAAGGCATAGGCTTCTTTCGGGTTGCTGGCGTCGGCGGGAATGGCCAGCAGGTCGAACCACAAGTTGGCGCCTTCCTTGGGAATGGCGTAGGCGATGTTGACCCCGTTGTTGGCTTCCTTGGCGCGGTTGGCGGCCTGGAACACGTCGCCGGAGTAACCGAAGGCTACGCAGATGTCGCCGTTGGCCAGGTCCGAGACGTACTTGGAGGAATGGAAGTAGGTGATGTAGGGGCGCAGGGTCAGCAGCTTGGCCTCGGCTTTTTTATAGTCCTCGACACTGTTGCTGCGTGGGTCCATGCCCATGTAGTTGAGGACTGCCGGGAACAGCTCGTCGGCCGAGTCCATGAACGACACGCCGCACTTGCTGAGCTTCTTGAGGTTCTCCGGCTCGAACATCACCGCCCAGGAGTCGATGTGATCGACGCCCAGTACCTGCTTGACCTTGTCGACGTTGTAGCCGATGCCGTTGGTGCCCCACAGGTAGGGCACCGAATGCTGGTTGCCGGCATCGTTTTCTTCCAGGGCCTTGAGCAGCACCGGGTCCAGGTTCTTCCAGTTCGGCAGTTGCTCGCGGTCCAGCTTGAGGAACGCGCCGGCTTTTACCTGGCGGGCGAGAAAGTGGTTGGAAGGCACCACCACGTCGTAGCCGGTACGACCGGCCAGCAACTTGCCTTCCAGGGTTTCGTTGGAGTCGAACACGTCATAGATGACCTTGATACCGGTGCTGCCCTGAAAATCCGCCAGGGTGGTATCACCGATGTAGTCGGTCCAGTTGTACACGCTGACACTGGGCTGGGCCTGGGCCGCGGCGCTGACCAGCAGCGCCAGGGATGCACTTGCAACTGTTTTCAATGAACGCATGTCGACACCTCTTCGAATTGTTTTTCTCGATGTTTGCCAGGGGGCTCAGACGCTGAGCAGCAGGAACTCACGCTCCCAGGAACTGATCACCCGCTTGAAGTTTTCATGTTCGGCGCGCTTGACCGCCACGTAGCCGCGAATGAACTTGCTGCCCAGGTGCTGCTCGATGCTCGGGCAGTCTTCCATGTTCGCCAGGGCGTCCTCGATGGTGATCGGCAGGCGCAAATTGCGACGCTCATAGGCGCGGCCCTGCACCGGGGCGCTGGGGTTGATCTGCTCGACCATGCCCAGGTAGCCACACAGCAGGCTGGCGGCGATGGCCAGGTACGGGTTGGCGTCGGCGCCGGGCAGGCGGTTTTCGACGCGCATGGCCTCGGGGCTGGACGTCGGTACGCGCAGGCCCACGGTACGGTTCTCTTCACCCCATTCCACGTTCACCGGTGCCGAGGTATCGGGCAGGAAGCGGCGGAACGAGTTGACGTTGGGGGCGAACATCGGCAACACCTTGGGGATGTACTTCTGCAGGCCGCCGATGTGATGCAGGAACAGCTCGCTCATCTGCCCATCGTCATTGACGAAAATCGGCTTGCCGGTGGCGATGTCGATCACGCTCTGGTGCAGGTGCATGGCGCTGCCTGGCTCATCGCCCACAGGCTTGGCCATGAAGGTGGCGGTGACGTTGTGCTTGAGCGCTGCCTCTCGCATGGTGCGCTTGAACACGGTGATCTGGTCGGCCAGGTCCAGGGCGTCGCCGTGACGGAAGTTGATCTCCATCTGCGCCGGGCCGTCTTCGTGGATCAGGGTGTCCAGGTCCAGGCCCTGGGCTTCGCACCAGTCGTAGACGTCCTCGAACAGCGGGTCGAATTCGTTGGCGGCATCAATGGAGAACGACTGCCGGCCACTTTCGGCACGGCCCGAGCGGCCCAGCGGCGCTTGCAGCGGCAAGTCCGGGTCGTCGCAACGCTGGGTCAGGTAGAACTCCATTTCGGGGGCCACGATCGGCTGCCAGCCCTTGTCGGCATACAGCTTGAGTACTTTTTTAAGCACGTTGCGCGGCGACAGCTCGATGGGGTTGCCCTGCTTGTCGAAGGTGTCGTGGATGACGATGGCAGTGGGTTCCAGGGCCCACGGCACCATGTACACCGCAGAGGAATCCGGACGACAGACCATGTCGATGTCGGCAGGGTCGAGCAGGTCGTAGTAAATGTCGTCGTCGACAAAATCCCCGGTTACCGTCTGCAACAACACACTTTCCGGCAGGCGCATGCCTCGCTCATGCAGGAACTTGTTGGTGGGTGCAATTTTGCCGCGGGCGATACCGGTCAGGTCACTGACCACGCACTCGACTTCGGTAATCTTGTGTTCTTTCAGCCACGCAGACAGCTGATCGAAAGGGGCATTCATAAAGACCTCGTTATTGGTTTTATTACGCGCCAGGACCAGCGATCAAGGCTGGTATGCCGTCTGGACGACTTCCCCTGCAGCGCGTTGAGGGCTATCTTGGGTGACGCTTGCGCGTTCGATCTATCCACTTTCCGCAGAATAAAATGCACCAAAAGAGTGCATGAAGAGCAGCTCATGACAGCGCCAAATCCGTTCCAGGTCCAGGCTTTCAGTACCGCCACCGTGATTGAACAAGAGCGCGCGTCGCCCAACTGGACCGTGCATTACCAGCAGATGTCGCCCGGGCATTTCGCTGGCCGCATCCGTTGTCTGGAGCTTGAAGGCGTCGAGATCTACGAAGAATCCATGAACACGCGCGTCGAGCAGAGTTTTCGCGCCCCGCCCGGCGCCCTGACATTCTGCTTCGACCGCACGGACAACAGCCTGTACCTGCTCAATGGCGAAAGCCGCAATATCTGGATCACCCCGGAGAACTATCAGGAAGTGGCCGTGGTGTTCGGGCCGGAGTTCGTGCAACGCCATCGGGTCGACATTGCGCGCCTGGAAGGGCTGTTCATGGCCCCGCTCAACTCCATGCAGAACGCACTGTTCAGTCGCTGGTTGAGCAGCACCCTGACGCGCCTGGGGCAGGAGGTCGATCCGCCGAGCCGCGAAGCGCTGGCCGAGCAGTTGCTTCAGGATTGCTTGTTCATTCTCGACAGCGCGAGTGTCTGCCTGGACCGCAGCGCCCTGTGGCGGCGTTCCGAAGAGCGCCTGATCATGCGCCGGATCGGCCAATGGGCCGGTGACTGCCCGGAAGAAACGCTCAATCTGCTGGAGCTGGCGCAGGTCGCCGAAGTCCCCTTGCGCCAATTGCAGCAAGCCTTCAAGACCTTCACCGGGATGACGCCAGCCCACTGGCTGCGCCTGCGCCGCCTGAACAGCGCCCGGCGCGAGCTGTTGAGTTGCAAGGGCGGGGAAAGTACGGTCGCCGAAGTCGCCATGCACTGGTCGTTCTGGCACCTTGGGCGGTTCTCCAGCAGCTACCAGCAATTGTTCAAGGAGTTGCCCAGCGAAACACTCAAACGATCACATCGGCGCAGTTGAGACACAACTAGCCATCTATCTGACCCTGTCGGGCGACCGGCTGGCAGTGGTATGTTCTATCCAATAAATGAAGTCGATTGATTGGAAAGACCATGCCAAGAGCCTCCCACCAAGACCTGCGTCGCGCGTTTCGTAAACTCCTTGCTTCTCCTGCCTGCTACCACACGGCCTCCGTGTTCGACCCGATGTCGGCGCGTATCGCTGCCGACCTGGGTTTCGAGGTTGGCATCCTGGGTGGTTCGGTCGCTTCCCTGCAGGTGCTGGCCGCACCTGATTTTGCCCTTATCACCTTGAGCGAGTTCGCCGAGCAGGCCACGCGGATCGGCCGGGTAGCCCAGTTGCCGGTGATCGCCGATGCCGACCACGGCTATGGCAACGCGCTGAACGTCATGCGCACGGTGACCGAGCTCGAGCGTGCCGGCATTGCCGCCCTGACCATCGAAGACACCCTGCTGCCGGCGCAGTTCGGCCGCAAGTCCACCGACCTGATCAGCATTGCCGAGGGCGTCGGCAAAATCCGCGCGGCCCTGGAAGCGCGGGTCGATCCGGAGCTTGCGATCATCGCCCGGACCAACGCTGCATTGATCCCGGTCGAAGAAGTGATTGCCCGCACCGTGGCCTACCAGAACGCCGGCGCCGACGCGCTGTGCATGGTCGGCATCCGCGACTTCGAGCACCTTGAGCAGATCGCTGCGCACCTGAGCGTGCCGCTGATGCTGGTGACCTACGGCAACCCGCAACTGCACGATGATGCGCGCCTGGCGCAACTGGGTGTGCGCATTGCCGTGGACGGTCACGGCGCCTACTTTGCCGCGATCAAGGCCACCTACGACTGCCTGCGCGAACAACGCCGCATCACCAGCAGCGCCTCGGACCTGAGCGCCACCGAACTTACCCATACCTACACCGTGCCGGGCGACTACATCGTCTGGGCCCGCGAGTACATGGACGTCAACGAATAGGCCTAAGGCCTTGCAGCAGCAATTCCCTACAAATGGACAAGCGGAACAATTCATGAAGAAAGCAGTGGGTGTACTGTCAGGGCTCGTCGTCGCCGTGGCCGCAGTGTGTACGGCAGGTGCCTGGTACACCGGCAAGCAATTGCCAGAAGTACTCGACCAGGCCATGGCCCAGGCCAACATTCAACTCAAGCAATCCACGGGGCTCAACGGCACCGTGAGTGTGGAACTGGCATCGCTGGAGTCGCACCTGTTCTCCAGCACCGCGCGTTACCGCATCAAGGTCAAGGACATGATGGTCGGTGACCGGGTGGAGAGCTTCGAGCTGGGCTTTGTCGATCAGGTCGAACACGGCCCGTTGCCGTTGAGCCGGCTCAAGGCGTTCAAGCTCATGCCAGTGATGGCTACCAGCAACTATGCCCTGGAAAAGGATGCACTCACCGCCGAACTGTTCGCCGCCAGCGGCGAGGTACCGCCGGTGTACGGCCAGAACAGCCTCGGCTACGACGGCTCCAGCGACGGCACCCTGATCATGCCGCCCATGAAAGTGAGCGAGGCGGGTGGTTCGACCATCACGTTCTCGGGGCTGGCCATTGCCGCCAGTGGCACACGGGATGGTGAGCAGATCACGTTCACCGGCGCCGCGCCGAGCCTGAACCTGGATCTGGTCGATCAGGAAACCGGGCCGCTGAAGATCGAGCTCAAGAACCTGAGCCTGAACGGTGACCTGAGCAAGACGCCCTACGGCTTCTATGTCGGCTCCGGGAGCATGCTGCTCGACCAGCTCAGTGCCGCCGTGGGCGAGCAGCAGAAGGTGTTGCTGCTCAAGCACCTCGAACACCGCAGCGAGTCCCGGGCCGACGGCGACAACTTCTCCGGCAACATGGTCTACAAGGTCGGCGACATCAATTTCGACGGCAGCCCGGTGGGCTCCAGCGCCATGGTCTGGAACCTCAAGAACATCGACATGCCCGCCATGCAGGCCCTGATGGTCTGGTACCAGAGCCGCCTGCCGGAGTTCCAGGCGGCAGCCGCGCAAGGTCAGGCTGTACCGGTCTTGCCGATGAGCGAGGCGGAAAAAGCCCAGGTCAACGCCAATGTTCAGAAGCTGCTGGCCGCCAAGCCGCAGATCGCCCTGGAGGACTTCTCGTTCAAGACCGCCAGTGGTGAAAGCCATTTCAACCTGAGTGTCGACTTTGCCCAGCCATCTTCCCTGGAGCTGCCGCCTGCCGAGCTGTACCGGCAGTTGATCGCCCAGGTGCAGAGCAAGCTGCAGCTGTCCAAGCCGATGATTGGCGACCTGGCTGCGCTGCAGGCGCGCCTGCAGGGGCAGAGCGAAGCGCAGATCCAGGCCCAGCAAGTCGCCCAGACCGGCGAAATGGTCGGCATGATTGCACTGCAAAGCCAGATGGCCACGGTGCAGGGCAATGACATCCTGTCCAGCCTGCATTACGCCGATGGCATGGTGGATTTCAACGGCCAGAAGATGACCGTCGAACAATTCGCCAGCCTGATCATGGCCAACCTCGGTGCGCTCCAGCCACGAGGCTGAAAAAGCAGCCCCGGTGCGACAGACCTGTCGCACCGGGGCTTGTTTCACTAAAAAAACCTTTTGAATTCATCCGATTAACTGTAGCCTTCGGCATCCCATAAAAACCCGAGGCCGCAGAAGGTCTTTGGTTCTGCCTGCAACGCCGTTCAGCGCTTTGCTCGCGGAGCCTGTAACCGATTTGCCAGGGCTCGGTGATACACTCGACTTACGCGCACAAGCGCCTGCAGGTCCAGCGATCATGACCCAGATTTCCGAACGCCTTTTGGTCCAAGCCCACCTCGATGCCAAGCAGCCCAAGCCGCTGACACCCGAGCAAGAGGCCGACTACCGCGCCGCCATCGCCGCCGAACTCAAGGCGCAGAACGCGGTGCTGGTTGCCCATTACTACTGCGATCCTGTGATCCAGGCCTTGGCCGAGGAAACCGGCGGCTGCGTGTCCGATTCGCTGGAAATGGCCCGCTTTGGCAACAAGCATGAAGCCAGCACCGTGATTGTCGCCGGCGTGCGCTTCATGGGCGAAACCGCCAAGATCCTCAACCCTGAAAAACGTGTGCTGATGCCGACCCTGGAAGCGACCTGCTCGCTTGACCTGGGTTGCCCGGTGGACGAGTTTTCGGCGTTCTGCGACAAACACCCGGAGCGCACCGTGGTGGTCTATGCCAACACCTCGGCGGCGGTCAAGGCCCGGGCCGACTGGGTGGTAACCTCCAGCTGCGCGCTGGAAATCGTCGAGAGCCTGATGGACAACGGCGAGACCATCATCTGGGGCCCAGACCAGCACCTGGGTCGCTACATCCAGAAGCAGACCGGCGCCGACATGCTGCTGTGGGACGGTGCCTGCATCGTTCACGAAGAGTTCAAGTCGCGCCAGCTGGCCGACATGAAGGCGCTGTACCCCGATGCTGCGATCCTGGTACACCCGGAGTCGCCTGAGGCAGTGATCGACCTGGCAGATGCCGTGGGCTCCACCAGCCAGCTGATTGCCGCGGCGCAAACCCTGCCGAACAAGACCTTCATCGTGGCGACCGACCGCGGCATCTTCTACAAGATGCAGCAGCTGTGCCCGGACAAAATCTTTATCGAAGCGCCTACGGCGGGTAATGGCGCGGCCTGCCGCAGCTGTGCTCACTGCCCGTGGATGGCCATGAACACCCTGGAGCGCACCTTGCAGTGCCTGCGTGAGGGTAGCAATGAGATCTTCGTGGAGCCGGCGCTGATTCCGCAGGCAATCAAGCCGCTCAAGCGCATGCTCGACTTTACCCAGGCGGCGCGGATGAAGTTGTCCGGTAACGCTTGAGGTAACTATCGCGGGGCAAGCCCGCTCCTACCGGGTTGGTGGGAGCAGGCTTGCCCCGCGATGCATTTCAGGACCTCAGCGCATCATTTCCTTGACCATGCGCTGCTGCTCCATCAGCTCTCGCTGACGCGCATCGATCTTCTCTTTCAGCACTCTGTTGCCAGCCCGTTGCTTGGCATAGTCGAGTTGCTGCACCGCCTGGTCGTAGTCACCCACCAAGGCAAAGTACTCGGCACGCGCCTGATGCAGGCCGACCGTGTTGCCGGCCAGTCCACGGACTTCCGCCACGTCGTACCAGACATCCGGGTCTTCGGGGCGATTCTTGAGCAGTGCGTCCAGTGCCTTCTCTGCCTCGGCAGGGCGGTTCTGCTTGAGCAGCAGGTCGATCCGGGCCTGCTGCAGCGGGTAGTTGGCCGGGTACTGGGCGCGCATTCGATCGACCTGCTGCTGGGCATCGGCCAGCCGGTTGTTGGTGATCTCCAGGTCGATCTGCGCCAGGTTGTAGGTGATGTCGTTGGGCGCCTTGGCCAGCAGCGGCTTGAGGCTCTCGCGTGCTTCGTTGAGCTGGCCGCCCTTGATCTGGGCCAGGGCCAGGCCATAGCGGGCCGCATCCATGTTCGGGTTTTCGTCTAGCTGGGCGCGGAAGCGCTTGGCGGCCAGGCCTGGGGTGCCTTCATAGATCAAGGCAACGCGGGCGCGAATCAGCTGATAGCGCTGGCTGTCTTCGGTACCGCCTTTGGGCGCCTGCTCGGCGCGGTTGCGGGTGTCGGCGATACGCGATTCGGTCACCGGGTGAGTGAGAAGAAATTCCGGCGGCTTGGCGTCGTAGCGGTACTGACGCATCAGGCGCTCGAACATGCTGGGCATGTTGCGCGGGTCGTACCCGGCCTTTTCCAGATTGAGGATGCCGATGCGGTCGGCTTCCTGCTCGTTCTGGCGGGAAAAGCGCCGTTGTTCCTGAATGGCCGCGGCCTGGGTACCGGCAATCGCGGCGATACCCGCGTCGCCAGCGCCGGCTGCGGCAGCGACGATGCCCGCGAGCAGTGCCGCCATCATGGGCAGTTGCATGCGCTGCTGGGCCTCGACGCCCCGCGCGAAGTGGCGTTGCGACAAGTGAGCCAGTTCGTGGGCCAGTACCGAGGCATATTCGCCTTCGGTCTGGGCGTTGAGGAACAGGCCGCCGTTGACCCCGACAATCCCGCCTGGGGCGGCGAAGGCGTTGAGTTCACGGCTGTCGATAAGGATGAATTCGAGGCGGCGGTCCTGCAGCTGGCTGGTTTCGGCCAGGCGATAGACGCTGGTCTCGACATAATCCTTGAGCTGAGGGTCGTTCAGTTGATTGACATTGCCCCGCAGCAAACTGAGCCAGGCGCGGCCCAGCTGATGTTCTTGTTGGGGGGAAACAATCGCAGAACTGGCGTCGCCGAGTGACGGCAGGTCGTCGGCATGGCTTGGGAGCGCCATCAAACAGGCCAGCGTCAGCAGGGTGGGGCGCAGTAAATTCATGCACGAAGCTCTGGTCGACAAAGAGCCTTACTGTAGCCCGCTCACACGTCGGCGACCAGTGGCGGTATTCTAGCGGGCTCGATTGTATGTGCCTGCCTGGAGAACCCCGATGAGCGATACCCCGACCTTTGACGCCGAACTCGACGCCAGCGGCCTGAACTGCCCGCTGCCGCTGCTCAAGGCGAAGATGGAGCTCAATCGCCTGGCCAGCGGCGCAGTGCTCAAGGTGGTGGCGACCGATGCAGGATCGCAGCGCGACTTTCGCACTTTTGCCAAGTTGGCCGGTCATACGCTGCTGCTCGAATCAGCCGAGGGTGGTGTGTACACCTATTGGCTGCGCAAAGCCTGAGTTTTTCTCCCCTTAAGGATCGTCAATGTTCAAGGTGCTTCGCGACTGGATGCAACGCTACTTCTCTGACGAAGAAGCAGTGGTGCTGGCGGTCTTGCTGTTTCTGGCGTTCACCGCCGTCCTGACCCTGGGCGGCATGCTGGCACCGGTGCTGGCCGGCATGGTCCTGGCGTTTCTCATGCAGGGCCTGGTCAATGCCCTGGAGCGCCTGCGGGTACCGACCCGCTACGCTGTCGGCCTGGTCTTCACCCTGTTCATGGGGGCGCTTGGGGTTTTCCTGCTGGTGCTGGTACCGCTGCTCTGGCACCAGGTGATCACCTTGTTGAACGAGTTGCCGGGCATGCTGGGAAAATGGCAGTCGCTGTTGTTGCTGCTCCCTGAGCGCTACCCGCACCTGGTGTCGGATGAACAGGTGCTGCGGGCCATCGAGGCCATGCGCGGGGAGATCGGCAAGTTCGGCCAGTGGGCGTTGACCTTCTCGCTGTCCAGCCTGCCGTTGCTGGTCAACATCATGATCTACCTGGTGCTGGTGCCGATCCTGGTGTTCTTCTTCCTCAAGGACCGTGAACTGATCGCCCGCTGGGTGAGTGGCTACCTGCCACGTGAGCGTGCCTTGATGACCCGGGTGGCCGAAGAAATGAATCGCCAGATCGCCAACTACATCCGTGGCAAGGGCATCGAGATTCTGATTTGCGGCGTAGCCACCTACATCGCCTTCATCACCCTGGGGCTGAACTATGCAGCGCTGTTGGCCTTGCTGGTGGGGCTGTCGGTGGTGGTGCCGTATGTCGGCGCGGTGGTGGTGACCGTGCCGGTAACCCTGATTGCCTTGTTCCAGTGGGGCTGGGGCGACCAGTTCATCTACTTGATGGCGGTGTACGCAATCATCCAGGCGCTGGACGGCAACGTGCTGGTACCGCTGCTGTTCTCCGAGGCGGTGAGCCTGCACCCGGTGGCAATCATCTGTGCGGTGTTGTTGTTTGGCGGGTTGTGGGGGTTCTGGGGAATCTTCTTTGCGATTCCGCTGGCGACCTTGTTCAAGGCCGTGCTGGATGCCTGGCCACGGCAGGAGCCGGTGGTGGCGCCGTTGCTTTGAATGCATCGCGGGGCAAGCCTGCTCCTGGCCACAGGAGCGGGCTTGCCCCGCAATCGGCTTACTTTTCGTTCAGTGCTTGAGCTTCAGCCAGCACGGCATCCACATGCCCCGGCACCTTCACGCCGCGCCACGCCTTGCGCAGCACACCATTCTTGTCGATCAGGAAGGTGCTGCGGTCCACGCCCAGGTATTCCTTGCCGTACAGCTTCTTCAGCTTGATGACGTCGAACAGCTGGCACAGAGCCTCGTCCTTGTCGCTGATCAGCTCGAAGGGGAAGGCCTGCTTGGCCTTGAAGTTCTCGTGTGACTTGATGCCGTCGCGGGACACGCCGAACACCTCGGTGTTGGCCGCCTGGAACGCTGCGTACTGGTCACGGAAACCCTGGCCTTCGGTGGTGCAGCCCGGGGTGCTGTCCTTGGGGTAGAAGTAGAGCACCACTTGCTTGCCCGCAAGGTTCGCCAGGCTGACGCTCTGGCCACTGGTGGCCTGGGCCTGGAAATCGGCGACGGGTTGGTCGAGTTCTACGGCCATGTGTGCTTCCTTACAGTGGGTTTTGTGGACGCCAAGGTTCGATCAGCGCGTCCAGGTTCAGGGCGTCGGCGAAGTCCAGGAACTGGTCGCGCAGCCAGCTGATCTGGGTGCCGGCCGGCAAGGTCACGGTGAAGGTGGCGTTGAGCATGGTGCCGCCGGTCTGTGGCGCCTGGTAAGTGTCGCAGGTCAGGTTCTCGAGTTCCACGTGGTGGTCGATGAAGAACTGGCACAGCTCGTTGATGATGTCCGGGCGATAGGCGGCGCTGACATAGGCCACGTACGGCAGGGCTAGCGGGCGCACTTCAAGTTCGGCGCTGCGGACCACATTCACGGTGAAGGTGTGTTTCTTGGCCAGGCCCGGCAGAGCGGCCTCGAAACGCGCCAGGGCATCCCAGCTGCCGGCAACCTGCAAGACCAGGGCACTGCACTCGCCGTGACGGGTCAGGCGCGAGGTCACGACCGAGCAGCGATTATCGTTGCTGGCCCGGCACAGAATGTTGGTCAGCTCCATGGGATTGGCGCCCAGGGCACTGATGACAAGGAATTGTTCGCGAACGGTGGGGGTGGACATGCAGCATTCCTAAAGCGATGAGCGGTCGGTACCTGACGGGGCAAATCGGCGGGAGGGCGTGGTCCCGGGGCTCAGGATCGAGGCTTTGGGCACTGCCTGCGCAGGTTGTCGGCAGCCCGGCGGGCCGCTGTGTACCGATCAAAGAGAGAAGGGTAGCGAAAATGGCCGCCGAGGGGAATGCTCCGGCCTTCTGCTTCGCTTGTGCAAGCCCGGTGGCGCCAGTACCATTACCGCTCTCTTTTTCCGGCAGGAGCAGTTTCATGATTGCGGGCAGTATGGTGGCATTGGTCACACCCATGGATGCACAAGGGCGTCTGGACTGGGACAGCCTCAGCAAACTCGTGGACTTCCACCTGAAAAACGGCACCCATGCCATCGTTGCGGTCGGTACCACCGGCGAGTCGGCAACCCTGGATGTCGATGAGCACATTGAAGTCATCAAGGCCGTGGTCAAGCAGGTCGATGGGCGTATCCCGGTGATCGCCGGTACCGGTGCCAACTCCACCAGCGAAGCGGTGCACCTGACCCAGAACGCCAAGGACGCCGGCGCCGATGCCTGCCTGCTGGTTGTCCCGTACTACAACAAGCCGACTCAGGAAGGCCTGTACCAGCACTTCAAGCACATTGCCGAAGCCGTCGACATCCCGCAGATCCTCTATAACGTACCCGGCCGCACCTCCTGCGACATGCAGGCCGAGACCGTGATCCGCCTGTCCACCGTGCCGAACATCATCGGCATCAAGGAAGCCACCGGCGACCTGAAACGCGCCAAGGCCATCCTCGACGGCGTGAGCAAGGACTTCATCGTACTGTCCGGCGATGATCCGACTGCCGTTGAACTGATCCTGATGGGCGGTAAAGGCAACATCTCCGTCACCGCCAACGTCGCTCCGCGCGAAATGGCCGACCTGTGCGAAGCCGCGCTTGAAGGCGATGCCGAAAAAGCCCGCGCAATCAACGAAAAACTCATGCCCCTGCACAAAGACCTGTTCGTCGAAGCCAACCCGATTCCGGTGAAGTGGGCTTTGGTTGAAATGGGCCTGATGCACAAGGGCATCCGCCTGCCGCTGACCTGGCTGAGCGAATCCTGTCACGATACGGTACGCCAGGCCATGCGCCAGTGCGGCCTGCAGTTTTAATTGAGGACGTACACCGCATGAAGCGATTGGCTGGTCTTTCCGCCCTTGCCTTGATCATCTCCAGCACCAGTGGTTGTGGCTGGTTGTGGGGCGAAGAGGGTTACTTCCGTGACCGTGGCAGCGACTATCTGGAGGCCACTCAGAAGGCGCCGATGCAACTGCCACCTGACGTTGCCAACGTCAAGCGCCTGGACCCGCTGCTGCCGATCCCGCGTAACGTCGCCGACGACAACGTCAAAGGCGAGTTTGAAGTGCCACGTCCGCAGCCGCTGAGCGCCGGTGCCGATATCAGCGACTTCAGCCTGCAGAAGAGCGGCAGTGCCCGTTGGGTCCTGGCCCAGCGCTCGCCAGCCGAAGTCTGGCCGGTGGCCCGGCAGTTCTTTGAAGACAACGGTTTCCGTATTGCCGAAGAGCGTCCGCAAACCGGTGAGTTCAACACCACCTGGCAGCGCTTCGACGAGCTCTCCGCCTCCATGGCCAAGCGCCTGGGCAGTGCCTCGAGCAGCAGCGACAACGAAGTGCGTACCCGTGTGCGTATCGAGCCGGGCGTACAGCGCAACACCAGTGAAGTCTACATCGTGACCGTCGAGCGTCCGGCCGGCAGTACTGCCGAGCAAGCGTTCCCGGATCGCTCCAACAACGCCGGTGTCGACGCCATCCTGGTCGACGAAATGCTCGCCAGCATGACCCGCAGCGCCGAGAAGGGCGGTTCGGTGTCCCTGCTCGCGGCTCGCGACTTCGATGCCCCGAGCCGCGTCAGCCTGAGCGAAGACGGCAGCGGCAACCCGGTGCTTAACCTGGGCTCCGACCTCGACCGCGCCTGGTCGAGCGTAGGTCGTGCCCTGGAGCAGGGCGAGTGGCGTGTCGAAGACATCAACCGCAGCCTGGGCCTGTACTACATCAACCTGGCCGAAACAGCCGAGACCAAGGACCAGGAGCCTGGCTTCTTCAGTCGCCTGTTCGGCAGTGCGCCGAGTAAGGAAGAGCGTGAAGCCCGTGCCGAGCGTTATCAGGTTCGCCTGAGCAAGGTCGGTGACAGCGTCCAGGTGACCGTCGAGAAGAACATCAACACCGTGGCCCCGGCTGACGTCGCTCGCCGCGTGCTGAGCGTGATTCAGGACAACCTGGGTTAAGTGCGCTTCGCCGTACTTGGAAGTGGAAGCCAGGGAAATGGCACGCTGATCGCCAGTGACAATACCCTTGTCCTGGTCGATTGCGGCTTTTCCCTGCGTGAAACCGAGCGGCGCCTGGCGCTGCTCGGCGTTTCTGCGCAGCAATTGAGTGCCGTACTGGTCACCCACGAACATGCCGACCACGTGCATGGGGTCGGGTTGCTGGCGCGGCGCTACAATGTACCGGTCTATCTCAGCCGCGGCTCCTTGCGCGGTATGCGCAAGCCGGTCGAGGCAGCGGGATTTCTGGCGGCAAACGACACACTGCAGATCGGTGGCTTGACCATCAGGGCCGTCGGGGTTACCCACGACGCGCTGGAGCCGCTGCAGTATGTGTTTGACGACGGTAGCCGGCGCTTTGGCGTGCTGACAGACCTTGGCTCCTATGATTGCGCCTTGCTCGACAGCTACCAGGGCCTGGATGCCTTGATGATCGAAGCCAATCACTGTCGCGACCTGCTCGGACGCGGGCCTTACCCGATGTTTCTAAAGCAGCGGGTCGGCGGCGACTACGGACATTTGAATAACCACCAGGCCGCGCGCCTGGTGTCGGAGCTGGGCTGGCAGAACCTGCAACATCTGGTGCTGGCCCACCTCAGCAGCAAGAACAACCAGCCACAGCTGGCCCGGCAATGTTTCGTCGACACCCTCGGGTGCGACCCGGACTGGCTGCAAGTGGCCAACCAGGATTGCGGGCTCGACTGGCGCGAAATCGCCTAGCCCATCTTATTTAGCAAGCGGAGCCCATCATGGAAAAACGTGAAGAACTCTACCGCGGCAAAGCCAAGTCGGTTTACAAGACCGACGACGCTGACCGCTTGATCCTGCTGTTTCGCAACGACACTTCGGCGTTCGACGGCAAGCGCATCGAACAGCTCGACCGCAAGGGCATGGTGAACAACAAGTTCAACGCCTTCATCATGCAAAAGCTTGAAGAAGCCGGCATCCCGACCCAGTTCGACAAACTGCTGGGCGACAACGAATGCCTGGTCAAGAAGCTCGACATGATCCCGGTTGAATGCGTCGTGCGTAACTACGCCGCCGGCAGCCTGGTAAAGCGCCTGGGCGTGGAAGAGGGCATCAAGCTTGAGCCTTCGACCTTTGAACTGTTCCTCAAGAACGACGAGAAGGGCGATCCGTTCATCAACGAATCCCACGTTGTCGCCTTCGGCTGGGGCACCGCCGAGCAACTGGTGAAAATGAAAGCCCTGTCGCTCAAGGTCAACGAAGTGCTGAACAAGCTGTTCGACGACGCCGGCCTGCTGCTGGTCGACTTCAAGCTGGAGTTCGGCGTATTCCACGGCGAGATCGTCCTGGGCGACGAGTTCAGCCCGGATGGCTGCCGCCTGTGGGACAAAGAGACCCGCAAGAAGATGGACAAGGACCGCTTCCGCCAGGGTCTGGGCGACGTGATCGAAGCCTACGAAGAAGTTGCCAAACGCCTGGGCGTGCCGCTGTAAGCGGCAAGTTCACGCAAGCGCCTGATACCACGCGAATTTTTTTCGCAAACAGGCTTTGCCTTTGGGTAAACTGCTGGTATCATGCGCGCCACTGGAGAGATGCCGGAGTGGCCGAACGGGACGGATTCGAAATCCGTTGTACTGGCGACAGTACCTAGGGTTCAAATCCCTATCTCTCCGCCATATATGAAAAGCCCCGAAACTTAGGTTTCGGGGCTTTTTTTTGCCTTGATTTTTATTTCGCCCAGATTCACCCGTTCACCTGGCCCTGTGTCCCGCTATTACCGTCCGAAAAATAAAGAATTCGGATAATTCCTACATATTCTTTTTTTCTTAATTGGCAGAGTTACCAGCCGCGCGATTTTCACGCGTCTACAGCAAGAAAAATCGAATCCGGCCAATTATGGAAAAGCAATCAACAAGGAGAGGGTGATGAGGGAGTTTGTAATTGGTGTCAACAATACAATTTTGTACGTCGCGCTGGCCAGCATCTGGCTGGCCGCGGCAGCGGGGTTCTTCCTCGTGGGTGCCTGGCAGGGCGCTGTCGCGCTTTTAGGGGGGACGCTCCTTTGGTGCGTCATTTCCGGCTTCTGGTTTGTGCAGTCGGCAACTTATGAAGAGTTGAAAAAGTTGAACGCTAAAGGGTGATTTTCACTGGTGTGTTCCGGCCCGGGCAGATGTCCTGGTTCGGGCCGTTAACGGCCTGCTGTTGTGCAGGCCGTGCTTTACCAGGTCGGCCTGATAAGCCGATTTGCGTACTGTACGCGAACTGATTCATTGCACTATCGACCCTCGCGTTTGTGGATCAGGACCGGTGCAAAACTACCCATGCTGACACTCCCCGAGCAGGCCGCAGGCCAGATCTGCTACCATGGCGCCCCTCTAAAAAAGAGCCAGCCCCGCTCATGCGCACGCTGGCCAACGCGATCCCCGACCCGCGGCACCTATCGTCACTACACTGACAAAGCCGACGGCGTTGCTGAAACTGTGGGCGTCTCCCATCGTTACAGGCCATTCATATTGAAGAAGCCACTGCGCGTCCTCGGGCGCCAGTTGCTTTACAGACTGAGCAGCGCCCTGCAAGGGCCCTGCGCTTTACTTGGGAACATACGATGACAGCCGTGATCAACGCACTGAATACCTTCTTCTGGGGGTATGTCCTGATCTATGGCCTGCTGGCCGCAGGTATCTACTTCACTGTCCGTCTGGGCTTTCTGCAGTTTCGCCACTTGCCCGAATTCTTTCGCTCGGTACTGCGCGCACCGACCAAGGATGCCAGTGGCATCACGCCGTTCCAGGCGCTATGCACCAGCCTGGCCTCGCGGGTAGGTACCGGCAACCTGGCCGGTGTGGCCGTGGCCATTACCCTCGGTGGGCCGGGTGCGGTGTTCTGGATGTGGGTGGTGGCGTCGCTGGGCATGGCAACGGCTTATGCCGAAAGCACCCTGGCGCAGCTGTACAAGGTACGCAACGACAAGGGTGAGTATCGCGGTGGTCCGGCGTTCTATATCGCCAAGGGCCTTAACGCACCCTGGGCGGCGGCGATCTTCTCGGTGTGCCTGATCATTGCCTTCGGCCTGGTGTTTGGCGCCGTGCAGGCCAACTCCATTGCCGATGCCACCCAGGGCGCCTTCGGCGTACCCAAGCTGACCACCGGTGTCGTGGTGGCGGTGCTGGCGGGCCTGGTGATCTTCGGCGGCATCAAGAAGATTGCCCGCTTCGCGGAGTGGGTCGTGCCGTTCATGGCGGGTGCCTACCTGCTGGTGGCGGTCTATGTGATCCTGACCAACCTGGGTGAAGTCCCAGGCGTGCTGATGCTGATCGTCAAGAGTGCCTTTGGTATCGAGTCGGCCGCTGGCGGCGTGGCCGGGGCCCTGCTCAATGGTGTGAAGCGCGGGCTGTTCTCCAACGAAGCGGGCATGGGTTCGGCACCGAATATCGCGGCCGTGGCGACCCCCAATCCCCATCACCCCTCGTCGCAAGGCTTTGTGCAGGCGCTGGGCGTGTTCATCGATACCCTGCTGATCTGTACCGCCACCGCGATCATGATCCTGCTGTCGGGCGTGATTCCTGGCCCTGACATGACCGGCACGCCGCTGACCCAGGCGGCCATGAACGAGCACATCGGTTCGGCCGGGCAGTACTTCATTGCCATTGCGATCTTCTTCTTTGCGTTCACCTCGATCATCGGCAACTACACCTATGCCGAAAACGCCATGGTGTACCTGAAGCTCAACACCCGCCTGGGCCTGACCGTGCTGCGTACAGCGGCCTTGTTGATGGTGGTGTGGGGCGCCTATGAAAGCGTTGCCACGGTGTTCGATGCGGCCGACGCAGCGATGGGTCTGATGGCGACCATCAACCTGATTGCCATCTGCCTGCTGTCGGGGGTGGTGGTCAAGCTGACCCGCGACTACTTCGCCCAACGGGCGGTGGGCACGCCGGAGTTCAATGCCAAGGACTACCCGGAGTTGTCGGGCAAGATCGATGCGCAAATCTGGGGGGCAGCCGATGGTGGGCGTGCCGAACCGGCCGAGGCGTTGAAGGAGAGGTAGTCGCATCGCGGGGCAAGCCCATTCCTACAGTAGGAGCGGGCTTGCCCCGCGATAGGCATAATGCTCCGACACCATCACCTGGGGCATTGCGATGATCGGTTTCACTTTCCGCCAGTTGGAATATTTCGTCGCTGCCGCCGAGCAGGGCAGTGTCAGTGCGGCGGCGCGGGCCAAGCACATCTCCCAGCCTTCAGTCTCCCTGGCCTTGTCGCAGCTGGAGTCGATCCTCGGTGAAAAACTCTTCCATCGCCAGGTCAGCCGCGGCCTGGAGCTGACCCCGGCCGGGCGCAAGCTGTTGGAGCAGGCGCGCGGCATTCTCGACATGGCAACGGCCATCAGTGGCCCCGGCGAGCAGCAAACCAGTTTGCGGGGTGCCTTGAGCCTTATCTGCTTCCAGGACCTGGGGCCGTATTACGCGCCACGGCTGTTGAGCGGCTTTCGCCAGCGCTATCCCGACGTCAGCATCACCTTGTTCGAGGCCGATCTTGCCGAGGTAAACCGCAGGTTGGGTGATGGCAAGGCAGAGCTTGCGCTGACGTACGACGTGGGGCTCGATTCGCCCATCGAGAAGCGCGTGCTGGCACAACTGACGCCTTACGCACTGTTGCCGGCCGATCATCCCCTGGCCTTGCAGGACAAGGTGTCGCTGGTGGACCTGGCCGCCGAATGCCTGATCCTCGAAGATATCTCCAGGACCCGCGAGTACTTTCTCTCCTTGTTCTGGGCCCACGACCTGCAACCTGCCGTCCTGCAACTGACCCAGACCTTCGAGATGCAGCGCGGGCTGGTGGCCCATGGTTATGGCGTGGCGTTGTCGTGTACGCGGCCGGTGAGTGATTGCAGCTATGACGGCAAGCCGCTGGCCTGCCGCCCCTTGCTGGAGACGGTGAGCCCGCAGCCGGTGGTACTGGCCCAGTCCAGTGCCATGCGCCCGTCGGCGGCAGCGCAGGCATTCCTGGAGTGGGCCACGCAGCAGTTTCCTGCCTAGATCAGCTATTGACCGGCCCGGGCGCTGCGACCAGCGCCTTGGGTTGGCGTGCCACGAACAGCCAGTAGCCCAGTGACAGCAAGGCCAGCCAGCCGATGCCCACATACAGCGCCATGCGGGTGTCCGGGAACCAGGCCAGCACGCCAAAGATGAACAGCATGAACACTGCCGCGCAGGCCGGGCCTACAGGCCACAGAGGCACCGGGAAATGCAGCTTGGCCACCTCATCGCGGGTCATGCCGCGGCGCATCACCATCTGCGACAGCAGGATCATCAGCCACACCCACACGATCGAGAAGGTCACCACCGCCGCCAGGATCAGGAACAGGTTCTCTGGCGCCAGGTAGTTCAGCACCACCCCGAACAGCAACGCTGCGGCCATGACCACCACGGTCATCCACGGCACCCCAAAGCGCGACAGCCGCGAGAAGCCCGCCGGTGCCTGACCGTTCTGGGCCATGCCGTACATCATGCGGCCGGCGGCGAAAATATCGCTGTTGATCGCCGAGACGGCTGCCGAGATCACCACAATGTTCAGCAAGGTGGCGGCAGAACCGATGCCCAGGCCACTGAAGATCTGCACGAAGGGACTGCCTTCGCTGCCGATGCGGGTCCAGGGGTAGATCGACATCAGGATGAACAGGGTGAACACATAGAACAGCAGGATACGCAGCGGCACCGAGTTGATCGCCTTGGGGATGACCCGTTGCGGGTCCTTGGCCTCGCCCGCAGTGATGCCGATCATCTCGACGCCGCCGAAGGCAAACATCACCACGGCGAACGAGGCGATCATGCCGCTGACGCCGTTGGGGAAGAAGCCGCCATGACTCCACAAGTTGCTGATGCTCGCCACCTGTTCGGCGGAACCGCCCAGCTGGATGCCGAACATCAGCACCGCCGCCCCCGCCAGGATCATTGACACAATTGCGCTGACCTTGAGCAGCGACAGCCAGAACTCCAGCTCGCCGAACACCTTGACGCTGCACAGATTCAGGGCGCCAATGAAGAACACGATGCCCAGCACCCAGATCCAGCGCGGCGTCTCGGGGAACCAGAAGCTCATGTAGACGCCGAAGGCGGTGACGTCCGCCAGGCACACCACGAGCATCGAGAAGGCATAGCTCCAGCCGGTGAGAAAACCCGGAAAGCGCCCCAGGTACTGGCTGGCGTACTGGCCAAAGGAGCCGGACACCGGATTGCGCACGGCCATTTCGCCCAGGGCGCGCATCATCATGTAAATGGCCGCGCCGCCAATCAGATAGGCCAGCAGTACAGACGGCCCGGCCAGCTTGATGGCCGAGGCCGAGCCATAGAACAGCCCGGTGCCAATGGCCGACCCGAGCGCCATGAAACGGATATGACGGGTACTCAGACCTCGCCGCAAGGCGGTGTTGTTATCGTTCATCCCAGGTAACTCCTCATTGTTCTTATTGTTCAGTGGCAAGGCGCCGAAGGAGACAGGCAGGGCTATTAACCGGCCAATTGGCGGAGGTGACAATAAGGCAGGTCATACAGAATGCTGATAGTGGCGAATAGGCAAAGTGTCGTTTACCGGCGGCGGGCGGGCGTCCAATACTTTTGGCCATTACAACAAGAGAGGACCGCCCCCATGAATGCCGATATCGAACAATTTCAACGCGACGGTGCCATCGTGCTGCGTGGCGTGTTTCGCGACTGGATCGAGCGTTTGCGCGAAGGGTTCGAGCAAAACCTGGCCGACCCCAGCGCCTTTGCCATCGAGAACGTGGGCAGTGGCGAAGGCGGGCGCTTCTTCGAGGACTACTGCAACTGGCAACGTATTCCGGCATTCACCGACTTTGTCCGGAATTCGCCTGCGGCGGGGATTGCCGGGGACCTGATGCAGTCTCGGGAAGTGCAGGTGTTCCATGAACACATCCTGGTCAAGGAACCGGGGACCTCCAAACCGACGCCCTGGCACCAGGATCTGCCGTACTACTGCGTGGATGGCCTGCAGACGGCCAGCTACTGGATTCCGCTGGACCCGGTCACTCGCCACAACACGTTGAGCGTGGTGCTGGGTTCCCATCGCTGGCCAAAGCCGGTGCGGCCCAAGAGCTGGGCCAGCAACAAGGACTTCTACGGCGCGACCGATGCAGGCTCGGGGGAAAGCGTGTTCATGGACATGCCGGATGTGGAGAACGGCGAATACGAGATTCTTTCTCCCGAACTTGAGCCCGGTGATGCGGTGGTGTTCGACTTTCGCACCGTGCATGGCGCCGCCGGCAATACGGGCGGCAACCGCCGGCGGGCGTTTTCCACCCGCTTCATGGGCGATGATGTGCGCTATATCCAGCGTCCGGGGCGCACTTCGCCACCGTTTCCCGGTATCGACCTGAAGACCGGCGATCGCATGCGCGAAGACTGGTTCCCGGTGGTCTGGTCGCGCAGCTGAAGTCTGCGATCGCGTAAACAAAAGCCCCGCAGCGAACTGCGGGGCTTTTTACTGTTCTGCGGGGCGCTACGATTTTACGTGAGCGACGATATCGTCTTTGATCAACAGGCGCTTTTTGCGCAGTTGGGTGATCTGTTCGTCGGTGGCGCTGCTGCTCTCTGCCTTGAGCACCTCGGTGTCGATGGCGTTGTACTTTTCGTGCAGCTCGCTGAGCCGCGTGTCGGTTTTCTTCTTGGCGTCGAACGCCTCTTTGGTCATGTTCAAGTCTGCGAGCAAATCGTGCTTGACCGGCATTTCTTCACCTCTCCGGGGTTTGGGGTGGAAGTCATGAACTTAGAGGATAGTCGTCTTTGCCAGGTTTCGGGGCTGCGGTAGTCTGTCGCATCATTCGCCCGCCAAGGATTCAGTGCAATGCCTCACCTGAACGTGGAATACAGCGACAACCTGCGTGACCTGGACGTCGACCGCCTGCTGCTGCGCCTGAACCATGTGCTGGTGGGCAGTGGCCAGTTTGCCGACGAGCTGGATATCAAGAGCCGCGCTGCAGCCTTTGCGGGCTATCGAGTGGGTATTGCACCGAACGAGCGGGCGTTTGCCCATGCCAGGCTGTCGATCCTCAGTGGCCGTTCGCCCGAGGTGAAGCGCCAGTTGTCCGCCAGCGTGCTGGAGGTCCTCAAGGAAGCGATCCCGGCGCGCGCGGGGCTGGATATCCAGCTGTGCGTCGAGGTGCTGGATATTGATCGGGACGCCTATTCAAAGGTGCATTTGCCGGGTTAAGTGTAAAAGACCTAAGTAATGTGAAAAATATGTCATGAAAAAGTTGACGCCAATACATTAAACATTGGCGTCTTTTTCACAAAAAATTGATGGTGTGCTACTTAAAGTTCGGGTTGTTTCAAGGTGGTGCCGCAACGGCACTGTTCCCGACGATCAATCAAGTGAAGCGCCATGTTCAAGGTCAAACCGCTGCGGGCCGAATGGGTCACGTTGTTAGCCAGTCTTTATCTGCTTATCGGCTTTAATTCGGTACTCTGGCAACATCTTTCCAGCGTTGTACAGCCTGGCGTCGGGGGCATATTCCTGCGCCTGGCCTTTGCCGTGCTGATCTTCTGCGCCTTCAACCTGATCTTGACCCTGGTCGCCTTCAAGGGTGTTTTGAAACCCCTATTGATTACCTTGTTCATGGTCAGTGCTGGTGCCGCTTACTTTATGAGCCAGTATGGCGTGCTTATTGATGTAGGTATGTTGCGTAATACCGCAGAAACCAATACTGCTGAAGTAATGGATCTGCTTTCCATTAAGTTGTGCGCTTATCTTTTGATATTGGGTGTGCTGCCGTCGGTGTTGCTTTACAACACCCCGATCCAGTACCGGAGCTGGTACCGCGAGTTGCTGTTCAAGTTATTTGCGGGCGGCGCGTCGGTGGCATTGCTTGGCGTGGTCGCCCTGGCCAACTACCAGGGGCTCGCCTCGCTGTTTCGCAACCATCACGAGATCCGCCTGATGCTGGTGCCCAGCAACGTGGTCGGTGCCTCGTTCGGTTATGTCGGTGAGCGGATCGGCACCGCTGCCAAGCCGTTCGCCAAAGTGGGCGAGGATGCTCAGCGCGAGCTGGCCTGGCAGCAGCATTCGCGCAAATCCCTGACCGTGCTGGTAGTGGGGGAGAGTGCCCGCGCGGCGAACTTCGGCCTGCTCGGCTACGAGCGCAATACCACCCCGGAGCTGAGCAAGGAGGCCGGGCTGATCGCGTTCAGCGATGTGCATTCCTGCGGGACCGAAACCGCCGTGTCGGTGCCGTGCATGTTTTCCAACCTCACCCGCAAGGAATACCAGGCCACCCAGGCCAAGAACCAGGAAGGCTTGCTGGATATCCTGCAGCGGGCTGGCCTGGCGGTGCGCTGGCGCGACAACCAGTCCGGGTGCAAGGGCACCTGCGACCGGGTGCAGTTCGAGGATGTCAGCAACCTCAAGGACCCGGCGCTGTGCACCAGCAGCGAATGCCACGACGAGGTTCTGCTCGAGGGGTTGTCCGAAATGATCGACAACTTGCAGCAAGACACCGTGCTGGTGCTGCACCAGATGGGCAGCCACGGCCCCGAGTACTTCAAGCGCTATCCGATGCAGTACGAGCGCTTCACCCCAGTGTGCCCGAGCAACGCCCTGAACCAGTGCAGCGAACAGAGCATCATCAACGCCTACGACAACACCCTGGTCTACACCGACCACGTGCTGGCGTCGCTGATCGACATTCTGCGCAGCAAGCAAGGCAAGGTCGACACCGCCATGCTCTACCTGTCCGACCATGGCGAATCCCTGGGCGAGTACAACCTGTTCCTGCATGGCACCCCGTACATGCTGGCGCCGGAACAGCAGAAGCACGTGCCGATGCTGGCTTGGTTCTCCGACAACTACCGCCAGGCATTCGGCGTCGACACCGACTGCCTGAACAGGAACCGCAACGAGCCGCTGAGCCAGGACAACCTGTTCCATTCCATGCTCGGTCTGTTGCAGGTGCACACCGCGGCCTATAACCCGCAACTGGACCTGTTTGCCTCGTGCCGTCCGGCCCTGGCCAGCCATTGAGAACCTGCGCAGGCGCGCAGGCCGTTGCAGCAGTCGAGCGGTTTCCCGGCAGTGGCCTGCGCCGTATATACTGCGCGCCATTGTTTGTGGGAGAGCCTTGTGGCCATCGATATTCACTGGATTTGCGACGACAGCAGCCTGGCCGAACACTGTCTGCAGTGGCGCAAGCTGCCCTTCGTGGCACTCGACACCGAGTTCATGCGGGTTGATACCTTTTATCCGATTGCCGGTTTGATCCAGGTCGGCGACGGGGCACGTGCCTACTTGATCGATCCGTTGCGGGTCAGCAACTGGCAACCGCTGGCCGAACTGCTCGAAGATAGCCAGGTGATCAAAGTGCTGCACGCGTGCAGCGAAGACCTCGAAGTGTTGTCGCGTCTGACTGGCAGCCTGCCGGCGCCGTTGTTCGACACCCAACTGGCCGCCAGCTACCTGAACCTGGGCTTCTCCATGGGCTATTCGCGCCTGGTCCAGGAAGTACTCGGCATCGAGCTGCCCAAGGGTGAAACCCGCTCCGACTGGCTGCAGCGCCCGTTGTCCGAGACCCAGGTCAGCTACGCCGCCGAAGACGCCGTGCACCTGGCCGAGCTGTACGAGCGCCTGCGCCCGCAGTTGTCGGACGAAAAGCATGCCTGGGTGCTGGAAGATGGTGCCGAGCTGGTTGCCCAGCTGCGCCGCGAAACCGACCCCAATGAGTTGTACCGCGACGCCAAGCTGGCCTGGAAGCTGTCCCGCGCCCAGTTGGCGGTGCTGCGTGAACTGTGCGCCTGGCGCGAGCGCGAAGCCCGTGCCCGTGACCTGCCGCGCAACCGCATCCTGCGCGAGAATGCGCTCTGGCCCATGGCCAAGACCCAGCCGCAGACGCTGTCGGCGCTGGCGAAAATCGAAGACATGCACCCGCGCACCATCCGCCAGGACGGCGAGTTCCTGCTCAGCCTGATCAAGCAGGCCGCCAGCCTGCCGCCCGAGCAGTGGCCAGCGCCATTGCCCGAGCCGTTGCCGATCGAAGCCTCGGCGCTGCTCAAGCAACTGCGCGCCATCGGCCAGGCCGAGGCCGAGCGCCTGAACATCGCCCCCGAACTGATGCTGCGCAAGAAAATCCTCGAGTTGCTGCTCAAGAGCGGTTACCCCAACGGTCCTTATCAACTGCCCGATTCGCTGCGCGGCTGGCGCCGTGAGCGGATGGGGCAAGCGCTGCTCGATTGTCTGGCCAGCGCTGGAGAACAACCATGAAACGCATCTGCTCGATCTACAAGAGCCCACGCAAGAACGAAATGTACCTCTATGTGCTCAAGGCCGACGGCCTCGAGCGTGTTCCCGAAGGCCTGCTGCCGTTCTTCGGCACGCCGGTACACGCCTTTGACCTGGTGCTGACTCCGGAGCGCAAGCTCGCCCGCGAAGACATCGCCAAGGTGCTGGAAAACCTCGAGCAACAGGGTTATCACCTGCAGATGCCGCCGCTCGAGGACGAGTACATCGAGCACCTGCCCGAAGAGCTGCTGCGCCGCAACGACCCGGTCTGAGCCCGCCTGCCTGATGTGATACCGCCCGGCTGGATGGCCTGGCGGCCTTCAACGTTTCTGCCAAGGTTGTAACGAACATGCGTGTTTTGATCGCCGAACAGGACCATGCCCTCTACGCTCGCCTGCTGCGCGAGGCTGCACCGGACCTGAACGTCCTCACCAGCGGCGACTCGGCGGAACTGACCCGCCTGGCCGCCGATTGCGATGTCTGGCTGGGCCAGCCAGACCTGCTGGCCACCCTGTTGCGCCAGGGCCATCAGCCGCAGTGGCTGCAGTCGACCTGGGCCGGCATTACGCCGCTGCTGGCCGATGGTTTGCAGCGCGACTATCGCCTGACCCGCGCAGTGGGCATCTTCGGCCAGGTGATGGCCGAGTACGTGCTGACCTACATGCTCGGTCACGAGCGCGAGGTGATGGCGCGCCTGGTCAGCCAGGTCGAGCGCAAATGGGATGATCGCCCCGGACGTACCCTGGAAGGGCGACGGGCGTTGATTGTCGGCACCGGTGATATCGGCCAGCGCGTCGCCGAGTTCCTCCTGCCCTTTGGCGTCAAGCTCTACGGCATCGCCAGCCAGGCCCGTGAGCAGGCCCCCTTCATCGAGGTGGCAGCCATGAGTGAGTTGGGGCGCCTGGTCGGCGAAGTCGATTACGTCATCAACTTGCTGCCCGACACCCCGGCCACCCACGACTTGTACGATGCGGCGCTGTTTGCCCGTTTCAATCCCGAGGCGCTGTTCATCAACGCCGGTCGCGGTGTGGCGGTGGTCGATGGTGATCTGGTCGATGCCTTGAAACTGGGGCATCTGGCCGGCGCGGTAATCGACGTTTGCCGCCAGGAGCCATTGCCGGCGCGTCATCCGTTCTGGACGGCCTGGGGCCTGCTGCTGACCGGGCACAGCTCGGCGCCCACCTCGCCGACGGCGATGGTGCGGTTGTTTGTCGAGAACCTGCGGGCGTATCAGGCGGGGGAGGCGTTGCGCGGGGAAGTGGATTTCGTGCGTGGGTATTGAGTGAGTGATCGTATCGCGGGGCAAGCCCGCTCCTACAGGAGCGGCTTGCCCCGTGAGCGTTTACAGCGAGAAATCACCCTCGGCCGCCAGCTCGCTCAGCGAGCGACGCGGGCTAGGCTCTTCGCGGGCCTGCAGGGCCTCGGCCAGGCTCGCCTTGTCACCCAGTTTGCCGATCGCCACCACGGCGTGTAGCGCGTAGCCTTCAGGAATCTTCAGCTCCTGGCGGGTCAGCTCCTGGTCGAAGCCGGCCATGCCGTGGGTGTGCCAGCCACTGATGCTCGCTTGCAGGGCCAGGTGGCCCCAGGCGGAACCGGTGTCGAAGGTGTGCCACAGGGCCGGTTTCTCTTCGCTGGAGCCCGGCGCGGCGAAAGTGGTCTTGGAGATCACGATCACCAGGGCCGAGGCGTGTTGCGCCCAGCTGCGGTTGAATTCGTTGAGCAGGCCCAGGTAGCGCTCCCAGTTCGGTGTATCACGGCGGGCATAAAGGAAGCGCCAAGGCTGCGAGTTGTAGGCCGACGGGGCCCAGCGGGCCGCTTCGAGGAAACTCAGCAGGGTGGCTTCGCTGATCGGTTCGGCGGTGAAGGCGCGTGGCGACCAACGCTTGATGAACTGTTCGTCGATGGCATGTTCGGCAATGCGAGGATTAGCACTCATGGCGAGTTCCTGAAAGGTGGGTAGGGACCGCCGGTAAAACTACTGTGTCGTACCGGCACTGACAAGCGGTCTGGCATTGCTGCAAGACACGCCCTAGACTGGCGCCGCCGCACTGCGGCGCCTCTTTTGAACAGGACATCCGTTACATGATTGCCAGCGCCGACGCTTTCTGGAAGCGTAAGACCCTCGAACAGCTAAACCCCCAGGAATGGGAGTCGCTGTGTGACGGCTGTGGCCTGTGCTGCTTGCAAAAGCTTGAAGATGAAGACGACAACAGCGTCTATTACACACGTATTGCCTGCAAGCTGCTGGATCTGAAGACCTGCCAGTGCAGCGACTATCCAAACCGGCTGAAAATCGTGCCCGACTGCATCCAGCTGACGCCGGGCAAGGCCGACCAGTTCAAATGGCTGCCAACCACCTGCGGCTACCGCCTGATCAGCGAAGGCAAGGACCTGCCAAGCTGGCACCATCTGGTGTGCGGTGATCGCCAACAGGTGCATAAGCAGCGTATTTCCCAGTCCGGGCGCATGCTCAGTGAAGAGAGCGTGGACGAGGATGACTGGGAAGATTATCTGATTTTCCGCGCCGGCTGAGCCGCCCGGGTTTGCCGGGTATCGCGTCTGGGGGAACAAGGAGTTTCTGTATGCGTGTGCGTTGCCATTGGTGGCTGGCCCTGGGCCTGTTGGCCTGTTCGCCGGCCTTTGCCAAGAAAGTTGACCTGGATTATCACGTTCGCCTGCTGCCCCAGAGCGAACAGGCCGAAGTACGCCTGACCCTGGCCGAAGGGACAGCGGTGCGCAGCCTGGATTTCGACCTGGGCAAGGCAGGCGCCTACAGCGATTTCAAGGCCGACGGCCAATGGCAAGTGCAGGGCGACGGCCAGCGCGGGCATTGGCAGCCAGGGGCCGGCAAGAGCCAGCTGACGTACCGCGTACGGCTTTCCCAGCGGCTTAAAAACGGCAGCTACGAGACCCGCATGACGCCCCACTGGGCGCTGTTTCGCGGGGACGACCTGGTTCCCCCGGCACGCCTGGACCAGCAGGATGGCACCGAACTGGTCGCCCGCCTGAGCTTTGAATTGCCCGACGGCTGGAAGAGTGTCGAAACGCCCTGGCCGCGTATCGGCAAGCAGCGTTTTCGCATCGACAACGTCTCGCGCCTGTTTGACCGGCCGACCGGCTGGATGGTGGCGGGCACCATCGGCACCCGGCGTGCGCGCCTGGGCGAGACCGAGGTCAGCGTGGCAGCGCCGCAAGGGCAGGGCATGCGCCGGCTGGACAACCTCACCTTGCTCACGTTCGTGTGGCCGCAGTTGCAGGCGGTATTCCCGCGCAACCCGCCGAAGCTGTTGCTGGTGGGGGCCAAGGATGAGCTCTGGCGCGGAGCCCGGGACGGGCACAATTCGATCTACCTGCACAGCAGCCGGCCGCTGGTCAGCGAAAACGGCTCAAGCCCGTTGTTGCGGGAGCTGGTGCATGTCTTCGCGCAGATCAACGACCGTCAGGCCAGTGACTGGATTGGCGAGTCCCTGGCCGATTACTACGCCATCGAATTGCTGCGCCGTGCCGGGGGTATCACCGAGGATCGTTACCAGGCCGTGCTGACAGGGCTTGAGCGCAACGGCGCCAAGGTCACCAGCTTGCGTGGTGAGCAGGTGGACAGCGCGGTAACGGCCCGTGGCGTGCTGCTCTTGCAGGCGCTGGACCGCGAGATCCGTTTGCACACCCATAACCAGCGTTCGCTGGACGACGTCACCCGTGCGCTGATGCGACTGAACAGCGTCAGCACCGAAGAGTTCGTCCAGCTCAGCGAAAGCGTGCTGGGGCGCGAATCTGAGGTGCTGGCGAGCAAGCTGCTGCGTTAGGGCTTGGGGTTTTTCAGCGAGTCGTTGCCGGTGACCGTGGCGCTGCGCGTGGCGGCGTCGGCACTGGCCTTGAGGGCCCGCAGTTCGGCACCGTTGCGCTCGATGGTCGAGCGCAGGTTGTCGAGGTCGCTGCGTCCGCGCTCCATCAGGCTTTTCATCGAGCTGTGACCGGTAATGCCGCGTGCCAGGGCCACCCCGCCAATGGCCATCTGGATCAGGCCGAACAGCCCGCCACGGCGCAAGCCTTTACCCACCATGATCACACCGCCGGCCACGGAGCCGGCGCGTTCCCAGCCGTGCACGTTATGTTCGGGCTTGTCTTGCAGGGCAGGGATCAACGTCTTGTTCTCGGACATGGTGATTCTCCAGTGGGGGCGATGATATGCAGCAGACCACCGCAGACGACGGACTGTTCCTTCGGATTTATTTGAACTTGGGCCCGGAGCGGGTGTTCAGGCCTTTGGCCAGGCGGTCGTAGAGCACCACGTTGACGGTCGCGGCCAGGTTCATGCAGCCGTTGGTCGGGATATAGATGGTCTCTTCGCACCAGGCCCGCACGCTGGGGTCGAGGGAGCCGTCTTCGGGGCCGAAGATGTAGATGGCGCGGTCGGGGTGGGTGTACTCGGGCAGGGGGCGGGCGCCATCAACCAGTTCGACGGCGACGGGGGTGCAGCCCAGGGGGATGATTTTTTGCAGATCGTCGATGCCGATCAGCGGGATGTCGTAGTGCACGCGCTTGGTGTCGGTGACAAAGTCGCGGGCGCGCTCGTAGCGCTTGCCGGTGTAGAACACCGAGTTGACGCCGTAGCAACCCGCCGCGCGCATTACTGAACCGACGTTCTCCGCTGACTTGGGGTTGAACAGACCAATGCAGCTGTACCGTTTGTTCGCCACGTGCCGGGGCCCTTCGCAAAAAAGAACGCGATTATACGGGCTTGCCGGCGTGGGTGGGGCGCGGGTTTACGCTCAATCTTTTTTCAGCAGGCCGGCCAGCCCCGCGAACGGGTTGTGGGTCGCCTTGGCGATGCTCGGGCTACTCGTGGAGCCTTCGCTGAAGTATTGCTGGTCGGTGTAGCGGGAGTGTTCGTTGTCGTGGCAGTACAGGCACAGCAACTCCCAGTTCGAGCCATCCTGGGGGTTGTTGTCGTGGTTGTGGTCACGGTGGTGCACGGTCAGTTCGCTCAGGCGCTTGCCGGAGAACTCCCGGGCGCAGCGGCCGCAGACGTGCGGGTACATTTTCAGGGCTTTGTCGCGATAGCCCATTTCTTTGTCGCGCTTGGCGTCGGCGAGGATGCGGTCGAGCCGTGCGGTGGCGGAGGCAGTGGATGCCGAACTCATGGGATTACCTTTCTCGGGCTTGTTACGGTTATGCCTTGAAGTTTAGCCCGACGGCGGGCGTTTCGGACAGGCTACGCTTGGGGGTAGGCTGTCAGGTCGTTACCAAGGAGTCTGCGTATGCGTTACTTGACCATTGCCGCCCTGATTCTGGTGTGCCTGCAATCGGCTGTGGCTGCCGATCTGCAGCCGCGCCCCATTGCGCCGGTACCGGGGGCGCCGGGGACGGCGACACCGACGCCATACCCGCAGATTACCCCCAGTACGCCACCCCGCGCCGGTGACGCGACACCCGGCTCACCGTTGTTGCCGTCGATTCCGGTGCCTTCGCCGCCCAGGGATCAGCCGTTGCCAGGGTTGACGCCGCCGCAGGACAAGCCGAAGGCGGATTAGCATCGCGGGGCAAGCCCGCTCCGGTAGGAGCGGGCTTGCCCCGCGATCAGATCACGCATCCACACCCAGCACCTTGAACACAAACCCATACTCCAGCGCCACATCCCGCAGCCCCTGGTAACGCCCGCTCATGCCGCCATGCCCGGCATCCATTTCGGTCTTGAGCAGCAGCAGATTGGTGTCGGTCTTGGTCACGCGCAGTTTGGCCACCCATTTGGCCGCTTCCCAGTACTGCACGCGGCTGTCGTTGTAGCCCGCCACCACCAGCAACGCCGGGTAGGCCTGGGCCTTGACGTTCTCGTAAGGCGCGTAGGCCTTGATCCGCTCAAACACCTCAGGTTCTTCAGGGTTGCCCCACTCGTCGTACTCGGTGACGGTCAATGGCAGGTCGGGGTCGAGCATGGTGTTGAGCACGTCGACGAACGGCACTTCGGCGATGGCTGCCTTGAACAGTTCCGGGCGCTGGTTGAGCACCGCGCCAATCAACAGGCCACCGGCACTGCCACCGCTGATTGCCAGTTGGTCGGCGCGGGTCACGCCCTGGGCGATCAGGTGCTCAGCACAGGCGATGAAGTCGTTGAAGGTGTTGGTCTTGTGTTCCTGCTTGCCGGCCCGGTACCAGGCTTCACCCAGTTCGCCACCGCCGCGCACATGGGCGATGGCAAAGGCCACGCCGCGCTCCAGCAGGCTCAGGCGGGCATGGGAGAACCACGGGTCCAGGCTCTCGCCATAGGCGCCGTAGCCGTACAGGTACAGGGGGACCGGCTTGCCCAGGTCGGCGCGACGTTGCACCAGGCTGATCGGCACCTGGGTGCCGTCACCGGCAGTGGCCCACAGTCGCTGGCTCACGTACTCGTCGGGGTCGAAGGGGCCGAGTACCGGGGTCTCTTTAAGGACCTGCTGAGCACCGCTGGCCAACTCCAGCTGGCGCACCTGGGCCGGGCGATTGAGGGCCTGGTAGCGCAAGCGGATGCGGTTGCTTTCAAACTCGAGGCTGTCCTGCACGTACAGGCTGTAGGCCGCATCCGGCAGTTCCACCCGGTACGGGGCGAGCCCCTGCGGATGCACTTCGATGATCGGCAGGCCGCCTTCGCGCAGGCTCAGGCTGAGGGCGCTGGCGTTCAGGCTCAGGCCTTCGAGCATGATGGTGTCGCGGTGCGCCACCAGCAATTGCCACTGCTCGCGAGTCGGTACCTGGTGGCTGCCGGCGTGGTACAGGGCGAAGTTGATGCCGTCCTGATTGGTGCGGATGAACCAGCGCCACTGGCCGTCGAGCTGGCCGTGGTCCGGGAAGTATTCATGGCCTTCGACCCGTGCTGCCAGGCAGGTGAAGTCGCCGTCGGGCTGCTCGGCGTCCAGCACCCAGGCTTCGCTGGTGGTCTTGCTGTTGAGCAGCAGGATCAGTTGGCGCTCGGAGCTGGCCCGGTAGCAGTGCAGGAAGAAACGACCATCGGTTTCTTCGTAAATGGCCTGGCAACCTTCGCGGCCCAGGCGGTGGCGCAGCAGCTTGTGCGGTCGATGGGTGTCGTCCAGTTCGGCGAAGAACAGCGTCTGGCTGTCGTTGGCCCAGGTCATGCTGCCGTCGCAGTGCTCGAACGGCAGTTGCTCGAGGGTGCCGCTGGCCAGCTCCTTGACATACAGGGTGTAGATTTCGTCGCCCGTGGTATCAAGGCTGTAGGCCAGGCGTTGGTGGTCGGGGCTGACGTTGAAGGCGCCGAGGGAGAGGAAGCCGCCGTTGGCCAGCTGGTTGGGGTCCAGCAGCAGCTCTTCCTGGCTTTCATCGACTGTGTTGGAGTCGTCGGCCGGGCGCGGGCAGCGGTAGTGGCGCGGGTACTCTTCGCCGGCGGTCGTGCGGCTGTAGTACAGGTAAGGGCCCCAGGGCGAGGGCAGCGACAGGTCGGTCTCAAGGATGCGGCCCTTGATCTCCTCGAACAGCTGCTCGCGCAATTCGGCCTGGTCGGCCAGTTGGGCCTCCTGGTAGGCGTTCTCGGCGTTCAGGTAGGCAATGACTTCGGGGCTGTCGCGTTCTTGCAGCCAGGCATAGGGATCGGCGCCTTCGGCCTTGCGGGCAATCGGGGCGCGGGGGGCGGTGGCGTCTGCGGACATGCGGGGATCTCTTGGCTGGGGGGCGCCTGCGCGCTCAAATGTGTTTATCATAAGCGTCTATTTGCCTAGCTTGCCACGGACACCATGACCGAGAACGACTATCTGCTCGCCTGGGGCCTCTACGCCCTGGCCGCCCTGGGTTGCCTGGCGGTGGGCTTTCGCCTGACCCGCTGGATGTGGCGCTGGCTGCGCGAACCGCTGCGGGTGTTGATGGCAGTGCTGCTGCTGACCCCGACCATCATCGATCCGGTCAAAGACAAATTCGCCCCGGCCATCGCCATTGCCGCCCTGGACCTGCTGTTCAAGGTCGGCAACAACGTATGGCGGGCGGCGGCCGACCTGGCCCTGTACGGCATGATCGCCTTCGCCCTCTACGCTGTGTTCGTGGTACTGCGCTGGCCCGTCGAAAAACGCGCCAGGGCCCGTCGTGAACAGGCCGAGACCGCCGCCAAGCGCGATGCCGAAGAGGCCGTGGCCGAGGCGCCCATGGCCGCCGACAACCGCGACCGTTATCGCAACCCGCCCGAAGCGCCGCTGGGCGGCAATCGTCCGCGGGTCGAGCCGCGCTTGTAGTCAATTGCCCGGGAGCAGCCAGTATGTGTGAACTGTTGGGCATGAGCGCCAATGTGCCGACCGATATCGTTTTCAGCTTCACCGGGCTGATGCAGCGCGGTGGACGGACCGGTCCGCATCGCGACGGCTGGGGTATCGGTTTCTATGAAGGCCGTGGCCTGCGTCTGTTCCAGGACCCGGCGGCCAGCTGCGAGTCGGAAGTGGCGAATCTGGTGCAGCGCTATCCGATCAAGAGCGAAGTGGTGATCGGCCATATTCGCCAGGCCAACGTCGGTAAGGTCTGCCTGTCCAATACCCATCCTTTTGTCCGCGAGCTGTGGGGGCGCAACTGGTGCTTCGCCCATAACGGTCAGTTGGGCGAGTTCCAGGGCCAGGCCAGCTTCTATCGGCCGATCGGCGACACCGACAGTGAAGCGGCCTTCTGCGACCTGCTCAACCGCATCCGCGAAGCCTTCCCGGAGCCCGTCGAGGCTGAAGTGCTGTTGCCGGTGCTGGTCGAGGCTTGCGCCGAATACCGCAGCAAGGGTGTGTTCAACTGCCTGCTCAGCGATGGCGACTGGCTGTTCTGCTTCTGCTCGACCAAGCTTGTGCACATCACCCGGCGCGCACCGTTCGGGCCGGCGCGGCTCAAGGACGTCGACATGATCGTCGACTTCCAGGCCGAGACCACCCCCAACGACGTGGTCACCGTGATCGCCACCGAGGCGCTGACCGAGAACGAGACCTGGCAGCGCTATGAGCCCGGCCAGTGGGCGCTGTGGCGCCGGGGTGAATGCATCGCCCAGGGACAACGCTAAGGGATAGCCCATGTTCAGAAGTTACCTGCGGTTGCTGTTGTTCACGTTCGGGTTGCTGGTAGGGGTGCAGGTACCTGGCCTGATCAACGACTACAGCCAGCGGGTCGAGGCGAAACTGCTCGAATCGCGCGAAGGCCTCAAGGGCTTCGAGGACACCGCCCGGCGCTTTTTCAACGGTGACCTGCAAGCGCTGGTGCGCCACTACCGCAGCAGTGACGACCCGGTGTTCAACAGCGACGCCAACAGCATCGACAGCCTGCTGATCCGCAATCGCCTGCTCGAACGTGAATGGCAAATCCTCCAGGGGCCGTGGCTGGAGCGCACCTGGCATGTGCTGGTACAGGCCGACAGCCAGCTGCGCGAGGAAACCCTCAAGGGCTACTCCTACCAGATCCTCCTGGCCCCCGAAGCCCTGGCCTGGGGCCTGAGCTGCGCCTTGCTGCTGGCCTTGAGCATCGAAAGCCTGTTGCTGCTGCTCGGCTGGGTGGCCCTCGGCGGGCGGCGCAAAGCGGTGACCGAGAGCTGGCGCTAGACCAGCTTGATCCGCTGCGGTCCTGCATCGGCGGCATAGCGCTCCAGCACGTTACGACATAGCGCGACTACTTCATCCACCAGCTCGACCCCGGTCTGCCAGGCCACCACCAGCTCCAGGCTTGGGGGTTGCTGGGCCAGCGGCAGCAGGGTCAGCTCACCCCGGGCCAGTTCCTCGCTGACCAGGGCCGGCGGCAGGGCGCCGATGCCGAAGCCGTCGCGCAACAAGCGGGTAATCGCCGCCACCGAGTTCACACAGTTCAGCCGTGGCGCACTGACGCCTTCGGCCTGGAGCAGGCTGAGCACTTCCTGGTGCGGCCGGGAGTTTTTCGAGAAGGTCACGATGCGCTCGCGGGCAAGCTCGGCGAGGGAGGCGTAGTCGCGGTTGTAGATCGAGTGACTGGCGACGATCCAGCCCATGGGGTAGCGCGCCAGGTCCAGGCTGCGGATCGACTCCTGGCGGAGAAGGTCGGTTTGCAGGATTACATCGAGAAAGCCTTTTTGCAGCTGTTCGCGCAAATTGAGCGCGGTATCGGCGATCAACTCGATTTCAACCTGCGGGTATCGCTCCATCAGTTCCGACACCAGCGGGCTCATCCAGGTATGGATGACCGTGTCCATCACGCCCAGGCGAATCCTGCCGACCTTGGCCCGGTCGCTGTCCAGCGATTGCTTGAGCGCTTTGGCGGTGGCGAGCATCTGCTCGGCGTATTCGAGCACCTTGCTGCCTTCGGGCGTCAGGCTGACCCCGCGTGAATCGCGCAGCAGCAGCTTGACCCCAAGGTCGGCTTCCAGCGCAGCAATGCGGCTGGAGATCGACGCCTGGGTGGTGAAGAGCTTTTCGGCGGTCAGGCGAAAGCTCTTGAGCCGGGCGACCCAAACGAAGGTTTCGAGGAACTTGAGGTTCATGGTGCGCTCACTGATCAAATTTTTCTTATGCCAGACCGCTGGTTTTTCTCGTTGGACGCAGGTGCACACCCATCGAAAAATGACAGTCAGGTTGCGACAAAGATCGTCGCCTTTAAAACAATACCAACAAGCTGAGGCAACCATGAACCCATCGGGCGTGCAGCAACAGGTCAAAACCAGATCGGTGGCGGGTCCCTTCGACTGGTACCGCAACATCAATAAGCAAGAACGACGGACCTTCTGGAGCTGCAAGATCGGCTACGGCCTCGATGGCATGGACACCCAGATGCTCAGCTTCGTCATTCCCACCCTGATCGCCCTGTGGGGCATCACCACCGCCGAGGCCGGGCTGATTCACACCAGCACCCTGATCGCTTCGGCACTGGGCGGCTGGATCGCCGGCATCCTCTCCGACCGCATCGGCCGGGTACGCACCCTGCAGTTGACCGTGCTGTGGTTCGCCTTTTTCACCTTCCTCTGCGGTTTTGCCCAAACCTACGACCAACTGCTGATCGCCCGCACCCTGATGGGCTTCGGCTTCGGTGGCGAGTGGACCGCAGGCGCGGTGCTGATCGGTGAAGTCATCCGTGCCAAGGACCGCGGCAAGGCGGTGGGCATGGTGCAGTCGGGCTGGGCCATTGGTTGGGGCCTGACGGCGATTCTCTACGCGATATTGTTTACCTGGCTGCCGCCTGAAGACGCCTGGCGTGCCCTGTTCCTGCTGGGTATCGTACCGGCGGTGTTCGTGATCTTCGTCCGTCGCCTGGTCAAGGACCCGGAAGTCTACCGCCTGGCCAAGGCCGCGGAAAAATCCGAAGCGCCGTCGCACTTCTATGAAATTTTCGCCCCCGGCATGCTGTTCACCACCTTCCGCGCCTCGCTGCTGACCACCGGCGCCCTGGGCGGTTACTACGCCATCACTTCCTGGCTGCCGACCTTCCTCACCAACGAGCGTGGCCTGAGCGTCCTGAGCACCGGTGGCTACCTGGCCATGGTGATCGTCGGTTCATACGTCGGCTACGTGATCAGCGCCTACCTCACCGATCTGCTGGGGCGCAAAAAGAACTTCATCCTGTTCGCCGTGGGCTCGTTCATCATCGTGCTGCTCTACACCCAGATGCAGGTCAGCGATGGCGTGATGCTGTGGCTGGGCTTCCCGCTGGGCTTCTTCGCCTCGGGTATTTTCAGCGGCATGGGGGCATTCCTGACCGAGCTGTTCCCCACCCGTATCCGTGGTTCGGGGCAGGGCTTCTGCTACAACATCGGTCGCGCCCTTGCGGCATTCTTCCCGCTGCTGATCGGCATGCTCAGCCAGAAAATCCCGCTGGGGCTGGGTATCGGCGGCTTTGCGGCAGTGAGTTACGGTGTGGTAATTCTGGCGGCATTGAGCCTGCCGGAAACCCGCGGCAAAGAACTTGAAGCCCATTAAGGTCGAGCCAGAAGGAGTGACACACGTGAGCCGCCTTTTACTGAATTGCGATATGGGTGAGAGTTTTGGCAGCTGGACCATGGGCCTGGATGCCCAGGTCATGCCGTTTGTCGATTGCGCCAACATTGCCTGCGGCTTTCACGCTGGCGATCCCGGCATCATGCGCCACACCGTGGCCCTGGCCGTGGCCAGCAACGTGCGCATCGGCGCGCACCCGGCCTACCAGGACCTGGTCGGTTTCGGCCGTCGCTCCATGGCCTGCAGCGCCGACGAAATCCGCGACCTGCTGCACTACCAGATCGGTGCGCTGGACGGCATCTGCCGTACCCAGGGCACCCGCGTTGCCTACGTCAAACCCCACGGTGCGCTGTACAACGACATGATGGCCGACCCACAGAAGCTGCGCGCGGTGCTCCAGGCCGTGGCGCAATACAACCGGGAACTGCCGTTGATGCTCATGGCCACCGCCGATAACAGCGCGGCCCAGGCGTTGGGCGACGAGTACGGCGTACCCCTGTGGTTCGAGGCCTTTGCCGACCGTGCCTACGACGCCGCCGGACACCTGGTGTCGCGGCGCCTGCCGGGCGCGGTGCACCACGATCCGGCAACAATTGTCGACCAGGCCCTGCGCCTGGCCCGTGGCGAGCCCTTGGTCGCGGTAGATGGCAGCGAGTTGCGCCTGCAGGCCCAGACCCTCTGCGTACACGGTGACAACGACAGTTCGGTGGCGGCGGTGCAGCAGATCCGCCAGGCCCTCGATGCCCTGGTGGCGTCATGAGTTACCGCATTGAAACGGTGGCCATCGACTGCCTGATGGTGCGCCTGTTTGACGCCATCGATGAAACCAACATGCCGTGGATGCTGGCGGCCAGCCAGCGCTTGCGGGCGGTATTTGGCGAGTACCTGATCGACCTGGTGCCGTCGTACACCACGGCGATGGTGCATTTCGACTTGCTGCAGCTATCGCCGGAGCAGGCCCGGGTGCTGGTTCGCGAGGCACTGGAAAACCTGCAGCCGGACAACGGCAGCGGCGGGCGCCAGCACGAGATTCCGGTGTGGTACGACCTAAGCGTCGGCCCGGAGCTGAGCCTGCTGGCGGACCGTTGCCGCACTTCGGTGGCCGATATCGTGCGCTGCCACAGTGAGCGCGAGTACCAGGTGTTCGCGTTGGGGTTCGCCCCAGGCTTTGCCTTCATGGGCCTGGTCGAAGAGGCCCTGGCCGCGCCGCGCCTGGCCACGCCACGCAAGCGCGTTGCCGCAGGCAGTGTGGGCATCGCCGAGCGCCAGACAGCGGCTTACCCCGCAGTGTCGCCCGGTGGCTGGAACCTGATCGGCCGCACCCCGAGCAAACTCTTTGACCGCGAGCGTGACGGCTACAGCTTGCTGCAGCCGGGAGACCGGGTGCGCTTCGTGGCCGTGGATCGCGCCACCTTCATCAACCTGGGCGGCGATGATGCGCCACTGGAGGCACAGGCATGAGCCGCTTGATGATCGAGGCCAGCACGCCGCTGTGCCTGTTGCAGGACGCCGGGCGCTTCGGCGTGCGGCACCTGGGCGTGACCCAGGGCGGGGCGCTGGACTGGGTGTCGATGCGCTGGGCCAACTGGCTGCTGGGCAATGCCGCCGACGCCGCCGTGGTGGAGATCACCTTGGGCGGTTTCAGCCTGGTGGCCGAGCAGGATTGCTGCCTGGCCCTGGCCGGTGCCGACCTGGACGCGCGCATCGACGGCGAGCCGCTCAAGCCCTGGTCCAGTTTCACCCTGAGCAAGGGCCAGCGCTTGCGCCTGAATCAGCCGTTGCAGGGAGCACGGGCTTATCTGGCAGCGCCCGGCGGTTTCGATGCGGCCCTGGTGCTGGGCAGTTGTGCCAGTGTCGTGCGTGAGGAACTGGGCGGGCTGGATGGCCAGGGTTCAGCGCTGGCCAAGGGGCAACAGCTAGGCTACAGCGGCCAGTCCACTGCCGGGCGAGCCGTGCCGCCGGCACTGCGCCCGGATTTTTCCGGCAACCACCTGGACCTGGTGCTCGGTGCTCAGGTCGGCGATTTCAGCGGGATGAGTCTGTTCGAGGCGTTCAACCGCGATTGGACCCTCGACAGCCGCGCCGATCGCATGGGCATGCGCCTGCTGGGGCCGGCCTTGCAGTACCAGGGGCCCGCGATGATTTCCGAAGGGATTCCGTTGGGTGCGGTGCAGGTGCCGCCGGACGGGCAGCCGATCGTGTTGCTCAATGATCGCCAGACCATTGGCGGCTATCCACGCCTGGGGGCGCTGACGCCGCTGGCGTTGGCGCGCCTGGCGCAGATGCTGCCGGGGAGTGTGGTGCGGTTTGTGCCGGTGGTGCAGGACCTGGCCTGGCGGGAACAGCGGGCATTTGTGCAGCGGTTTGGTGAGTGAACGTGGGGCAAGCCCGCTCCTACCGTAGGAGCGGGCGTGCCCCGCGAAGCTATCTATTTGGACAAGAACCGCATCCCTTCCTCCAACCCGCGCAAGGTCAGCGGGAACATCCGGTCTTCGACCAGTTCGCGCACGATGTTGGTCGAGGTGGTGTAGTTCCAGGTTTCCTTGGGGTACGGGTTGATCCAGATGAGCTTCTTGTACTTCTCCATGAAGCGCTGCATCCACACATAACCGGCTTCTTCGTTCCAGTGCTCGACACTGCCGCCCGGTTGGGTGATTTCGTAAGGCGCCATGGCGGCGTCACCCACGAACACCACTTTGTAGTCGGCGCCGTACTTGTGCAGCAGGTCCATGGTCGAGGTGCGTTCGGAGGTGCGGCGCAGGTTGTTCTTCCACACCGACTCGTAGACGAAGTTGTGGAAGTAGTAGTACTCCAGGTGCTTGAACTCGGTCTTGCAGGCCGAGAACAACTCTTCGCAGGTCTTCACGTGGGCGTCCATCGAGCCGCCGATATCGAACAACAGCAGCAACTTGACGCTGTTGCGCCGCTCCGGTCGCATCTGGATGTTGAGCAGGCCGGCATCGCGGGCGGTGTGGTCGATGGTGCCGTCGATGTCCAGTTCGTCGGCCGCGCCCTGGCGGGCGAACTTGCGCAGCCGGCGCAGGGCCAGCTTTATATTGCGTGTGCCCAGTTCGACCTGGTCGTCGAGGTTCTTGTACTCGCGCTGGTCCCAGACCTTGACCGCCTTGCCCTGGCGCTTGCCGGCATCGCCGACGCGAATGCCTTCGGGGTTGAAGCCACCCGAGCCGAACGGGCTGGTGCCGCCGGTGCCGATCCACTTGTTGCCACCGGCATGGCGTTCCTTCTGTTCTTCCAGGCGCTTCTTGAACTCTTCGATCAGTTTGTCCAGGCCACCCAGGGACTGGATCTGCGCGCGTTCTTCATCGGTCAGCGAGCGCTCGAATTCCTTGCGCAGCCAGTCTTCCGGAATCAGCGCTTCCAGGTGCTGGTTGAGGTTCTCAAGGCCCTTGAAGTAGGCCGAGAACGCGCGGTCGAACTTGTCGAAATGCCGTTCGTCCTTGACCAGGATCGCCCGTGACAAGTAATAGAACTCGTCCATGTCGGCGAAGGTGACTCGCTGCTTGAGCGCATTGAGCAGATCAAGCAGCTCGCGCACCGACACCGGTACCTTGGCGGCGCGCATTTCGTTGAACAGATTGAGCAGCATGGCAATTGCCCCCAGGCTCAGCGGTTACCGCGACGGCTCATGAACGCCAGGCGCTCAAGCAGTTGCACGTCCTGTTCGTTCTTCACCAGGGCACCGGCCAGCGGCGGGATGGCCTTGGTGGGGTCGCGTTCGCGCAGCACTGCTTCGCCGATGTTGTCGGCCATCAGCAGCTTGAGCCAGTCGACCAGCTCGGAGGTAGACGGCTTTTTCTTCAGGCCCGGTACCTTGCGCACGTCGAAGAACACGTCCAGCGCTTCACTGACCAGGTCTTTCTTGATGTTGGGGTAGTGGACATCGACGATTTTCTGCAGGGTGTCGCGGTCCGGGAAGGCGATGTAGTGGAAGAAGCAGCGGCGCAGGAAGGCGTCGGGCAGTTCTTTTTCGTTGTTGGAGGTAATGATGATGATCGGGCGCTGCTTGGCCTTGATCGTCTCGTCGGTCTCGTAAACGTAGAACTCCATCTTGTCCAGTTCCTGCAACAAGTCGTTGGGGAACTCGATGTCGGCCTTGTCGATTTCGTCGATCAGCAGGATGACCCGCTCCTCGGACTCGAACGCCTCCCAGAGCTTGCCTTTCTTGAGGTAGTTGCGCACGTCGTGGACCTTGTCCACGCCCAATTGCGAGTCACGCAGACGGCTGACCGCGTCGTACTCATACAGGCCTTGGTGGGCCTTGGTGGTCGACTTGATGTGCCAGGTGATCAGCTTGGCGCCAAAGGACTCGGCCAGCTGTTCGGCGAGCATGGTCTTGCCGGTGCCCGGCTCGCCCTTGACCAGCAGCGGCCGCTCCAGGGTGATCGCCGCGTTGACTGCCAGTTTCAGGTCGTCTGTGGCGACGTATGCGCGGGTGCCTTCGAACTTCATGAACCGATCCTCTAACGTAGCGCCGGGGTACATGGCCCCTGGCGGAAAAATTGTCATGCACGACTATAACGCGGGCTCCGGCTGGCTGGGAACGCAGGCGCCTCATTCAGTCTCTGAATGAGGCGTCACATCGTGACTCAGTCAGACTTGGGCGCCGGTTGTTCATAACGTGCGTTGAATGCCTGGATGAAACCGTTACGCAGGATCTGCAAAAACGCTTCAAAGGCGCTGATGTCGCTTTTATGCACGCTGCCACTCAATTCCACCCGGGTGGCGAACTGGTTCTTGCGCTGGTTCTTGAGGACGGTTTCACTGCCGCCCACCAACGCCTCCCAGATCGACCGGAGGAAGCCCTTGTCTTCCTCCTTGACGTCTTGTTGCCAGTTGAACACATCGACGTCGCGCAGTAAGGGCTTGATATAGCCATTGAGTCGGCCTTTTTGTGCTTCGGCTTCGATAACCAGGTCACCGTGGCCGGCATTGAAATCGAACTTGCCGTAGGCACTGGCAAAGTCGTTGAGTCGGCGCAGCTGTATGCCGGTGGCGCGCAGGCGGAACTGGAAGTCGTCGAAATCGCTGAACGGGTCGAAGGTGGCGCTGCTTTGCACGCTGGCATCGCCCAGTAACCTGGCCTTGCCTTCAAAGCGGGCATCGCGCCGGCCCTTGAGGTCCTGGACATTGGTCAGGTTGCGGATGCTGGCGTCGAGCTGCGTGGCCTTGAGATTGACCGGCGGCTTGGAGTTGAAATTGCGAAATGTCAGGGTGCCGTTGTCGATGCGCACTTCGTTGAGGGTGATGGGCACCAGCTTTTCCAGCTGTTGGCGCCAGTCCGTGCCCTGACCGGTCTGGGACGCCTGTTTGCTGGGGCCATCGACGAAGTTCAGTTCGGGGCGCATGAACGCCACCTCGGCGACCACGGCGTGGTCGTACCACAGGGATCGCCAACTGACCGACAGATCAATCAGCGGGGCTTGGAGAAACGGCACGGGGACTTTGCCCGTGGTCTTGACGATGGTCAGGCCGTTGATCGTGTACGCGCCGCGCCACCAGGCCAGGTCGACGTCGGTGATCTGGCCGCGGTAGTCACCCATGTCGGCGAGCTTGTCGTTGAGGTAGTCGCGCACCAGCCAGGGCAGGGCGAGGTGCAGGCTGACCAGCAACAGCACAATGGCGAGCAGCCCCCACAAGGGCCAGCGATAGCGGCGTTTCATTGGCAGCACTTCCATGAGGGATATAGATCGGTTGACTCCTGTCAATCGCGTCGGTTCGTTGCATGTGGACGCACTGGCGCGGCAGGCTTACCCTTGAAGTTTTCCGTCCGCTGTATAAATAAGGACCCCGCCATGAGCCGTATCTTCGCTGACAACGCGCATTCCATCGGCAATACGCCGCTGGTGCAGATCAATCGCATCGCCCCTCGTGGCGTGACCATCCTGGCCAAGATCGAGGGGCGTAACCCGGGCTACTCGGTCAAATGCCGGATCGGCGCGAACATGATCTGGGACGCCGAAAGCAGCGGCAAACTCAAGCCGGGCATGACCATCGTCGAGCCGACCTCGGGCAACACCGGCATTGGCCTGGCCTTCGTCGCCGCCGCCCGCGGCTACAAGCTCCAGCTGACCATGCCGGCCTCGATGAGCATCGAGCGGCGCAAGGTACTCAAGGCGCTGGGCGCCGACCTGGTGCTGACCCATCCGGCCAAGGGTATGAAAGGCGCCATCGAAAAGGCCGGCGAGATCGTCGCCAGCGATCCGGCCAAGTACTTCATGCCTGCCCAGTTCGATAACCCGGCCAACCCGGCGATTCACGAGAAAACCACCGGCCCGGAGATCTGGAACGACACCGACGGCGCCGTGGATGTGCTGGTGGCCGGCGTCGGTACCGGTGGCACCATCACCGGTGTGTCGCGCTACATCAAGCAGACCCAGGGCAAGGCGATCCTGTCGGTGGCGGTGGAGCCGATCACCTCGCCGGTCATCACCCAGGCCCGCGCCGGTGAAGAGATCAAGCCCAGCCCGCACAAGATCCAGGGCATCGGCGCCGGTTTCGTGCCGAAGAACCTTGATCTGTCGCTGGTCGATCAGGTCGAGCTGGTCAGTGACGAAGAGTCCAAGAGCATGGCCCTGCGCCTGATGCAGGAGGAGGGGATTCTCTGCGGTATCTCCAGTGGTGCGGCGATGGCAGCGGCCGTGCGCCTGGCGGAAAAACCCGAGATGCAGGGCAAGACCCTCGTGGTGATCCTGCCCGACTCGGGCGAGCGTTACCTGTCGAGCATGCTCTTCAGCGACCTGTTCACCGACCAGGAGAACCAGCAGTAAAAGGCCCTGGCGCTGATCCTGGGCAATAGGTGGGTCCTGCGGTTTGTTGCACAATCCTTAACACTGAATGACGGCCCCGGTTATTTTTACCGGGGCTTGATCGGTTTATGATGGCCGATTAATCCGGCAGTGATGGCCAGATCGAAATTCCAAGGAGTGTTGCATGACTGTTTCCTTTGTCGCCAAGGCAGGTGTATTGCTGCTGTTTTTCGGCAGTACGCTGTATGTTCACCTGCGCGGCAAGGCGCGTTTGCCGATGTTGCGCCAGTTCGTCAACCACTCGGCACTGTTCGCCCCGTACAACGCCTTGATGTACCTGTTCTCCGGTGTGCCGTCCAAACCTTACCTGGACCGCAACCGCTTTCCCGAGCTCGACGTGCTCAAGGACAACTGGCAAGTGATCCGCGAAGAGGCCATGCACCTGTTCGACGAGGGTTACATCCGCGCTGCCGAAAAAGACAACGATGCAGGCTTCGGCTCGTTCTTCAAGAAGGGCTGGAAGCGCTTTTACCTCAAGTGGTACGACAAGGCGCTACCTTCGGCCGAAACGCTGTGCCCCAGAACGGTCGAGCTGGTCAACAGCATCCCCAACGTCAAGGGCGCGATGTTCGCCCTGCTGCCGGGTGGCAGCCACCTCAATCCGCACCGCGACCCGTTCGCCGGTTCCCTGCGCTATCACCTGGGCCTGGCGACGCCCAACTCCGATAACTGCAGGATCTACGTCGATGGCCAGCCCTATGCCTGGCGCGACGGTGAAGACGTGATGTTCGATGAAACCTACGTGCACTGGGTGAAGAACGAAACCGACACCACCCGGGTAATCCTGTTCTGTGACGTTGAGCGCCCGCTCAGCAGCTCGCTGATGACCCGCATCAACCGCAACGTCAGTGCCTTCCTGGGCCGCGCCACGGCGCCGCAGAACACCGACGATGAGCGCGTGGGCGGGATCAACCAGGCCTATGCCTGGAGCAAGCGCTTCAGCAACGTCATCAGCAACCGGGTCAAGCAGTTCAAGCGTGCCAATCCCAAGGCCTACCGGGTGTTGCGCCCGGTGCTGGCGGTGGTGGTTGCCTATCTGCTGTATCACTGGTTGTTCTGATGACATCGCGGGGCAAGCCCGCTCCTACCGTTCTGATGGCATCGCGGGGCAAGCCCCGCTCCTACAGTAGGAGCGGGCTTGCCCCGCGATGAAGTCGCCGTTATATTCAGACACAGTTCACCTCACCGAAGACCTGCTCATGCCAGCTTCCCCTCTCACCACCGTATTCGCCACCGCGCCCGACGCGGTTGTAGTCGTGCGTGGGAGCCAGCAGCCGGCCATGATCAGTCACTACCCACCACCTGTCAGTAGCGTGGTCGTGTGCGTTGTCGCACCGCCAGGCGTGGTAGTGCTGGGCTAAGCGGCCAATCGCTGCGTCCCATCACACCTGCACCCTACTGAACACGGTTGACTGCCCGCAGCGGGCAGCACCGTTCGGCTTTTCTGCCCGAATTACAGGTGGCATTCATGTTTGCGCTCTCGAAAGAATCCGTGGCCTCGGCGGCCACTACCAGCCTGTTCGTCCTGCTCTGGAGTAGCGGGGCGATCGTTTCCAAGCTGGGCCTCGCCCATGCCAGTCCCTTTGCCTTTTTGCTGCTGCGTTCGGCCCTGGCCCTGTGTGGCCTGTTGCTGCTTGCGCCGCTGCTCAAACTGCGCTGGCCGCGCGGACGGGCAGGGGTGTTGCAGGCACTGGCTACCGGTGCCGTGCTGCTGGGTGCCTACCAGATCTTCTACCTGCTGGCGCTGAACACCCAGGTGACCCCCGGCATCATGGCCACGGTCATGGGCGTGCAACCGATCCTCACCGTGGTGCTGATGGAACGCCAGCGTTCCTGGAGCCGACTGTTCGGCCTGGGGCTCGGCTTGAGCGGGTTGATCATGGTGGTCTACCAGGGCATCGGCCTGGGCGGCATCTCCCTGGCCGGCATGCTGTTCGCCCTGCTGGCGCTGGCGAGCATGACGTTTGGCTCGATCATGCAAAAGCGCATCACCGACAACCCGATGGGCACCCTGCCGTTGCAGTACATGGCCGGGCTGCTGATGTGTGCGCTGTTTGCACCCTTCCAGCCGCTGAAGCTAGACATGACGGGCAGCTTCATCGGCGCCTTGCTGTGGATGGGGCTGGTGGTGTCGCTGCTGGCGACCTTGTTGCTGTACCGGCTGATCGCCCGGGGCAACCTGGTCAATGTCACCAGCCTGTTCTACCTGGTGCCGGCGGTGACGGCGGTGATGGATTACCTGATCTTCGGCAACCGCCTGGCGGCGCTGAGCTTGCTGGGGATGGGGCTGATCGTGATCGGCTTGTTGTTCGTGTTTCGCAAGCCGGCGGCAGGTGCGGGGCAATTGCAGGCTGATTGAGTGCAATCGCGGGGCAAGTCCGCTCCTACAGCTAGGAGCGGGCTTGCCCCGCGATCATCATTTGGTGGCGGGCTTGAGCACCAGCCACAGCGCCACGGCAATCAACAACCCACCCCACAGGTGCGCCATCGACAGCGGCTCATCCAGCAACCACGCGCCCCACAGCACACCGAAGGCCGGAATCATGAAGGTCACGGTGGTGGCTTTCACCGGGCCGATTTCGCTGAGCAGGCGGAAGTACAGGATGTACGCAAATGCCGTGCACACCAGCCCCAGTCCCAGCAGCGACAGCCAGACATCCCAGCCACCCCAGCTTGCAGGCGGGGCGGTCAGCACGCTGTAGCCAAACAACGGCAACAGCAGCAAGGTCGCGCCCAGCATGCTGCCCAACGCCGACAGGCGACTGTCCAGGCCGCCCGCCTGGTCAAGCCAGCGCCGGGCCAGAAAACCGGCAAAGCCATAGCAGGTCGTCGCCGCCAGGCACGAGATCGCGCCCTGCAGCAGGTTCTGGTCAAACGCCACCGGCCCCGCGCCACTGAGAATGCCGACACCGAACAGCCCCAGGAAGATGCCGCAGAGCTTGGCCAGGGTCATGGGTTCGCGAAAGAACAGTGCGCCGATCAACACGCCCATCAACGGCGTCGTGGCATTGAAGATGGCCGAGTAACCGGCTGGCAGCACTTGCGCCGCGACGGAGTAAAGCGTGGCCGGAATCCCCGAGTTGATCATGCCCAGCACCAGGCAGGCCTTGAGCTTGCCGTTGAAGTCCCAGCGCACGCGCAGCAGGGCGAGGATCACCATCAGCCCGGCGCAGGCGATGGACACGCGAAAGAAGGCGGTAGGCAGTGTGCCCAGCACGGGCGCGATGATGCGCATGAACAGGAAACTTGCGCCCCAGACAGCGGCAAGAATCAACAGTCGGGTGATGGCGATGGGGGTCATGGGCTATCCGGGTCCTTTTGGGCAGGGGCGCGAGTTTACGCCAGAACCTTTGGCAGCCTCTCTCCCTTTCTTGCGCTTGAATTGCACGGGCGGAGCATTTGGCCGATACAGCCGGGCCAACAGGCTTTCCCTGGCATCGGCGACTGGCTAAGCTCAGGCTCTGACATTCCCGCAGAGGTCTGATGTATGCCCCAGCAATGGCCGGCCGCCGATATCGCCCGGATGATCCTCAATGGCTTCGACGATTACCGTGAGCACTTTCGCCAGATCACCATCGGCGCCCGCGCCCGCTTCGAGCAGGCCCAGTGGCAGCAGATCCAGAGTGCTTCGGCCGCACGGATCAACCTCTATGAAGAAAAAGTCAACGAGGTCAGTGGCTGGCTGCGCCAGGCGTTCGAGGCCGACGTGCTGCTGGACGTATCGCTCTGGCCGCTGGTCAAGAGCGCCTACATCAGCCTGATCGACCCTCGACTGGACGATGAACTCTCGGAGACCTGGTACAACTCGATCTTCTGCAGCCTGTTCAGTCATGACCTGATCAGCGACGGCTGCATGTTCATTCACACCACCCGGCCGTCGCTGCGCAGTCACGAGCGCGCGGCGCAGACCCGCACCTACAAGCCCCAGGGTAGCCTGGGCAGTGTGTTGGTGCAGATCTTCGCCGACTACGGTTTCGATGCCCCCTACGGCGACCTTCAAGGTGACCTGGCCCGCCTTGAAGCGCAGCTGCGCGAGAACCTGCCGGACTGGGTCTGCAAGGACCCGGCCCTGGCGGTGGAGCTGTTTTCGCCGGTGCTGTATCGCAACAAGGGGGCCTACCTGGTGGGGCGCCTGTACACCCAGGACGAGCAGTGGCCGCTGGTGATCCCGCTGCTGCACCGCGAAGGCCATGGTATCGAGATCGATGCCTTGATCACCGACGAAGCCGATGTGTCGATCATCTTCTCGTTCACGCGCTCCTATTTCATGGTCGATGTGCCGGTACCTGCCGAGTTCGTCGGCTTTCTCAAGCGCATCTTGCCGGGCAAGCACGTTGCCGAGTTGTACACCTCGATCGGTTTCTACAAGCATGGCAAGTCGGAGTTCTACCGGGCGCTGATCAACCACCTGGCCGGTACTGACGATCGCTTCATCATGGCCCCCGGGGTGCGTGGCATGGTGATGAGCGTGTTTACGCTGCCGGGCTTCAATACCGTGTTCAAGATCATCAAGGACCGATTCTCGCCGTCCAAGACCGTCGACCGGGCCACGGTGATCGAAAAATACCGCTTGGTGAAAAGCGTCGACCGGGTCGGGCGCATGGCCGATACCCAGGAGTTCTCCGACTTTCGTTTTCCCTTGAGCAAGTTCGAGCCCGAGTGCCTGGCCGAATTGCTGGAGGTGGCGCCCTCGACGGTGGAGGTGCATGGCGACACGGTGCTGGTGCGCCACTGCTGGACCGAGCGGCGCATGACGCCGTTGAACCTCTACCTTGAGAACGCCAACGATGCGCAGGTGCGCGAGGCTCTGGAAGACTACGGCCTGGCCATCAAGCAGCTGGCGGCGGCGAACATCTTTCCCGGTGACATGCTGCTGAAGAACTTCGGCGTTACCCGTCACGGCCGGGTGGTGTTCTACGACTACGACGAAATCTGCTTCCTCGGTGAGGTCAACTTCCGCTACATCCCGCCGCCACGCTACCCGGAGGATGAAATGTCCGGTGAGCCCTGGTATTCGATCGGGCCGCACGACGTGTTTCCCGAAGAATTTCCCCCTTTCCTGTTTGCCGACAGCGGCCAGCGCCGCCTGTTCAGCCAATTGCATGGCGAACTGTACGATGCCGACTACTGGAAGAGCCTGCAGGAGGCGATTCGTGGCGGCAAGGTCATCGACGTGTTCCCCTATCGGCGCAAAGCCAGGTAGGAGCGGGCTTGCCCCGCGATGCGATGTGACTGTTGGATCGCTATCGCGGGGCAAGCCCGCTCCTACTGGATGCACTTCAATTCGCTGAAATCCTTGCGCACCTGGCCTAGCTTCTGCTCCAGGTGCGTACGCTGCTGCTCGCTGCTCTGGGCCATCAGGTCCACCAGCAGGCGCCGGGCCTCTGTTTCGGTACGCTGGTAGGCCAGGCGGTATTCCGGCGTCCAGAGGCTTTCGCGGTTCTTGAGCAGGCGCACCAGTTGCGGCTCGAAGCTGTCGCTGTGGCGCTGATCCATCGCCGCGCTGAAATGTGCCTGCCAGTTGGCGCGGTTGGCGATCCACTGGCGGTTCTGTTCGCCCAGGCCCTGTGACCAGGTCATGATCCGCAACCGTTGCTGTGCGCTGAGCTCACCCAGCCACGGCGTCAGGCGTTTTTCCATGCGTTCGGCGCGTTGCTGGATCTGCCGGGCCAGCGGCGTTTTCACATACTTGGCCTGGCGTTCGTTGATGTCCTCGGCAAAGGCCTCGCGTATCTCGTGGACTTGCTCGTCGTCCATCGCCCGCAGCAGTTGGGCCGCCGAGGGGGTGATCTGGTCGGCGACCTTGGCGATGGCCTGTTTCGCTTCCTGGGTGCGCAGTTGCAATTGCTGTTCAGTCACCTGGTTGTCGGCGACCATCTGTCGGACTTCGTCGATCCAGGTCAGGTAGCCCGGCAATTGCGTGCGGCAATGCCACGCCAGGTGCTGCTTGAGGCGCTGGTTGAGCCAGGTTTTTTGCTGGCGATTCATGTTCAGGTAGTCGTTGAGCGACCAGGGCACCAGCACGTCGAGGTTACGATAGGCCAGGTCGATACGGCTGCAGGCCAGCACCAGAACGGCCGACAGGGCCAGTAGCAGGAGAGTGCGCAGGTACTTGGACAGGCAGGCGTACATGAGCGAATCCTTGCAAGGGCGTGCTTGAATTTATAGAACAGCACACGGCACCCCGGTTCCTTTTTACCGATGGGCAGCCAACGGCGACCGGGCGGTGTGGCCGGTTCGGGTGTAGAATGCCGGGCTCGCAACGAGGATTTCCGGAAATGGCTTTAGTTGGGCGTTACAACAGTTTGCAAATCGTGAAACACACGGACTTCGGCCTGTACCTGGACGGCGGCGCGGATGGCGAAATCCTTCTGCCCAACCGCTACATCCCCAAGGACACGCCCACCGAGGTCGAAGACTGGCTGAACGTCTTCGTGTACCTGGACAGCGAAGACAAGCTGATCGCGACCACCGAGAAGACCAAGCTGCAGGTCGGTGAGTTCGCCAGCCTCAAGGTCAAGGAAATCAACAGCATCGGCATCTTCCTGGACTGGGGCCTGCCCAAGGACCTGCTGATGCCGTACTCCGAAGAAAAGCGCCAGATGCGCCAGGGCGAGTACTGCGTGGTGCATGCCTACCTGGACAAGCGCACCCGCCGGATCACAGCCACCGCGCGCCTGGACCGCTACCTGGACAAGCTGCCGGCCACCTACACGGTGGGCCAGGAGGTTGATTTGCTGGTGGTCGAAGAAACCCCGATGGGCTTCAAGGCGATCATCAACAACAAGCACTGGGGCCTGATTCACAAGAATGAGGTGTTCAAGTTCCTGCGTTCGGGCAAGCAGGAGAAGGGCTACATCAAGGAGATGCGCAGCGACGGCAAGATTGCCCTGAGCCTGCAGCCCATTGGCCAGGACCTGGCCAACAGCCTGCACGACAAGATCCTGGCCAAGCTCAAGGACGCCAACGGCATGCTGCCGGTCAGCGACAAGAGCGATCCGCAGGTGATCAGCGATTTGTTCGGGGTCAGCAAGGGCAACTTCAAGAAGGCGATCGGCGCCTTGTACAAGGATGGCCGCATCGTCATCCACGCCGACCGCATCGAACTGGCCTGATCAGGCCTGGCGAAAGCCTGCGAAGTTCAGGTTTTCGCCGCCCGGACGCAAGTCCTGGAGCAACGAGTCGCGGTCTGCGCTCAGCGCCAGGCTGATGGTGGAGCGCCGCTTGCCGGGGTGGCGCACTTCCATCTTCTCCAGATGGGCCTTCAAGAAATTCACCGGCACCTTCAGGTGCTGCAGCTCGTCGGTCTCAGGCGTGTGCAGCAGCAGGTTGACCCAGTCAGCCGCGTCTTTTTTCAGCACCAGCTTCACCGGCACATCGAACCACCACAGGCTGCGCTTGGTGTCGAGCACGGCAAACAGGGTGTTGTCGCTGGAAAGTACCGGTCTTTCCAGTTCCTGGTTGCGACGGGCAATGGCGGTGGGTTTGTCGAGTTTCATGCAGGTTCCTACGGGTGACGCTTGAAAGGTCGCTCATTGTGCTGGGATTGGCATGAAACATAAAGCAGCCAGATGCGCCGCTTGCCAGGTGGGCAAGCGGCGCCCGCTCAGCTTCAGCGGCTGGCGTGGCCCACGGGTGCCGAAAGCGGCTGGCTCAAGGGCGAGGTGGCGCCATCGGCGCGGGTGACGGTGGCGGTGAAGGATCCGAAGGCCGTGCCCTGTTCCAGTACATAGTCGAACTGCCCCTGGCCCTTGGCGTCGGTCGGCACCATGGTCTCGCCCAGGTAATGTTCGGCTTCGCTGCCTTGGGCCTGGCGGTTGGCGAAGACTTCCAGCCGCAGCAGGCTGTCCGGCTCGCCGTGCACGGTGCCGCTGAGGCGATTGCCGTTGAGGGCGGTCAGCTGCGGTGCCGGCTGATTGTGGTTGGGCATGGGCTGGCAGTCTTTGGCCGGGGCGTTGTCGCTGCAGATCACAGCCCGGTTGGTGCCTGACTGATCGACGCCGATACCGCGCGAGCCTTCATAAATGGCATGTTCGATGGCCGGAACACCGAAGACGATGGCGCCGGTTTGCTGCTCGGCAAGGCAGGAACCACCGGCCTGGCAGCGGCGGATGTCCTGGCTGTTGTTCCAGATCTGGTTGGCACTGAGGCGGTTGCTGGTGGAGGTAGGCTCCGGACGCAGGGCGATGCCGATGCGGTTGCCGTGGATCTGGTTGCCGTCGAGGATGTTGCCCGCGCCGCTGACGCTGACGCCAATGGAGTTGCCCGTGAAGGTGTTGGCACCCAGGTAATTGCGCTGGCCCCAGTTGATCTGCAAGCCGTCGGAGTAGTTCTCGAAGCGGTTGCGCACCACGCTGTTGTCGTTGCCCCAGAGGATCTCGATGCCCTGGGACGGCTCCGGGTTGGCGGCGGTGGAACGGAACAGGTTGTCGGCCACCAGGTTGAAGGCCGCGCCACGGGTCAGCTCCAGGCCGTCGCCGTTGTCGATCAACTGATTGCGCAGCACCTTGTTGTTATTGGTGGTAGTGGCGGTTGGATTGCCCTGGCCATCGTCGCCGGTGAGCATGATGCCGGCACCGCCCTTGTTGGCGATGATGCGGTTGTCCTGGATGACGTTGTTGCTGGCGCGGTTGATCAGGATGCCGATGCAGAAATTGCGTACCTCAAGACCCGAGATGCTCACGCCCTTGGTATCGCGCAGGACCAGGCCGGGGCCGGTGGTCGTGCGTACGTTGGTGCCGAACTGGCCGGCCACCGCACCCGGGCAGGCCTGGGTGCCGTCACCGATGATGTAGGCCGAGCCGTCGATGGCGATGAACTGGCCCGTGCGCGCCCATGCGCTGCCCTCGATGCTCACCGGCCCCTGGATCGGCGGCAGCGGTGATGCCGGCTTGATCACATAAGGCGCCTTGCCCACCGGGCGGATCTCGATCCGGAACTGGCCGGGGTTCTGGTTGTTGCGTTCGATCGCCCAGCGCAGGCTGCCAGGTTGCAGGTCATCGGCGTAGCGATCCACCACCAGCGTGGTCAACGCCGTTGCCGGTGCGGCGGCAGCGGCGGTCAAGGGCAGGGCAGGCAGGGGCAGCAGCAGGGCTGCGAACAAAGGCATGACACGCATCGTAAAGACTTCCGCAATCGGCTGTTGTTTTTATCGCAGCGGCGCACAGGGCCCGCCGCGCTGTTGCCGATTCTAAAAGAAGCGCTTGCGATTCAACGGGGTGGCGAGGCGAATCGGGGCGGTATTCGCCCGCTGTTTGGCCACCGGGCAAATAATTGAAACTCCCGAGCAAGGCCACAGGTCCACTGACTGTCGATTCTGACAGCCCGTTTTTTCCTTCAGGAGAACTCCCATGAGTGGCACCAAAGATAAAGTCAAAGGCCTGGCCAACGAAGCGGTCGGTAATGTCAAACAAGGTATTGGCAAAGCCACCGACAATGAGCGCCTGCGCGCCGAAGGCGAGTTGCAGGAACGCAAGGGCGAAGCCCAGCAAGTGGTCGGCAAGGTCAAGGACGCGGTGAAGAAGCCTTGAGCGATGCCGCTGACGTGACACAACGGCCACCCGGGGTGGCCGTTGTGCTATCTGCAGCAATCAATCGCAACCTGGGGGCGATCGTCGTTTAGACTTTACTGCAGACTTTGATGAGGAGCCTTTTCCATGACCCTCGAACGGCGAAAGGAGACGCTATGATTTTCCCCGACCTGCGCGGCTTGCCCTTGCACCGCGTGCTGGTGCGCACCGTCAAGGAATTTCTCGATGACGAGATGTCCACCTATGCGTCGGCACTGGCCTACCAGATGCTGTTTTCGCTGTTTCCCTTCCTGCTGTTCCTGATTGCCCTGATCGGCTTTTTGCACTTGCCTGACTTCTTCTCCTGGCTGCGCCTGCAATCGGAGCTGGTATTGCCGCCCCAGGCGCTGGAGCAGGTGAACCCTGTGATTGATCAGTTGCAGCAGTCCAAGGGCGGCTTGTTGTCAGTAGGTATCGTAATCGCCCTGTGGACAGCCTCGGCCGGTGTGCGGCTGATGATGAGCGCCATGAACGCGGCCTACGATGTGGTCGAAGGGCGCCCGGTGTGGAAGCGCATTCCCTTGTCGATCATCTATACGGTGGGCATCGCCGGCATGTTGCTGGCAGCGGCGGCGCTGATGGTGCTGGGCCCGCAGGTGATGGAGTGGATCGCTTCGCAGATCGGTATGCAGGAGTTCATTGTCACCTTGTGGACGGTGTTGCGTTGGCCGGCCATCATCATCCTGATGATGGTCGCCGTGGCCCTGATCTATTACGTGATGCCGGATGTGAAGCAGGAGTTTCGTTTTATCACCCCAGGCTCGGTACTGGCCGTGGTGGTGTGGATCATGGCATCGCTGGGCTTTGGTTATTACGTCAAGACCTTCGCCGACTACAACGCGATGTATGGCAGCATCGGTGCAATTATCGTGTTGCTGCTGTACTTCTATATTTCTGCCGCGGTGTTGTTGCTGGGGGCGGAAATGAATGCGGTGATCGAACATATGTCGGCCGAAGGCAAGAACCCGGGTGAGAAAGAGGCCGGCGAGGACGCCCATGAACATGATAAAAAGCATGTTTCCGGGTTGGGGCGCGATCACTCGCTCGACCACCCGGCCACGCCCGAGGGCGAACCCTTGAGTCGAAGTTCCCATGATTCGTGACATTCTGAAAATGGGCGATGAGCGCTTGTTGCGCATTGCCCCGCCGGTGCCGCAACAACTGATCGGCAGCGCCGAACTGGACCAGTTGATTGCGGACATGTTCGAGACCATGCGTCATGTGGGCGGCGTTGGCCTGGCCGCACCGCAGATCGGGGTCGACCTGCAACTGGTGATCTTCGGTTTCGAGCGCAGCGAGCGTTATCCGGATGCCGAGCCTGTACCGCAGACGATCCTGCTCAACCCGGTCATTACGCCGCTGGGCACTGAAGTGGAAGACGGCTGGGAAGGCTGTCTGTCAGTGCCGGGCCTGCGCGGTGTGGTGCCGCGTTACCGACGCATCCGCTATGAAGGCATCGACCCTCAGGGCCAGGTGATCGACCGCCTGGCCGAAGGCTTTCATGCACGGGTGGTGCAGCATGAGTGCGACCATTTGATTGGCCGGCTGTACCCGTCGCGCATCCATGACTTCAACAAGTTCGGCTATACCGAAGTGCTGTTTCCCGGGCTGGACCCGGCCAGCGACGACTGAATGCGGGCCATCGCCAGCAACGGCTTGCTGCGCTGGTAGCGGGCCAGGCGTTCGCCCAGCGCTGGCGGCAAGTGCGAGCAGGCGTCGAAACCCAGGCGGTTGTAGAAGTGCAGCAGATCCGGATGGCAGAACAGCCACACCGTTCCTTGAACAGCGTGCAGCGCCGCCTCCAGCAGGTGACGGGCGATCTGCTGTCCGCGCCAGGGGCTGGCAACCCATAAGCCGGTCAGCCAGTGGCCACCGGGTACAGGGCTCAGGCACAAGGCGGCGACAATTTCATCGGCGCGGGCGACCCAGAGTTGCCCGTCCGTGGCTGCGCGCATCGGCGAATGCTGGCTTTTGTAGAATTTATTGAGCAGTGGCCGCTCGGGCCCGGTCAGCGGGCAGTAGCGTAGCGAGGGCACCGAAAATCTCCTGCGGGGGCTCTGGTCCGCGCTTTTACACCGATGCAGGCCGGTTGTCGAGGGGCGCAGGTCGTTGCCATTGTTACGGTTACGGTAACAGTGATTGTCTGGCGCAGGGCTTAAAGCCATCATCCCAAGTTGTAAACTAGCCCTGTCCCACACAGAACATAAACAGTGGGATCGGTACTTCGTGTTATGTCTTGTGTATTTGATATAACAACTTCTCCGCGCCCCTGTTGGCCAATGAAGTCAATCGATTAGTTTGATTGCTTTGCAGGCTCATATTATGAAAAGTTTACTGGTACTTGCCCTCGTGGGTGTGTCTTCGTTCGCCATGGCCGATGAAATCAACACCGCGGCGGTACAACCTGCCGTCGAACAGTATGACTACACTCAGGATCTGGATATCGCCAAAGTTATCAACTTGTCGACCATTCCCAATGTATGTGAAGTTGTGCCGGCTACCATGACCTATGAAGATCATCAGGGCCAGCGCCACACCATTGAATACCGCGCCATGGGCAGTGGTTGCAGTAACGGTTGATTGATAGTTGCTGCAGCAGTAACCGCTTTATTGTCAAAGCCGTCGGCAATGTCGATGCCTGACCCTGTTGTCTACGGGGCCTCACGTTCCAGCAACTGGCGCTTGCGTTCCACCCCCCAGCGATAGCCCGACAAGTTGCCGTCACTGCGCACCACCCGGTGGCAGGGAATGGCAACGGCCAGACTGTTGGCTGCACAGGCCTGGGCCACGGCGCGCACCGCCTTGGGGGCGCCGATGCGCTGGGCGATCTCGGCGTAGCTGGCGGTGGTGCCTGCCGGAATCGTGCGCAACGCCTGCCACACCCGCTCCTGAAAGGCCGTGCCGCGCAAGTCCAGCGGCAAGTCCAGGCCAATGCCCGGTGTTTCGACCAGCCCCACCACCCTGGCCACCAGGGTTTCAAACGTTGCGTCTGCGCCCAGCAGATTGGCCTTGGGGAATTTGTCCTGAAGTTCTTGCAGCAATGCTTGAGGGTCATCACCGAGCAGAATCGCGCAGATCCCTCGTGCACTTTGCGCCACCAATATCGCCCCCAACGAACACTGACCAATCGCAAAGCGGATATCGGTGTTGGCGCCGCCATCGCGGTAGGCCCCCGGCGTCATGCCCAGGCGTGCATTGCTGGACTCGTAGAAGCGGCTGTTGGAGTTGAAACCGGCCTCGTACAGGGCGTCGGTGATCGTCGAGGACTGCTGCAACTGCTTGCGCACTTTGCGCGCCCGGTGGGCCGAGGCGTAGGCCTTGGGCGTGACCCCGGTGACGGCCTTGAACACCCGGTGAAAATGAAACGGACTCATGTCCAGTTGCGCGGCCAACTGGTTCAAGCTCGGGGCAGACTCGGCATTTTCGATCAGTTGGCAGGCGCGGGTGACCTGAGCGCGGTGCAAGTCGGCGACATGGGTCTGGTCTGCGGCCCGGCGTTTGCTCGGCCGGTAACCGGCCGCTTCCGCTTGCGCAGGGGTGTCGAAAAACTCGACGTTCTCGATCCGCGGCAGCCGCGAGGCGCTGCTGGGGCGGCAGTACACCCCGGTGGTGCGCACCGCGTAGACAAAGTCCCGGTCGGCTGCCGGGTCGCGCGCCACGATGGCTTGCCAGCGTGGATCGGATTCGCTGATACGGGGTTTGCCCTGGCTCATGCCGATAGTCTCTTGGTGAGGGTCGATACGTTCAGGTTAGAGCGGACCGGTTGCGGAAAAACTCCGGGTCTTGCGTTCAAACTCGCGTGTTCGGCACGCGCCACAAATACCAGGCGGCGAGGGTGCGATAGGGTTGCCAGGCCAGGCCGAGCTCGATCATCTGCCGACGGGTGGGCTGAACCTCGAGCCCCTGCAGGCGACGGTAGCCCTCGCGCACGCCAAAGTCATCGGCCGGCAGGATGTCCATGCGTTCCAGGGTGTAGATCAACAGCATCTCCACGGTCCAGCGACCGACGCCACGCAAGCTGACAAGGCGTTCGATCAGTTGCTCGTCCTCCAGGGCCATCGCCTGTTGGTGATCGGGTACCACGCCGTCGATGCGGGCCAGGGCGATGCCCTGAATGGTCGCCACTTTGCTGGCGGAAAAGCCGCAGGCACGCAGTTGTTCCGGGGTGGTGGCCAAGACCTGTTCGGGGCTTGGGAAATCGCACCCTGGGTACAACGCAATCAACCTGCCCAGAATCGCGTCGCCCGCTTTGACATGCAGTTGCTGATAGGCGATGGCCCGCACCAGTGCCTGGTAGGGGTCGCGATGGGGCAGCGGTTGATGCAGGCAAGGGCCGATCGCTTCAACGTGTGCGGCCCAGCGCGGATCAAGGGCGGCGAGAAAATCCTCGGCCTGACGATAGAAGGTGTTCATTGGATCTCCATGGCCTGCGCTACCCGTTCGAGTGCCTGTTTGAGTTCAGCACGGCTGCTGGCCGCCGACAGGCTGATGCGGATGGCCGGCAGGTCGCTGCGTTTTACCGCAAACACCTCGCTGGGTACCACTTCCACGGCGCAGGCCCGGCAGCGTTGCACGACCACGTGCGCAGGTTGCGGGCAGCTCACCCAGATGTGCGGCGAAGGGTGCTGGCTGTAGAGCCGCTCACTGCCCAGGATTTTGCGCGCCAGGTACCAGCGCTGTTTCACCTCCTCGCGGGCCCAGGCCAATCGCCGTGCCGCGGTGCCATCGGCGATCCAGCGACAGGCGATCTGCAGGTTCAGCGGGGAAACCTGCCAGTGGGTTGCCTGGGCATGGGGATCAACCTTGGCCAGCAGTTGCGGCTCGGCGACGATCCAGCCCAGGCGCAGGCCGGCACCCACCGTCTTGGACAGGCTGGTGACCAGTACTCCCTGCGGGCCGAGCCGCGACCACAGCGGTGGCTGGTCGGTCAGCGCGCCATAGACGTCATCCTCGATCAACAGCAATTCATGGCGGCGTACCACCTGGGCCACGGCCTGCTGGCGTTCATCGCTCATGCAGGCGCCGGTGGGGTTCTGCAGGCTGGGCGTGAGCACCAGCACCCGCGCGCCGGTGGCACGCGCGACGCGGTCCAGGTCATCCGGGAGAATGCCTTGGTGGTCCTGGGCCACGCCATGGATGGGCAGGCGCAGCTGGCGGCACGCGGCCTTGATGCCCGGTGCCGTCAGGGCCTCGACCAGCACCGGCTCGCCGGCCTGGCACAGCGACAGCAGCAGGCTGAACACGCCTTGCTGGGCACCCCCGCACAACAGCAACTGGCCGGCGTTCAATTGCAGGCCGCGATTGGCCAGCCAGGCGGCGCCTTGTACCCGGGCCAGCAGCAGCGCTTCGGCGCTCAGGTAGTGGTCCAGGCTGTGGACTTCGCCGTCGCGCAGCAAGGCTTGCAAGGTGCGCTCGATGTCCTGGTTGTCGGGGTCGGTTACCGGGACGTTGGTCGACAAGTCGATCAGGCTGGGTTGCAGGTGGCGATGCTTGAGGTGAAACAGCGTGGCTTCCTTGCTGCCGGCCAGCACATAGGTGCCGCGCCCGACCTCGCCACTGACCAGGTGCCGGGCCGCGGCTTCCCGGTAGGCCTGCTGGGTGGTGCTGGGGTTGAGTCCCAGGTTCCAGGCCAGGCGCCGTTGCGGCGGCAGGCGTTCGCCGATTTTCAGCTCGCCCGCCTCGATGGCGGCGGCGATGGCATCCACCAGTGCCAGGTATCGGGGCTGGTCATTGTCGGGCAGGGTAGGGGTCCACATTTATTGTTGGCCATGCAATATATGGTTTGGCCCATACAATGCGCCGGGGCTAGGATCAGGTCAAACCCACTGCTGCCGAGGTGCTCCATGTTCGACCTGCCCGCCCTGCGTGACGCTGCCCGCCTGGTTCATGCCAGTGTGCCCGCTACCCCTCAATACGCCTGGCCGCGCCTGGCCGAGCGGCTGGGGTGCGAGGTGTGGGTCAAGCACGAGAACCATGCGCCGACCGGCGCGTTCAAGGTGCGCGGCGGCCTGCTCTATGTGCAGTGGCTGCTGGCGCAGAAGCCGGGCGTTCGCGGCCTGGTCACCGCCACCCGGGGCAATCACGGCCAGAGCATGGCCCTGGCGGCACGCAAGGCAGGCTTGCCCATCATCATCGTCGTGCCCCAGGGCAACTCGCGGGAAAAGAACGCGGCCATGCGGGCCCAGGGCGCGGAGTTGATCGAGCATGGCGCGGACTTTGACCAGTCCCGCGAAGAAGCGGCGCGCCAGGCGCAGCAGCTCGGCTATGAAATGGTGCCGTCCTTCCACCCGCAATTGGTACGCGGGGTGGCCACCTATGCGCTGGAACTGTTCGACGCCGTGCAGGACCTGGATTGCGTGTACGTGCCCATCGGCATGGGCTCAGGCATCTGCGGACTGATCCAGGCCCGCAACCTGCTTGGCCTGCGCACCGAAATTGTTGGCGTGGTCTCGACCGAGGCGGATGCCTTTGCCCAGAGCTTCGAGCAGGGCCGCATCATCACCACCGCCACGGCCAACACCTTCGCTGACGGCATGGCCTGTCGCATCCCGGTGCCGGAAGCGTTCGAGATCGTCCGGGAGCATGCGGCCCGCATCGTCCGGGTCAGCGATGAAGACATCGCCCAGGCCATGCGCATCTATCACGAAGACACCCACAACACCGCCGAAGGCGCCGGTGCGGCCGGTCTGGCCGCTCTGATCAAGGAGCGTGAGCGCCAGCGGGGACGCAAGGTGGCGGTGATCCTCAGCGGGGCCAATGTCGATCGGGAGCGGTATGCGCAGGTGTTGGCTGGCTAGCGCCCGGGCCGGGCGCTCGCCCTCACAGCCACATCAGTAGCAGCATCATGGGGGGGGTACCCAGCGCCAGTGGAACAATCAGCCGTGGCGTGTAGCTCAGCAGCAGCACCACGGCGCAGGCGGCCAGGCCCAGGAGGGTAATCCAGAGGGCCAGGCCAACCGACGGCCCCAGCTCCATTGCCACGGGCGCGATAGCGCTCGCCAACAACAGCCAGCCCGACAGCCTGAGCAGCCAATGGCGAGCCGGTGTGATCTTGGCCTCGAATACCTGCTGATAATGGCGTTCGGTGCCCAGGCACAGCGCGCTCAGGCTGCTGAAACACAGGGCCAGGCAGAGTGCGATCATGTCGTAGGCTCCTGTGCCGCGACGGCAGCGCGGGGCTGGCGCTGCACCCGTTGCAGTGGCTGGTGCCGGTTGAGCTTCCACGCGGCAAAGGCCATCAGCACTGCACCGGCCAGCAAACTGAGCTCCATGCCGGCCAGCAGCCACTGTCCACGGGCGAGACTGGCGAGCAGATGACTGTGCTCCAGGGTGAAGCTGAACAGCGGTAGCGCAGCGAACAGCACCGCACCCAGGCTCAGTTGTTCGATCCAGGCCCGTTTATGCGAACGCCACAGTGGATGCATCAGGCAAATCAGCCAGGCAATGAAGAAACTGCGGATTTCCCAGTCCGCGCGATGCGCCATGCCCACCGGCAACAGTCGATTGGCCCAGAAGTACGCGCCGGTGGCCACAGGCAAGCCGGCCACGCACCCCACGTTGAGCACCTCTACCAGCCGATGGCCAAACGGCGTGCACCCGGATTTCTGCCGCTCCGGCAGGCGCTTGACGACCCAAAGCACCAGCCCCGTGGCGATCATCGCCGTGCCCAGCAAGCCGCTGATAAAGAACGCCCAGCGCAAGGGCGCGCCGGCAAAGCGAATCAGGTGCAGGCTGGAAAACACGTTGTAGATGGCATTGGTGGTGCTGATCGCCGGGCCGGGCGGGGAGGGTAGCAGCGCCCCGGTCGCACCGTTGAAGCGCAGGCGTTCGCTGGCGCCGCGGTCGATCAGGCTGTCACCGCCACGTTCACGCAATTCGATCACCGCACTGGACAACCCGGGGTTGCTCACACTGATACTGCCCACGCCGGTGGGCCAGCGACGTTCGGCCTGGTCAAGCAGGGGGGCGAAGTCGGTCAGCGGCGCGTCACTGCTGGCGGGGCGCCGGGCGGGCGGGGCGTCGGTTGCCGAGCCGCGGGCGCCGCGGCCTCCACTCTCGGCGAAGAATGCCTGGGTATCGCCCTGATAGGCACTCTGCACTCCCCAGGGCATGAGCATGAACATCAGCAGCAACAAACCGCTGTAGGTGATCATGAAGTGGAACGGCAGCGACAGCACTGCTGTTGCGTTATGGGCATCGAGCCAGGAGCGTTGGCCCTTGCGCGGGCGAAACGTGAAGAATTCCTTGAAGATCTTCTTGTGGGTGATGACGCCACTGACCAGTGCCACCAGCATCACCATGGTCGCGGCGCCGACGATCCAGCGGGCGATGAGGCGTGGCATGCCGTACAGCTCGAAGTGGAAGCGATAGAGAAAGCCTGCCCCGCGGGTTTCGCGCACCGCGATCGGTTCGCCGCTGCCGGCGTCGAGGGTCAGGCGCTGGCCACCGCCTTTACTGATCGGCTGGCCTTTATCGAACCACTGGACCTGGGCGACCGCGCTGCGCTCGCCGGGCAGGTTGATACTCCACTGCGCGGCATCAGGGGCCAGCACCTGCATCTTTTGCGCAACCCGCAAGGCGGTGCCCCTGTCGGCGGTGGATGCATGCTGCTCAGGCTTCATCCAGAAGCTGATTTCTTCCTGGAAGAAGCTCAAGGTCCCGGTCAGAAACACCGCGTAGAGCAGCCAGCCCAGCAACAGGCCTGTCCAGGTATGCAGCCAGGCGTTGGCCTGGCGAAAGCCGAGTGCCTTCATGCCAGTAGCTCCCGCACCAGCAGGTGCAGCGTCGGCAGCACCGCACAGGCCCCGGTGATCAGCCAGGCGCGCAAGGCAGTGGCGGCGCTGAAGGCCCAGATCGCCACCGCGCAGTACGCGATGAAGGCCAGCATGGTCGCGGCCAGTACCGCTTGTGGGCGCGGCAGGGGCAAGGCCACGCTGAGGCTGGCCGCCGTGAGCGCCGCCACGGCATAGCCGCCGAACACCGCCAGCAGTACACGGACGATGGTGGCGACGGGCAGGCGGGCGCGACCGGGTGAGGGTTTGGCGGAAGGGTTCATCGGTCTGTCTCAGGCAGGGTGATCAGAATTGATAGTTGGCCTTGAGCCAGAAACGGCGACCGTCTTCGGCATAGGAGTAGGCCGAGTCGGTGTCGATTTCTCGCACTTTATTGGTCAGGTTGTAGCCCACCAGGCTGAAGGTCAGGTCTGGCGTGGCGCGCCAGGTGGTGCCGACATCGACCGTGGTGAAGGACTGGGTGCTTTCCGAGACTGCGCCGCCTTTACCCCAGGCAATGCTGGTTTCCTCGCCGTGGTAGCTGGCGGTGACGAAGCTGTCCACGGTGTCCAGCACGGCCCAGTCCAGTGTCAGGCTGCCCGAGTGCATGGGCGTTGCCACCAGCGGTTCGCCATCGGACAGGGGGTAGCCAAAGCCGAGAATGGTGGAGTCACCGCTCTCCACATTGGAGTCCAGGTAGGTGTACTGGCCCTTGAGTCTTAGCCGTTCGTTGAAGCGGTAGCTGGCCGCGGTTTCGACACCGCGTACCGTGGCGCCGCTGATGTTGAAGTAGGTGCTGTAGATTCGCCCGGTGATCGGATCGGGTGGTACCGGTGTGCCGTCGGGGTAGACCAGCTGACGGGTGCCGGTGTTGGCGATCTTGTTCTCGTAATCGGTATCGAACAGGGTGATGTTGCCGCTGAACGCGCCACCGGCATCGTAGTACAGGCCGATTTCGCGGTTCTCGCTCTTCTCCGGCTTGAGGTCCGGGTTGCCCCAGGTGTAGGCACCGCCGCGTTGCGGCAGGCCGATGCTCGGGTTGATCTGGGTAATGTTCGGCGACTTGAAGCCTTTGGCCACCCCCCCTTTGAGCGTCCAGTCCGAGTCGATATGCCACACGCCATAAAAGCGTGGCGTCCAGTGACGGCCGAAGAATTCGTTGTCATCCATGCGAATGCCGGCGGTAAGGCTGAAGGTATCGGTGACGCTCCATTCATTCTCGGCAAACAGGGATTTCTCGGTCATCGACGTCCCGATGCCGTTGCCTTCGGGACTGGCGTAATAACCGTCCGCTTCCAGTTCGTCCTTTTTCCATTGGGCACCGGCGACGAACATATGGCGCTCCAGAGGTAGGCTGATCTTGCTCTCGAACACCGTGTTGGTGACTTCGGGGCTGACCGTCTGATTGCCGGTCTGGATATCGCTGTCGCGTACCACCTCTTCCCGGTACAGGCTCAGGTCAGTGGTGCCGAATGCCCAGTTGCCGGTGTGGGCCAGCACATAGCTGTCACGGGTATAGGTGTTGTTGTTCTTGGTGTCGGTGTCGGCCAGGGTCTTGCCCGGGGTGTTCCAGAACTCTTGCTCGGTGCGGCTGGCTTCGAGCATGAATTCCTGTTGCTCGTCCGGGGTGAGCCACAGGCGTGCGGTACCGGTCTGGCGGTCGGACTTGGAGAAGCCGTCGTAGATCTCGTCTTCCTTGCGCTGCTTGTCAAAGCCCCAGACCTGGAGGCCGAGACGGTCTTGCACCAGCGGTCCCGACAGGTAGGCATCCATCTGGGTGCTGTCACCGGCGTTGGAGCTGTCCTGGAAGGTATGGTCGGCGGAGATGGCACCCGACCACTGGCGCGAGACCTTGCGGGTAATGACGTTGATCACCCCGCCCATGGCCTCGGAGCCATACAGCGTGGACATCGGCCCGCGGACTACCTCGATGCGATCAATGGCTTCGACGGGCGGAATCCAGTTCATCTCCAGGCCTTCCGAGGTACCGCCCTTGAGCGTGACCTGGCTGGTGTTCTGCCGGCGCCCGTCGATCAGGATCAGGACATGGCTTGACTCCATGCCGCGTATCGAGATCGCGCCCTTGTCGCCACCGATGACACTGACGCCCTCGGCGTTGCGTACCGCGTCCGCCAACGAACGGAACTGCTTGGTTTCCAGCTCTTCCCGGGTAATCACCGAAACGCTGGCCGGGGCGTCGCGCATGTCCTGGCTGAAGCCGGCCGCGGTGACCACGGTCGAGCCGATTTCCAGGGCGGGGTCGTCAGCCTGGGCGGGGGTTTGAACGTCGTTTGCCTGTGCCAGGCCGGCATTCAGACCAAGGCCCAGCAGGGCCGTGACGAGGGCAAGGTGGCAGGGGGCGAAGGGGACAGGGCGGGCGGTATCGCGACAGTACAGGTTCATAGACAGCGTTCCAGGGTTTCTTGCAAAGCTGCAAATCAAAATAATAAGCTGTATCAATTGCGTCTTTCGGGCGGCGATGTTGCCAGCCGAACCTGACCAGAACCTGACGGGTTGCAAATCATTCGCTTTAACTTGCGGTTTGAGTGCGCGGTTTTCTTTTTCGGACTGATGTAGATGAAAGTGCTGGTTGTGGAAGATCACGAGGCGCTGCGCGGATTGCTGGTCGATCATCTGGTGCAGGCCGGCTTTGCCGTGGATGCCGCAGCCAGTGGCCGCGAGGCCCTGGCGTGGCTGGAACTGGGCAGTTACGACGCGATGCTGCTCGACCTGGGGCTGCCGGACATGGATGGCATGGCCTTGCTGGACAAGCGCCGGGGCACTGCCAATGCCGACCTGCCCTGTATCGTGCTGACTGCACGGGATGCCCTGCACAGCCGGGTGGCGGGCCTGAATGCCGGGGCCGACGACTACATTCTCAAGCCGTTCGATATGCAAGAGCTGGAGGCGCGCCTGCGTGCCGTGTTGCGTCGCCCCGGCAGCCGCGTGGACACGGTGATGCGTTGTGGCAACCTGGTGCTGCAACCGCAAACTCGCCATATGTCGGTCGATGGCAACGCCGAGGTGGTCCTGCTGGCGCGTCGCGAAGCCATGCTGCTTGAAGAGATGCTGCGGATTGTCCCGGGTATCGTGATCAAGGAGCGATTGGAGGAGCGTCTTTACGCCTTCAACGAACCGGTCACCCCCAATGCCATCGAGGCACTGGTCTCGCGCTTGCGGCGCAAGCTGGCGTGCGCCGGTGCCGACAGTCGAATCGACACCGTGCGCGGGCTCGGCTACCGGCTCCAGCAGGTCGATACCGCCAATGGCTAAGCGCAGCCTGCGCTGGCGTCTGCTCACGGCAATGTTGGTGGTATTCGCCCTCGGCTTCGGCAACCTGGCGATCTACCTGTACGGCACGCGCGATGCACTGCGCCGGGCGGTGATGACCATCGAGGCCCAGGTGATAGCCAATGGTTTCAGCGCCAGTAGTGATCCCGCGAGCCTGCCGAGTCACTACGCGGGCGGTGAGTTGTCGTATTCCTTGTACGCGGCGGACGCTCAGCTGTTGTGGATGTCGCCCAACCTGAAACACCCGCGTCGCCTCAAACAACCCAGCGATGACGGCGGTGGCTTGTACTGGAGTGCCTTCAGCGGTCGCGTGGTCAGTGTTCCGGTGCGCTTGGCAGACGGGGCGATACTGATGGTCGCCAAGCAAGACACGCTGGAGCGCGAAGTGATTGGTGACCTGCTGGCGGCCCGCTTGCAGCACAGCCTGGTGCTCATGGTGCCGATCGGCCTGGTATCGCTGGTGCTGATTCTGCTGTTGCTGCACTGGTCGTTGCGCCCGGTATATGCGGCGGCAAAACAGGCACGCGGCATCGGCCCGGCACGCCCCTCCCAACGTATTTTCCTGGCGCATCTACCCAGTGAGATCCAGCCCTTGGCCGATGCCGCCAACAGTGCCCTGGATCGTCTGGCTGCCGCCTATACCGCTGAAAAGCGCTTTGTTGCCGACGCCGCCCATGAACTGCGCACACCGCTGACCGTGCTGGACCTGCGCCTGCAGGCGGCTCGCCGTGACGGGCAGATGCAATGGCCGGCACTGGAAGCCGAGATGCAGCAAATGCGTCGGCTGGTGACGCAATTGCTGGAACTGGCCCGCCAGGAGGGTGAGGCCAGCGAGGGCTCGGCCATGGAGCAGCAGACCAACCTGTCACGTGTCACCCGCGAGGTGTGTGCTGCCTTGTTGCCTTTGTTCGAGGCGCGCGGGCGCCTGCTTGAGGTCGATATCGCCGAGGGCTGCGAGTGCCGGGGCAACGCCGACCAATTGCGCGAGGCGCTGGCCAACTTACTGGAGAACGCACTGGTCCACGGCCAGGGGTGTGTGCAGGTTGCCTTGTACCGCTGCGGGCAGGCGTTGCACCTGGACGTTGCCGACCAGGGCGTCGAGATCGAGGCAGCAGAACGGGAGGCGATGTTCCTGCGTTTTCGCAAGGGCCGGCAAAGTACTCAAGGCACCGGGCTCGGATTGGCAATCGTGCGCCAGATCGTGCAGAACGCTGGCGGGCGGGTAGCGTTTGTCGAGGCGCCGACTACCACGGTGCGGGTTGCGCTGACACCGGTTTGAGCGTTGGGTGGCGACGGAAAAATCCTGAATTGATCGCTTGGAAAAAGTGCTATCTTATTTTGATAGCATTTTCCGATGAACAGTCGATATCGCAGAATCCTTGAAAACATTTTTCGTACGCCCACCAGCGCCAATCTGGTGTTCGCCGACATCGAAGCCCTGATCGTGCATTTGGGCGGAGAAGTGGTGGAGCGGGAGGGTTCCAGGGTCAAGCTGAAACTGGGCGCACAACAGTGGCTTTGTCACCGACCGCATCCGGGTAAAGAGGCCAAGCGTTATCAAGTTGAAGAAGCCCGCGAGTTTCTCCTGCGGGCAGGAGTTCACCCATGAACACGATGAACTACAAGGGATACAACGCCCGAATCGAGTACGACCCACGGGATGATATTTTCGTCGGTCGTGTACTTGGGGTGCGCGACATCATCAGTTTCCATGCCAGCTCCGTGAGTCAGTTGCACAAGGCCTTTCACCTGGCGCTGGACGACTACCTGGCTGACTGTATCGAACGGGGTGTGGCCCCTGAGCGGCCCGCTTCGGGCAAAGTCATGCTGCGTATTCGCCCCGAAGTTCACGCGGCTGCAACCATTGCCGCGCAGTCCCAGGGCAAGAGCCTCAATCAATGGGCGGATGAAGTCTTCGAGCGTGCTGCCCAGGCATGACAACGGGGGCAATTTCTTCCAATACAGCCAGGGGGATTCCCGCTTTAATGGCGCCTGTCTTCAATGCGGTCTCTGGAATCCCCTCATGCCTTTTTCCAACGGTTTTCTCCTCAGCCTTTCCCTGTGCCTGGATATCGGTATCGCCAATATCGCCATGATCACCCTGGCGATGCAGCGCGGTTTTCTCCAGGGCTTCTGGCTCGGGCTGGGGACCTGTGTGGGGGACCTGGTGTATGCCGTGGCGGCGCTGGCGGGGATGACCGTGCTGCTGCAGTTCGAGACGGTGCGCTGGGTGTTGTGGCTGGGCGGCTCGGTGCTGCTGGTGTGGTTTGCCGTGAAGATGCTGCTGGCGGCCTGGCGCGGGGAGGGCCATGTGCAGGCGGGCGAAGTGGTGGTGGAGTCGGGCTGGCGCGAGTTCGTTCGCGGGATCGTTCTGGCCATGTCTTCGCCCAGTGCGATTCTGTGGTTTGCCGCGGTGGGGGGCGTGCTGATCTCCCGCTCCGGCGGTGGCAGCTTGATGGAGGCCGGGCTGTTTCTGTCGGGCTTTTTGGCTGCCGGCCTGCTCTGGTGCCTGTCGCTGTGCCTGATCGCCAGTCACGGCGGGCGGCTGTTGGGGGACCGGCTGTTGACCTGGTCGTATCTGCTTTCGGCGGCGATTTTCTGCTACTTCGCCGTCTATGTGATTCTCTCTGGCTATCGCGAATTCATCCTCGCCGTACCGGCTGCTACAGCGGGTCTATAATCAGTCGGGGCACCCGTGCGCAGGTGCCGTCCGGCCGGAGGATCTTCGAGATGAAAGGTCTGGATGCGAAAAAGATGGCCAAGAAAAAGCCCCTGAAAACCGCTGAAGAAAAACGTGCCGCCAAACGCGCCAAGCGCTCGGCAGGCAGTGGTTTTCTCCCCTAGCTAGCGACCGGAGCCCCGTAAGGGGCTCTTTTGTTTCAAGGGCGTCGGAACGCGGCTGAGTAGGCCGCCGGGGTGACGCCCATGACCTTGCCAAACGCATTGATGAAATGACTCTGATCGTAGAAGCCCAGGCCCAGCGCCACATCCCTGGGGTGCGCCCCTGTGCGTAACTGCTGGCGCGCTTCGATCAGGCGCAGTTGCATGTGGTACTGCAGCGGCCCCAGGCCCATGGCTTTCTTGAAGCAGCGCACGAAGTGAAATTTGCTCAGGCCCGCCGCGTGCGCCAGTTGTTCAAGCGTCAGGCGTTGATGAAGCTGGGCGCGCATCAGTGCCACGCTGCGCTCGATGGCCGGTGCCTGTTCACCGTTGGCCGAGGGTGCCTGTTCAAACAAGGTGGCCAGCAGCTGGAGCAATGCGGCTTCCTGTTCGGCCGCTGTGGTCGAGCCTGCGAAGTCGATGATTGAACGGTACAGCGCAGGTTGCTGCAACACCCCTTGTTCAAAGGTCGGGCAGCCGTGCCCGGGGCCGAGATTGTGCTCGCGGATCAGGCGCTGCAACGCATTGATGTCCAGGTGCAGGCTGATGTACTCGACCCCCTGCGGGCCGAACTCCGAAGCTTGTACAGCCAGCGGGTTGTAAAGCGTCACAGTGCCGGCCGGCACCTCCAGGTGCTTGCCGTCGAGCCAGATCTGTTCGTGCCCCGACACGTTGGCGCCCAGCACCAGCTCGTCATGGGTGTGGCGGGGAAAGCTCGCGGCGCTTGCGCGCACCCATGACGACTCGATCAGGCCGCAGGCATGCAGGGGTTCTGCGATCAGTGTCATGGGTTGATTCCGCATTGGAGTAATTGCGACTACGCTAGCGGACGACCCTGCTGCCCCGCAATGCCCGGGCAGCCCAACGATTCATTCAAGGAGGCAAAGGACATGTCCATCCCGAATCACGTTGCAATCGAGCCTGTGCGAATTGAAGAGGGCCAGCGCCTTGTCATCGCCGGTATGGGGGGCCGTTTCACGCAGTCCACGACCCACGAGATCCCGACGCTGTGGCAGCGTTTCGAGCCCTATATCGGCCGGGTGACAGGGCAGGTCGGCGCGCACACCTACGGCGTGTGCTGCAACGCCGACGGCAAAGGCCATTTCGATTACATCGCCGGGGTGCAGGTGGAGGACGCCGAAATGTTGCCGGCCGACTTTCAGCATGTCGACCTCAAGCCCCAGCGCTATGCGGTGTTCGAGCACCACGGTAGCGTCGATACCCTCAAGGCGACTTTCCAGGCCATCTGGAACGACTGGCTGCCGTCCTCCGGAGAGCGGGTTGCCCAGGCACCGGAATTCGAGCGTTATGGCAAGGATTTCGATCCGTTCGACAGCCGCAGCGTGATGGAGATTTGGTTGCCGTTGGAGCGACGCAACTAAAAAAGTGACCCGCTGCTGTCGATTCCTCGCGCCGTGATTCGACCATCTGTGAACGCGCCGATTCGTTCGGCGCCTGACACCTGTCGAACCGCAGAGGACACGACCATGAACAATGCCGCCGAAACTGAGATCCGCCAGCTGATCGAACGCTGGATTCCCGCCGTCCGAGCCCGGGACATTCCTGCGATCACCGCCCCTTACGCCGACGATATCCTTGCCTTCGATGCCGTCAAGGAACTGCAGTTCAAGGGTAAGGCCGCCTACACCGCCCATTGGCAAGCCTGCATGGAGCATTGCCCCGGCGAGATGGTCTTTGAAATGGAACAACTGCAGATCCATGCCACCCCGGAACTGGGGTTCGCTCACTGGCTCAACCGTTGCGGCCCCGGCGGCGACGAGGGCGGCGAGGATAAAAGCTGCTATATGCGCGTCACGGTCGGCTACAAGCGGATCGGCGGGCAGTGGAAGGTGATTCATGAACACTGGTCGGCGCCATTCGACATGGAAACCGGAGCGGCCCTGTTCTCGCTCAAGCCCTGACCTGAAAACCCCGAGGGTTATGCCGAATCGCGCTTTCTCCGGAAGCGCGGTATGCAGCCATAGTGTGCATCTGCTGTGGAGACGACGATGAAATACCTTTGCCTGGTCTACTGTGAAGAAGGCCTGTTGCACAGCCTGCCCGACAGCCCCGCCGATGCCGAGTGCATGGCCTATGCCGAGTCGATCCAGGGCAGCGGGCGGATGCTCGCCGCCGAAGCGCTCAAGCCTGTGCAGACGGCAACCACGGTGCGTGTGCGCGGTGGGCACATGAGCCTGACCGATGGGCCTTTTGCCGAGACCAAGGAGCAACTGGCCGGCTTCTATCTGGTCGATGCCCGCGACCTGAACGAAGCGTTGAATATTGCCAAGGGCATCCCTGCCGCCCGGGTCGGCAGTGTCGAAGTGAGGCCGATCCGCGAGCTACAACCCTGAAACGAAGGAGAACAACAAGATGAGCCTTCATCCGCCAGGAGCAGCGCAGTACGAACTGTCCCTCAGCCGCCTGATCGATGCACCTCGTCGCAAGGTGTTCCAGGCATGGACCGAGCCCGAGCTGCTGGCGCAGTGGTGGGGCCCCAACGGCATGACCACGCCCCTGTGCGAGATGCAGTTGTGGGTAGGGGGGCTGTTTCGCACGGTGATGCAGGCACCGGACGGTACTGAATACCCGAACCAGGGCGTGTTCCTGGAGATTGTCGCCCCCGAGCGAATTGTCTTCACCGATGCCTTCGGGCCCGGCTGGGTGCCGTCGAACAAGGCATTCATGACGGCGGTGGTGACCTTTGAAGACGTGCGCGGCAAGACCCAGTACACCGCACGCGCCTGGCACTGGAACGCTGCCGATTGTCTGGCCCATGAAGAAATGGGTTTTCATCGCGGCTGGGGCGAAAGCCTCGACCGGCTGGTGGCGCTGGTGACTACCCAGATGCCGGGCTGATGACGACACAGGCGTTGGTACGGGCCGAGGTCGAGTCGGTCTACACCCGCGAGTCGCGGCGCATCCTGGCAACCCTGATTCGCTTGCTGGGGGATTTCGACCTGGCCGAGGAGGCCATGCACGAAGCGTTTTTCGTCGCCGTCGAGCGTTGGCAGCGCGATGGCGTCCCCGCCAATCCCCGGGCCTGGCTGGTGTCCACCGGGCGCTTCAAGGCCATCGACGGGCTGCGCCGACGCGCGCGTTTCGACCGCTCTCAGGCGCAGTTGATGATGGCCCTGGAGGTGCTGGAGGACGATCAAGTGAATGTCGAGGAGCTGGAAGACGATCGCCTGCGCCTGATCTTCACCTGCTGCCACCCGGCGCTGGCCGCCGATGCCCAGGTGCCGCTCACCCTGCGCGAAGTCTGCGACTTGACCACCGAGGAAATCGCCCGGGCCTTTCTCCAAAGCCCGGCCACCATTGCCCAGCGCATCGTGCGCGCCAAGGCCAAGATTCGCGACGCGAAAATCCCGTACCAGGTGCCGACGCTGGCCGAGTTGCCCGAGCGCCTCGATAGCGTCTTGCGGGTGATCTACCTGGTATTCAACGAAGGCTATTCGGCGTCATCGGGCGACAATCTGATGCGCAATGACCTCAGCGATGAAGCGATCCGCCTGGGACGGTTGCTGCAGCAATTGCTGCCCGATCCGGAAGTGCTGGGGTTGTTGGCCTTGATGCTGCTACAGGCCTCGCGACAGGCGGCGCGCAGTGATGAACAGGGCGAGCTGATTGTGCTGGATGAGCAGGACCGCCGCTTGTGGAACCGTGAGTTGATCGCCGAGGGCAGCCAGCTGGTGCAGCAGGCGCTGCGCAGCCAGCAGTTCGGGGTGTACAGCCTGCAGGCGGCGATTGCCGCAGTGCATGCCGAAGCCGCCAGTGCCGAAGCGACAGACTGGGAAGAGATTGTCGGTTTATACAATGTGCTGCTGCAGGGCTGGCCGTCGCCGGTGGTGGAGCTCAACCGTGCTGCGGCGTTGGCGCAGCGCGATGGTCCCGAGGTGGGGCTGGAAGCGGTGGAGGCGATTCTGGCCCGAGGCCAGTTGCAGGACTATCACCTGGCCCATGCCGCCCGGGCCGAACTGTGTCGGCAATTGGGGCGGCTGGAGCAGGCACGCGATGCGTACCAGACCGCTCTGGGCCTGACTTTGCAAGGCGCCGAGCGGCGCTTTATCGAGCGCCGCCTGAGCGAGCTGTGAACCTTAGCCGATGGAGATCGGCGGCGGGCTCACCAGGTCGACGGTCTGCTGCTTGCGTGGGGCAAGGATCTGCGCTTCGCCATCGACCACCAGCTCTTCGTTCTGGTTGAACACGCGGGTGGCGATGCGCACTTTGAACTTGGGCAGCTTCTCGAGAATTTCCAGGCGCACGGTCAGGGTGTCGCCAATCTTCACCGGCTTCTGGAAGGTCATCTGCTGACCCAGGTAGATAGTGCCGGGGCCGGGCAGCTCGCACGCGACGGCGGCGCTGATCAGCGCGCCACTGAACATACCGTGGGCGATGCGTTCCTTGAACATGCTCTTGGCCGCGAACTCGGCGTCCAGGTGTACCGGGTTGTGGTCACCGGACATGGCTGCGAACAGCTGGATGTCACGTTCTTCGACGGTCTTGCTGAAACTGGCGGTCTGGCCGACTTCAAGGGCTTCGTAAGGCGTGTTGGTGACCTGGGTCATCGATAGGGTTCCTGCATCTGGAAATGAGGTCGGCCGTCATTCACTGCGGGCAGGGCGGCCAAGGGCCAACGCCTGCTCCAGCCAGTCGATGATTGCGGCCGTGACCTCGTCACGGTTGGTTTCATTGAGCAGTTCATGCCGTGCCTTGGGGTACAGCTGCAACTGGACATGCTGGTTGCCGGCCAGGCGCAAGGCACCGGCCAGATCTTTCAGACGCTTGCCGGCACTGACCGGATCACATTCGCCGCCCATCACCAGAATCGGCAGGTTCGGATCGATCTGCTTGAGGTTGGCCGGCTGGCTGATTTGCTCCAGGCCCATCAGCAAGTCGATCCACAAGCGGTTGGTGCAGCGAAAGCCGCAAAGAGGGTCGGCCACATAGCGATCAACCTCCGCGCTATCGCGGCTCAGCCAGTCAAATGCGGTGCGGGTGGGCTTGAAGGCCTTGTTGAACGAGCCAAACGACAGCCACTCGATCAGCGCACTGTGGCCCAGGGGGCCCTGGCGCCAGGCCTCGGCGCGGGCAATCACGCAGGCGGTGCGGTACAGCGCCGGCGGCTGGAAGTTGGAGCCGCTGAGAATCGCCCCTTGCAGGCTGGCGCCGTGGTGCATCAGGTAGGCCTGGGCAATGTAGCTGCCCATGCTGTGGCCGAAGATGAACACCGGCGTGCCTGGGTACTGCTGGCCGATGTGCTGGCTGAGCAAGCCCAGGTCGTTGACCACCGCGTTCCAGCCTTTATGGGGGGCGAACAGGCCAAGGGTGCCGAGTTCGGCGGTGCGGCCGTGGCCGCGTTGGTCATGGGCGATCAGGGCAAAACCTGCGGCGCTCAGGGCTTCGCCCAGGCGCTGATAGCGCCCAGCATGCTCGGCCATGCCATGGGCCAGCAACACCACCGCCTTGATCGGCGTGCTCGGCAGCCATTGATAGACGTACAGGCTGCAGTGGTCGCTGGCTGGTAGCCAGAACGCGTCGTGATGCATGGCGGGTCCTTGTGCACGCAGATCGGTGGGAGAGCACAGTGTATAACCCAAGCACAGAATTGAAGGGCGTCCACCAATAAGATTCACAATGTAAATGACAGTGCTTGGCATATTTGCCACCTGCGACATACCTGCTAACTTCGGCGAAGCACCTTCTTCGCCAAGCAGGCAAGGGGGCCCGGAACGGCTCAGGTATGAGGACAAGAATAAATGCAAGCTGATTTCTGGAATGACAAGCGCCCCGACGGCGTTCCTTCGCACATCGACATGAATGCCTACAAGTCTGTGGTCGAAGTGTTTGAACGCTCCTGCAAGAAGTTTGCTGATCGCCCCGCGTTCAGCAACCTGGGGGTGACCCTGACCTACGCCGAACTGGAACGTCACTCGGCGGCCTTCGCCGCCTACCTGCAGCAGCACACCGACCTGGTGCCGGGCGACCGCATCGCCGTGCAGATGCCCAACGTGCTGCAGTATCCCATCGCCGTGTTCGGTGCCTTGCGCGCCGGCCTGGTCGTGGTCAACACCAACCCGCTGTACACCGCCCGCGAAATGCGCCACCAGTTCAAGGATTCCGGCGCCCGCGCGCTGGTGTACCTGAACATGTTCGGCAAGCTGGTGCAGGAAGTGCTGCCCGACACCGGCATCGAATACCTGATCGAAGCGAAGATGGGCGACATGCTGCCAACGGCCAAGGGCTGGCTGGTCAACACCATCGTTGCCAAGGTCAAGAAGATGGTGCCCGACTACCACCTGCCCCAGGCCGTGCCGTTCAAGGCCGCCTTGAGCCAGGGCCGGGGCCTGGTGCCAAAGCCGGTGCCCCTGAGCCTCGACGACATCGCCGTGTTGCAGTACACCGGCGGCACCACGGGCCTGGCCAAGGGCGCCATGCTCACCCACGGCAACCTGGTGGCCAACATGCTCCAGGTCCTGGCCTGCTTCTCCCAGCACGGCGCGGATGGCCAGCGGATGATCCGGGAGGGCCAGGAGGTGATGATCGCGCCGCTGCCGCTCTACCATATCTATGCGTTCACCGCGAATTGCATGTGCATGATGGTCACCGGCAACCACAACGTCCTGATCACCAACCCGCGGGATATCGGCGGCTTCATCAAGGAACTCAAAAAGTGGAAGTTCTCGGGCTTGCTCGGGCTCAACACCTTGTTCGTGGCGCTGATGAACCACCCCGATTTCAAGAACCTCGACTTCTCTGCCCTCAAGGTCACCAACTCGGGCGGTACCGCCCTGGTCAAAGCCACCGCTGAGCGCTGGGAAAGCATCACCGGCTGTCGCATCGTTGAAGGCTACGGGCTGACCGAAACCTCACCGGTGGCCAGCACCAACCCCTACGGCCAGCTGGCGCGCCTGGGTACGGTCGGCATTCCGGTGCCGGGCACCGGGTTCAAGGTGGTCGACGATGAGGGCAACGAGCAGCCGCTGGGCGAGCGCGGCGAGCTGTGCATCAAGGGCCCGCAGGTCATGAAGGGGTACTGGCAGCATCCACAGGCCACCGCCGAGGCCCTGGACAGCGAGGGCTGGTTCAAGACCGGCGACATCGCCGTGATCGACCCCGATGGCTTCACCCGGATTGTCGATCGCAAGAAGGACATGATCATCGTCTCGGGCTTCAACGTGTACCCGAACGAGATCGAAGAGGTGGTCATGAGCCATCCGAAGGTGGCCAGTTGCGCGGTGATCGGCATCCCGGACGAGCGCTCCGGCGAGGCGGTGAAACTGTTCGTGGTAGCGCGTGAAGGCGGCGTGAGCCTTGAGGAACTGAAGACCTACTGCAAGGCCAACTTCACCGGCTACAAAGTGCCCAAGCACATCGTACTGCGTGACTCCCTGCCGATGACGGCGGTGGGCAAGATCCTGCGCCGCGAGCTTCGCGACATAGCTTGACGTCAGGTAGGAGCGGGCTTGCCCCGCGATGCGATTCGACTGCTGGATCGCTATCGCGGGGCAAGCCCGTTCCTACAAATTCCAAGGCTTTAGTCTTTTTACTCTAAAAATGACTATTAAATTACCAAGAGTCATTTTAGTGACTGATCGGGCCGTTTTGGCTCTAGTCGACCCTTGGCAAAGCTGCTACTCTCGGGCCGCTTCCGATTACCTGGTTTGCAATAAACCGTAATCTCATATCAATAATAATCGCATCGACTGCGGTGAAGAATTCGCTGTTGCTGGAGGAGTGGGCTTCCATGATCGAAAATTTTTGGAAGGATAAGTACCCAGCCGGGATTGCGGCGCAAATCAATCCCGACGAGTACCCGAATATCCAAGCGGTATTGAAACAGTCCTGCCAACGCTTTGCTGACAAACCCGCCTTTAGCAACCTGGGCAAAACCATCACATACGGCGAGTTGTATGAGTTGTCGGGCGCGTTTGCCGCTTACCTGCAACAACATACCGACCTGCAGCCAGGTGATCGTATCGCCGTGCAATTGCCCAACGTGCTGCAATACCCGGTAGCCGTGTTCGGAGCCCTGCGTGCGGGCCTGATCGTGGTCAACACCAACCCGTTGTATACCGCGCGGGAAATGGAACACCAGTTCAACGATGCCGGCGCCAAGGCGCTGGTGTGTCTGGCGAACATGGCGCACCTGGCCGAGAAGGTGGTGCCCAAGACCCAGATCAAGCACGTTATTGTCACCGAAGTGGCCGATATGCTGCCACCGGTAAAACGCCTGTTGATCAACAGCGTGATCAAGTACGTGAAGAAAATGGTGCCGGCCTACCACCTGCCCAAAGCCATCAAGTTCAATGATGTGCTGAGCAAAGGCGCCGGCCGGCCGGTCAAGGAAGCCAGCCCCGACAGCAATGACGTGGCCGTGCTGCAATACACCGGCGGTACCACCGGGGTGGCCAAGGGCGCGATGCTCACCCACCGCAACCTGGTGGCCAATATGCTGCAGTGCCGCGCGCTGATGGGCTCCAACCTCAATGAAGGTTGCGAGATCCTGATCACGCCACTGCCGCTGTATCACATCTACGCCTTCACCTTTCACTGCATGGCGATGATGCTGATCGGCAACCACAACATCCTGATCAGCAACCCGCGCGACTTGCCAGCGATGGTCAAGGAACTGTCGAAGTGGAAGTTCAGCGGCTTTGTCGGCCTGAACACCTTGTTCGTCGCCCTGTGCAACAGCGAGAACTTCCGCAAATTGGACTTCTCGGCGCTGAAAATCACCCTGTCCGGCGGCATGGCCCTGCAGATGAGCGTGGCCGAGCGTTGGAAGGCCGTCACCGGTTGTGCCATCTGCGAAGGCTACGGCATGACCGAGACCAGCCCGGTGGCGACGGTCAATCCGTCCGAGCACAACCAGGTCGGCACCATCGGCATTCCAGTGCCTTCGACCCTGTGCAAGATCGTCAATGACGCCGGTACCGAGTTGCCATTGGGTGAAGTCGGCGAGCTGTGCATCAAAGGCCCGCAGGTCATGAAGGGCTATTGGCAGCGCCAGGACGCCACCAACGAAATCCTCGACAGCGAAGGCTGGCTCAAGACCGGTGATATCGCGCTGATCCAGCCGGACGGCTACATGCGCATCGTCGACCGCAAGAAAGACATGATCCTGGTCTCCGGTTTCAACGTCTATCCCAACGAGCTCGAAGACGTGCTGGCGGCGCTGCCGGGCGTGCTGCAATGCGCGGCCATCGGCGTACCGGACGAAAAATCCGGTGAAGTGATCAAGCTCTTCATCGTTGCACGGCCGGGTGTGACCCTGACCAAGGAACAGGTGATGGAGCACATGCGCGCCAACGTCACCGGCTACAAAGTGCCGCGTTTCATCGAGTTCCGCGAGGCGCTGCCGACCACCAACGTTGGCAAGATCCTGCGTCGTGAGCTGCGTGACGAAGAGTTGAAGAAGCTGGGCCTGAAGAAGATCGCCTGATCGTTTCTTTGCAGGACAATCGCGGGGCAAGCCCGCTCCTACGGATGATGTAGGAGCGGGCTTGCCCCGCGATGCTTTTGGCCTTAGCGCAACTTCTCAAGCATCTGGTAGTACCACATCCCCGCCGCCAGCAACGGATTGCCCAGCACATCGCCCATGGGCACCTTGATGTGCTTGCAGCCGGCAAACGTATCGTATTTCTCCAGCGTACCGGTCAGGGCCTCGGCCATGATCTCGCCCATGATGTGGCTGGTGGCGATGCCGTGCCCCGAATAGCCCTGGCAGTACCAGACATTGTCTGAAAGCTTGCCCAGCTGCGGAATGCGGTTGACCACGATCCCCATTGCGCAACTCCACTGGAACTCGATCGGCACACCCTTGAGTGCCGGGAAGGTGCGCTCGATGCACGGGCGCAGTTCGCCGGCGATGTCCCGCGAGTCACGCCCTGAGTAGTTGGCGCCGCCACCGAACAGCAGGCGGCCATCGGCGGTCAGGCGGTAGTAGTCGAGCACGAATCGGCAGTCGTACACCGCCAGGTCCTGGGGGTTGATCTGCGCCGCCAGTTCGCCCAGCGGCGCGGTGGTGACGATGCCGCCCATGGCCGGGAAGATCTTGCCCTTGAGCTGGCGGTTTTCCAGCTTGTGGTACACGTCGCCCGCCAGCAGGATCTGCTTGGCTTCGACCCGCCCCTGGGCGGTGACGATGGCGGGGTGGTCGCCGTGGACGATATCCAGCACCTCGGAGTTCTCGAAGATCAACGCACCCAGGCTGTGGGCGGCGCGGGCTTCGCCCAGGCACAGGTTGAGCGGGTGCAGGTGCAGGTTGCGCAGGTTCTTCAGGGCCCCCAGGTACAGCGGGCTTTGCAGGTGCTCGGCCATGTCCGCGCGATCCAGCAGTTGCACCTGATCGCCCATGCCGCGGCGCCGCGCCTCGGCCTCGAAGGCCTGCAGTTCAGTCATGTGCGAGGGCTTCATCGCCGCATGCAGATGGCCGCGCTTGAGGTCGCAGGCAATGCCGTAGCGTTCGACCCGCTGCTCGATGATCTGGTGGCCACGCCAGCGCAGGTGCCAGATAAAGTCATCCACCTCGTCGCCCAGCTTTTCGCGCATCTGCTTGCGCATGGCTTCATCGCCCGAGAGGCTGCCGGTGACCTGGCCGCCGTTGCGCCCGCTGGCGCCCCAGCCGATGCGGTTGGTTTCAACGATGGCGACTTTAAGGCCCCGTTCGGCCAGTTCGACGGCGCTGGCGACACCGGTGAAGCCGCCGCCGATAATCGCCACATCAACCTTTACCGTGCCCTTGAGGGTTGGGTACTGGGTGGTGTCGTTCAGGCTGGCGGTGTAGTAGGAGGCACTGCGCTGGGCGGTGCCGGTATTCACGGCTGCGTTCATAAAAAATCCTTGGCGCAAAAATAAAGGGATCAGGCCTGGGTCAGGTACCAGCGCCAGTCCTGTTCGCCGACTTCGGCCATGAACTGACGGTACTCGGCGCGTTTGACCGCCAGGTAAACGCCGAGGAACGCTTCGCCAAACGCCTCGCGCGCCCAGCTTGAAGACTCCAGGGCCTTGAGCGATGTCAGCCAGTCGGTAGGCAACAGCTGCTTGGCCTGGGCATAGCCGTTGCCTTCGACCGGGGCGCCCGGGTCGAGCTGCTGGCGGATGCCGTGGTGGATGCTGGCGAGGATCGCTGCTGCGGCCAGGTACGGGTTGGCATCGGCACCACAGATGCGGTGCTCGATATGCCGACTGTTGGCCGGGCCGCCCGGTATGCGCAGGCTCACGGTGCGGTTGTCGACGCCCCAGGTCGGCGCCAGTGGCGCGTAGCTGTTGGCCTGGAAGCGCCGGTACGAGTTGGCGTTGGGGCAGAACAGCAGCAGCGAGTCGAGCAGATGCTTGAGCATGCCGGCCACCGACTGGCGCAGCAGCGGGGTACCGGCCTTGTCGTCGCTGGCGTAGAGGTTGTTGCCTTCGGCATCGGCCAGGCTCACGTGCATGTGCATGCCGGTGCCGGCCAGGTCGTCGAAGGGCTTGGCCATGAAGCAGGCCTGCATGCCGTGCTTGTGTGCCACGCCTTTGACCAGGCGTTTGTAGCGCACCGCCTGGTCCATCGCCAGCAGCGCATCGCCGTGCTCAAGGGTAATTTCCACCTGGCCCGGGGCGTACTCGGAAATCGCGGTGCGCGCCGGAATGCCCTGGGCCTTGCAGGCGGCGTACAGGTCGGCGAGGAACGGCTCGATCTGTTCCAGTTCGCGCAGGCCATACACCTGGGTACCGCGAGGGCGACCGCCGTCGTTGTCGAGTGCCGGTTGTGGGCGGCCGTGCGAGTCGCGCTTCTGATCGAGCAGGTAGAACTCCAGCTCACACGCCATGACCGGGTGGTAACCCTCGGCCTTGAGTGCATCGACGACCTTGACCAGCAAGTGGCGCGGGTCGGCGATGGTCGCCGGCATGCCTTCGCTGGGGTGCATGCTGACCTGCACCGCCGCGGTGGGAATCTGCCGCCAGGGCAGGCGCACCAGGCTGTTTTCCAGCGGATAGGCGCGGCAGTCGATATCGCCCACGTCCCACACCAGCCCGGAGTTCTCGACATCATCGCCATTGAGGGTCAGGCCAAGGATGGTGCTGGGCAGCGGCCGGCCGCTTTCATACACCGCCAGCAGTTCTTCGCGGTGCAGCAGCTTGCCGCGGGGCACGCCGTTGGCATCGAGGATGAACAGCTCGATCATTTCGATATCGGGGTTTTGTGCCAGGAACGTTCGGGCCTGCTCAAGGGGGGCAAATTGCATCGGGTGCTCGCTCGCGCCTTCAGGCGCACAGGACTGTATTGGCCATCAGGCGACAGTCATCGACAAGGAAGCTCGGCCAGGGGCTGGCCGCACGGTTCAGTGCAGAGCGAGGCGGGTATCGGGTGGGCGGGCATGGCGGCAGTGCCACAAGGCCCAGAAGGCGAGAATGATATGAACCAGCGGGTTTTCGCCAGAGCGAGCCCTCACCTTCGGGAACGAAGGGCGCAACAGCGGGCGGGGCGTACACAGGGGCGAAGTCATGCCTGGATACTCCCACGCCGGGGAAGGTTCATTAAATCAGCCTTTGTATACCTTCAGATCATCAGCGGCTAAACAAACATGCCGCCACCCGCAACCGTGCCGAGCGGGGGCAAATCTGCGACAATCGCAGCCCTTCCTATGCCGATCATGAAAAAGCAGGCTCACCTGCACAACTAAAAGCCCCCATGACTGACCACGCCATCGATCAACTGCTGAAAAACCTCGACCACGCCATGATTGCCGAGCGCCACCGCCTGCGCCGCCAATTGCATGAATTGCGCAAACGCCCGGACGAGGCGAAGTTGGCCCAGTGGGTGGAGAAGGTCCAGGCGTCCTGCGCCCAGGTCACCGCGCGCCAGGCCAGTGTGCCGCGCATCCGTTACGACGACAGCCTGCCGATTGCGGCCAAGCGGGACGAGATCAAGAAGGTCCTGGCCGAGCATCAGGTGCTGATCATTGCCGGGGAAACCGGCTCGGGCAAAACCACCCAGCTGCCGAAAATCTGCCTGGAACTGGGCCGTGGCCAGCATGGCCTGATCGCCCACACCCAGCCGCGGCGTATCGCGGCGCGCAGTGTTGCCACCCGGGTGGCCGAAGAGCTCGGCACGCCGCTGGGCGCATTGGTGGGCTATCAGGTGCGCTTTGAAGACCAGAGCGATGCCAACACCCTGGTCAAGCTGATGACCGATGGCATCCTGCTGGCGGAAACCCAGCACGACCGTTTTCTCGAGCGCTACGACACCATCATTGTCGACGAAGCCCACGAGCGCAGCCTGAACATCGACTTCCTGCTCGGCTACCTGAAAACCCTGCTGCCGCGTCGCCCGGACCTGAAGGTGATCATCACCTCGGCCACCATTGACCTGGAGCGTTTTTCCAAGCACTTCAACGATGCTCCGATCATCGAAGTGTCCGGCCGCACCTACCCGGTGGAAACCTGGTACCGGCCTCTGACCAGCGAGCAGGACGAGGAGGGCAACCGGGTCGAAGACGACCTCACGGTAGACCAGGCCATTCTCGCCACCCTCGACGAAATTGCCGCCTTCGAGCGCGGCCAGGGCAAAGGCCCGGGCGATGTGCTGGTGTTCTTGCCCGGCGAGCGCGAGATTCGCGACGCCGCCGAAATGCTGCGCAAGGCCCAGCTGCGCCACACCGAAATCCTGCCGTTGTACGCGCGCCTGTCGCCGGCCGAGCAGCAGAAGATCTTCCAGTCCCATCCGGGCCGCCGCGTGGTGCTGGCGACCAACGTTGCCGAAACCTCGCTGACGGTGCCGGGCATTCGCTACGTGATCGACAGCGGCACGGCGCGTATCAGCCGCTACAGCTACCGCGCCAAGGTTCAGCGCCTGCCGATCGAGGCGGTGTCCCAGGCCAGCGCCAACCAGCGTAAAGGCCGATGCGGGCGGGTCGAGCCGGGCATCTGCGTGCGCCTCTACAGCGAGGAAGACTTCAACGCCCGCCCGGCCTTTACCGACCCCGAGATCCTGCGTACCAACCTGGCGGCAGTTATCCTGCAGATGCTTCACCTGCGCCTGGGTGAGATCGACGCCTTCCCGTTCATCGAGCCGCCAGATGGCAAGGCCATCAGTGACGGTTTCAACCTCTTGCAGGAGCTCTCGGCGGTCAACCGCGAGAACCAGCTGACGCCGCTGGGCCGGCAACTGGCGCGCTTGCCCGTCGACCCGCGCCTGGGCCGCATGCTGCTCGAAGGCGCCAAGCAAGGCAGCCTGAACGAGCTGTTGATCGTCGCCAGTGCCCTGTCGGTGCAAGATCCGCGCGAGCGTCCGCCCGAGCGCCAGCAGGCTGCCGACCAGGCCCATGCACAATGGAAGGATGTCGATTCGGACTTCGCCGCCCTGGTCAACGTGTGGCGTGGTTTTGAAGAGCAACGCCAGGCCCTGACCGCGAGCCCCTTGCGCAACTGGTGCCGCAAGAACTTCCTGAATTATCTGCGCCTGCGCGAATGGCGCGATGCCCACCGACAATTGAGCCTGATCTGCCGCGACTTGCAGTTGAGCATCAACAAAGAGCCGGCCGACTACCCGAAACTGCACAAGGCCATCCTCTCGGGCCTGCTCAGCCAGATCGGCCAGAAGACTGAAGACGGTGACTACCTCGGTGCACGCCAGCGTCGCTTCTGGGTGCATCCGTCGTCGGGGCTGGGGAAAAAACGCCCGCAGTGGATCATGACCGCGGAGCTGGTGGAAACCACCAAGCTGTACGCGCGCATGGTGGCCAAGATCGAGCCGGACTGGATCGAGCCACTGGCCGGCCACCTGATCAAGAAGAACCACTTCGAGCCGCACTGGGAGAAGAAGCGCGGCCAGGTGGTGGCCTTCGAGCAGGTCACGCTGTACGGCATGATCGTGGTCGGCCGGCGCCCGGTGCACTTCGGGCCGATTGACCCGGTGATGTCCCGCGAGCTGTTTATTCGTGAAGCGCTGGTGGGCGGCGAAATCCAGTCCAAGGCCAAGTGTCTGACGGCCAACCGCCAATTGCTGGAGCAGCTCGACGAGTTGGAAGCCAAGGCCCGTCGCCGCGACATTCTGGCCGACGAGGAAACCCTGTACGGCTTCTATGAGGCGCGTCTGCCGGCTGAAATCCACCAGACCGCCACCTTCGACAGCTGGTACCGGGTCAACAGCCAGAAAGACCCGCAGTTGTTGATCATGCGCGAGGAAGACGTGCTGGCGCGCGAGGCCAGTGAAGTGACGGCGGCGCAGTACCCCGACACCTTGCGCCTGGGCGAACTGAGCCTGGCCTTGAGTTATCACTTCGAGCCCAACCATCCCCGTGACGGCGTCACGGTGCGGGTACCGGCGCCGCTGCTGCCGAGCCTGCCGGGTGAGCGCCTGGAATGGCTGGTGCCGGGCCTGCTCGAAGCCAAGTGCATTGCCCTGGTGCGCAACCTGCCCAAGGCCTTGCGCAAGAACTTCGTACCGGTGCCGGATTTCGTCAAGGCCGCACTGCAGCGCATGACCTTTGCCGAAGGCTCGCTGCCCCAGGCGCTGGGGCGTGAGCTGCTGCGCATGACCGGCGCGCGGGTCAGCGACGAGGCCTGGGCCGAAGCGGCCGGGCAGGTGGACGATCACCTGAAGATGAATCTGGAAGTGGTCGATGCCCGGGGCAAGTTTCTCGGCGAAGGCCGCGATCTGGCCGAGTTGACTGCACGCTTTGCCGCGGCAAGCCAGGCTGCGCTGGCGGTGCCGCAGACGGAAAAGAGCCAGCAACCGGTGCAGGCCAAGGCGTTTGCCCAGGTGGCCGAGACGGCGCAACAAAAGATCGCCGGCCTTTCGATGACGGTCTACCCCGCCTTGGTGGAGGAGAATGGCACGGTCAAGGAAGGGCGCTTCTCGACCCTGGCCGAGGCCGAGTTCCAGCACCGCCGCGCGTTGCAGCGGCTGTTGCTGCAGCAGTTGGCAGAGCCGGCCAAGTTTCTGCGCGGCAAGCTGCCGGGCCTTACTGAGCTTGGGCTGCTGTACCGTGAACTGGGGCGCATCGAGGCGCTGGTCGAGGACATCCTGCTGGCCAGCCTCGACAGTTGCATCCTCGAAGGTGAAAGCACCTTGCCCCGCGATGGCGCAGGCCTGGCGTCGCTGGCCGAGCGCAAGCGGGGCAGTTGGACCGAGCACGCCGAGCGCCTGGCACGCCTGACGCTGGAGATCCTCAAGCTCTGGCACGGCCTGCAAAAGCGCTTCAAGGGCAAGATCGACCTGGCCCAGGCCGTAGCGCTCAACGATATCAAGCAGCAGCTGGGCAACCTGGTGTACCCGGGCTTTGTCCGCGAAACCCCGGGGGTGTGGCTCAAGGAGTTGCCGCGTTACCTGAAGGCCATCGAACTGCGCCTTGAGAAACTCGGCAGCCAGGTCCAGAAGGATCGGGTGTGGAGCGGCGAACTGGGCAACTTATGGACCCAATACAAGGCCCGTGCCGACAAGCATGCCCAGGAAGGCAAGCGCGATGAACAGCTGACGTTGTATCGCTGGTGGCTTGAGGAATACCGGGTTTCACTGTTCGCCCAGCAGCTGGGTACCAAGGTGCCGGTTTCCGACAAACGACTGAGCAAGCAGTGGGGGCAGGTGGAAGCCTAACCCCGGCAGTTGTGGCACACTTGGGCGATATCCGCTGCGTACCCCGGATTTATCAAGGGCTACGCGGCGCCAGAATCAAGTACAGCGCAGTGATCCTTCAACGGGGTCATTGCCAGATCAACTTGGTACTTTGGTACCAATAAAAAACGACCGAACAGAGGAACGACCGTGCATAACGTCGTCATCAGCGGCACCGGCCTGTACACCCCGGCCAACAGCATCTCCAACGAGGAGCTGGTGGAATCCTTCAACGCCTATGTGCAGCAGTTCAACGCTGACAACGCCCAGGCCATCGAGCGTGGCGAAGTGCAGGCCCTGGCCGAGTCCAGCGCCGGGTTCATCGAAAAGGCCTCCGGCATCAAGAGCCGCTTTGTCATGGACAAGGCCGGTATCCTCGACCCCCAGCGCATGGCCCCGCGCCTGCCCGAGCGTTCCAACGACGAACCCTCGATCCTTTGCCAGATGGCCGTGGCGGCTGCCGAACAGGCGCTGGAACGCGCCGGTCGCACCGCTGCCGATGTCGATGCGGTAATCGTGGCCTGCTCCAACCTGCAACGGCCTTACCCGGCCATTGCCATCGAAGTGCAGCAGGCCCTGGGCATCAACGGCTTTGGCTTTGACATGAACGTGGCGTGCTCCTCGGCCACCTTCGGCATCCAGACTGCCTGCAACAGCGTGCAACTCGGCCAGGCCCGCGCCGTGCTGGTGATCAGCCCCGAGATCTGCACCGGCCACCTCAACTTCCGTGACCGCGACAGTCATTTCATCTTCGGTGATGCGGCCACTGCGGTGCTGGTCGAGCGTGCCGATCTTGCGACCTCGGCGCACCAGTTCGACATCGTCAGCACCAAGCTGCTGACCCAGTTCTCCAACAACATCCGCAACAACTTCGGCTTCCTCAACCGGGCGGCAGAAGAGGGTATCGGCGCGCCCGACAAACTCTTCGTCCAGGAAGGCCGCAAGGTGTTCCGCGAAGTCTGCCCGATGGTGGCCGAGCTGATCGGTCAGCACCTGGCCGAGAACAACCTCAACGTCAGCGACGTCAAGCGCTTCTGGCTGCACCAGGCCAACCTGAGCATGAACCACCTGATCGTCAAGAAACTGCTCGGTCGGGACGCCCTGGAAGAAGAGGCCCCGGTGATTCTCGATACCTACGCCAACACCAGTTCGGCAGGTTCGGTGATTGCCCTGCACAAGCACCAGGACGACTTGCCCAAGGGCTCGCTGGGTGTGCTCAGCTCCTTCGGTGCCGGCTACTCGATCGGCAGTGTGATTCTGCGCAAGCGCTGAGTCCGCTGTAACAAACCGCCCGACTCACCGTCCATTGGGCTCGTTCAGGAAGAGGTGACGATGACGGTCGAGTCCGATGCACGTTTCCTTGAACGCCTGTTGCGCGGTGAGCAACAGGCGTTCAAGGAACTGGTGACCACCTACCAGGGCGCCATGCGCGCCGTGGCCTATGCCATCCTTGGCAGCCGCCAGGCCGATGAAGCCGTGCAGGATGCCTGGCTGGCGGTGGTGCGCGGCTTGCCGGGTTTCCAGGGGCGCTCAAGCCTCAAGACCTGGCTGCTGACCATCACCGCCAACGCGGCCAAGAACCGCTACAAGCAGAACCGCCGCGAAGTCCTGCTTGATGATCTGCCGTCCCCCCATGGCACCGTCGGCGATGACCGATTCGCCAGTGACGGCCATTGGCTGTTGGCGCCTCACGCCTGGCACCAGGACTCCCCCGAAGCGCTGCTGAGTCAGGACGAGCTGCGCGAATGCCTGGAGCACACCTTGCTCAGTCTGTCGCAGCTGCAAAGCAGCGTGCTGATACTGCGCGAGCGCCAGGGGCTGGAACTGGAGGAGATCTGTAATCTTCTCGACATCTCGCTCTCCAATGTCCGCGTGCTGTTGCACCGGGCGAGGCTGAAAGTCTTCGCCACCCTGGAGCACTTCGAGGAAACCGGCCAATGCTGAGCTGCAAAGACTTGGTCGCTCGCTCAAGCGATTACCTGGATGGACAACTGGCCCTGGGCGAAACCCTGTTGGCGCACCAGCACCTGTTGTTCTGCAAAAACTGTCGACGGTTCATCAAACAGATGCGCCTGGCACAGGCGACAGTCAAGGCGCTGCCCGAGGCGCCGGTAGACGATGCCGACGAAATCGTCCAGCGCCTGACCGACGCCCACCGGGACCAGAATCCCCGCTGAAAACCCACCGGAAGGCCCTGCAACGGGGCTTTCAGGCTTATTTCCTTTTGAAGTAAAAAGTTCCGTTGTCATAAAACATTTATATAAAAGCCACTGATCTGACATAAGCCCCCGCCAAGATTCCTCCCCAGCACAAGTGGCCCAAGCCGCGTGTTTTTCCAACATTATCAAGACCATAAAGTAGGGGAGCTTCTTCGATGATCCGTAAGCACTTCGCAGGTTTCGCAGCCAGCGCCTTGGCAATGGCCGTTACCGCCCAGGCTTTCGCGGGTACCGTGACCACCGACGGCGCCGATATCGTAGTCAAGACCAAGGGTGGCCTCGAGGTCGCTACCACCGACAAGGAATTCAGCTTCAAGCTGGGTGGTCGTATTCAGGCTGACTACAGCCGTTTTGACGGTTTCTACACCAACAACGGCAACACCGCGGACGCCGGCTACTTCCGCCGCGCCTACCTGGAACTGGGCGGCGTGATGTACACCGACTGGGCCTACGCGATCGCTTACGACTTCTCGCATAACTCCGGCGGTGACAACCGTTCTGAAGATGGTTACTTCGACGAAGCGTCGCTGGCCTACAACGGCTTCAAGCCGGTCTCGATCAAGGTGGGTCGTTTCGACCCTGAGTTCGGCCTGGAAAAAGCCACCAGCTCCAAGTGGGTCACCGCTCAAGAGCGTACCGCCGCGTACGACCTGGTCGACTGGACCAACTCGCACAACGGCGGCATGGGCCTGCAGGCCTCCGGCAACGCCGGTGACTCGCTGTACGGTTCGGTCGGTGTGTTCGCCAAGGACGCCACCAACCAGGACAAGGACGGCGACAGCACCAAGCAGTTCAACCTGCGTGGCGTCTTCGCCCCGATGCACGAAGCTGGCAACGTTCTGCACTTCGGCATCAACTACGCCCAGCGTGACCTTTCCGACACCGCTTTCGACGGCCGTATCCGCAGCCGCCTGGGCATGCGTGGCGTGAGCACCGACGGTGGCCAGGATGCTGGCAGCAACGGCAACCGCCTGACCCTGGGTGGCGCCAACAACTCCCCGGTCGGTTCCTACGACACCGACAAGGCCTGGAACCTGGAAGCCGCCTGGGCCATGGGCCCGTTCTCGGTACAGGGTGAATACATCAAGCGTGACGTCGAAGCCGACAGCGCTGCCTTCTCCGACATCAAGGCCGACGGCTATTACGGTCAACTGGCCTACACCATCACCGGTGAAGCCCGTGGCTACAAGCTGGGCAAATTCGACGCGATCAAGCCGTCGAACAAGCAGATCGGTGCCTGGGAAGTCTTCTACCGCTACGACCACCTGAGCGTCGATGACGACAACGGTGCGTTCGCCAACATCGACGATGTCGAAGCCAAGGTCCACAACGTGGGTGTGAACTGGTACGCCAACGAGTCGATCAAGCTCAGCGGTGTGTACGTCAAGGCTAATGTCGACAACGCCGAGAACGCTGTGGGCGACGACAGCGGCGACGGTTTTGTAATGCGCGCGCAGTACGTGTTCTAAGCAATACCGCTCCTCATCCGTTAGATCTTCAGCCCCGCCTTGGCGGGGCTTTTTTTTGGGTCTTTACGGCGTTCCTGGGGTGGTGATCCTTGGGTTGGGTTGGGTTGGGTCGGTGTCGTGAGCTTATCCATTTCATGCGGCGAGGCTGGCGGCCCCTTCCGCCCTTACGGCGGCCTACTTTTCTCCTGGGAAAAGTAGGCAAAACCGCTCGCTCCTGCATACGGCCCTACGCTGCGCTCCGGGTTCCCTCGCTCCGGCACCTTTCGGGGCCACGCGGCCTACGACTTGCTTCGCCAAGTCTACGTCTCGCGTCTTCGGCTACGCCGAAGGTGCTGCGCACTGCCCCTACAGGCACCTCCACTCGGCCTCCTGAAGTCGCACTCCGCGGCGCCTGAACGTTCGTGCATGAAAATCAAGATCAAGAGCGGGCTCCCGCCTGTGGGAACGGGCCCAATCTGTGGGAGCGGGCTTGTCCCGCGATGGATCTTCAGTCTTGCCGACAGATCCATGCCTGCCGGTGATCACGCTTCGCCGTTGCGCCTGGATGTGCATGACGCTGGGGCCTGATCGCGGGGCAAGCCCGCTCCCACCGAGCCCGCTCCTACCTGGCTGTTGGCAGTGGGCTTTGATCTCGAAGATGCGCCAGTACAGGCGCCGCCCGTAACTTCGCGACTTCCGGAGGGAGGGAACCCGGAGCGCAGCGTAGGGCCGCCGTAAGGGCGGAAGGGGCCGGCAGCCTCGCCGCATGAAATGGATAAGCTCACAGCATCAGCACCAGCACCAACACAAAAATCACAACCCCCAAGATCCAGCAAAGCGCTTTTTTTCGCCAGCGTGAAGAGGCAGACTGCGCCCATGCCCAACCTGATCCTGCCTCGCCTCGCCGACCTCACACCTGCCACCTGGGATGCCCTGGTGCCGGGGGAACAGCCGTTTTTGCGCCATGCCTTCCTGAGCAGCCTGGAAGACAGCGGCAGCGTCAGCCGCCATACCGGCTGGACGCCGGCCCACCGCCTGCTCACCGATGCGGCCGGGCAGGTGCAGGCGGCCTTGCCGGCTTATGTGAAAACCCACTCCTTCGGCGAATACGTCTTCGACCACGGCTGGGCCGATGCCTGTGAACGCGCCGGGATTGCCTACTACCCCAAGCTGCTGTGCGCCGTGCCGTTTTCACCGGTCAGCGGCTCTCGCCTGTTGGGGGATGCCCAGGCGTGTGGGGCCCTGATCGATCAGCTCAGCGAGGAACTGTTTGCACAGGGCCTGTCAGGGGCGCATGTCAACTTCACCGATGAGCAGGCTGACGCCGTGATGCGAGGTCGCGAAGGCTGGATGGAGCGCCTGGGTTGCCAGTTTCATTGGCGCAACCAGGGCTATCGGGATTTCCAGGACTTTCTCGACAGCCTCGCTTCGCGCAAGCGCAAGCAGATGCGCAAGGAGCGCGAGCAGGTGGCGGGGCAGGGGATCGAGTTTCGCTGGATGCGAGGTGATGAACTCAGCGAGGCACAGTGGGATTTCGTCTTTGCCTGTTATGCCAACACCTATGCGGTGCGGCGGCGGGCGCCGTACCTGACCCGCTCGTTCTTCAGCTTGCTGGCCGAGCGGATGCCCGGCGCGATTCGTGTGGTCATGGCGCGCCAGGGCGGCCGTGATGTGGCCATGGCGTTCAGCCTGGTGGGCGGGGACAGTTTGTACGGTCGCTACTGGGGCTGCCTGGATGCGTTCGATCGGCTGCATTTCGAGACCTGTTTCTACCAGGGCATGGACTTCGCCATTGCCGAGGGTCTTCAGCGCTTCGATGCCGGGGCCCAGGGCGAGCACAAGTTGATTCGCGGGTTTGAGCCGGTGATTACCCGGTCCTGGCATTACCTGCTGCATCCCGGCTTGAGGCGGGCGGTGGAGGAATTTTTGCAGCAGGAGCGGGCGGGGGTGATGGCGTATGCCGAAGAGGCGGGTACGGCGTTGCCTTATCGGCGGGGCTGAAATCGTTCGCGGGGCAAGCCCGCTCCTACTGTAGGAGCGGGCTTGCCCCGCGATAATTCAATCAATCCCCACGAACCCGCCGGTCTGGTGATGCCACAATCGCGCATACAAGCCCTGGTGAGCCAGCAGTTCGGCATGGCTGCCCATCTCGGCAATCCGGCCCTTTTCCAGCACCACCAGGCGATCCATGCGCGCGATGGTCGACAGGCGATGGGCGATGGCGATCACGGTCTTGCCTTGCATCAAGGTCTCAAGGCTTTCCTGGATCGCCGCCTCGACCTCCGAGTCCAGCGCCGAGGTTGCTTCATCCATGATCAGGATCGGCGCATTCTTCAGCAGGACCCGGGCAATGGCGATGCGCTGACGCTGTCCTCCCGACAACTTCACCCCGCGCTCACCCACATGGGCATCGAAGCCGGTACGCCCCTGGGCGTCGGACAGCTGCGGGATGAACTCGTCGGCGCGGGCCCGGCGCACGGCTTCCCAGAGGTCGTCTTCGCTGGCGTCCGGGCGACCGTACAGCAAGTTGTCGCGGATCGAGCGGTGCAGCAGGGAGGTGTCCTGGGTGATCATGCCGATCTGTGCGCGCAGGCTGGCCTGGGTCACCTGGGCGATGTCCTGGCCGTCGATCAGGATGCGACCGCTCTCCAGGTCGTACAGGCGCAGTAGCAGGTTGACCAGGGTCGATTTGCCCGCACCCGACGGGCCGATCAGGCCGATCTTCTCGCCGGGACGGATCTCCAGGTTCAGGCCGTCGATGATCCGGCTGCCCTTGCCGTAGTGAAAGCCCACGTTCTCGAACTTCACCCCGCCGCGGTCGACCTTGAGGGTCGGGGCGTTGGGCGGGTCGGTCACGGTGACCGGCTGGGCAATGGTCTGCAGGCCGTCCTGGACCATGCCGATGTTCTCGAAGATGCCGTTGACCACCCACATGATCCAGCCGGACATGTTGACGATGCGGATCACCAGGCCGGTGGCCAGGGCGATGGCGCCGACACTGATCAGTGACTGGGTCCACAGCCACAGGGCAAGGCCGGTGGTGCCGACGATCAGCAGGCCGTTGAGACTGGTGATGACCACGTCCATGCTGGTGACCACGCGGGCGGCCAGCTGGGTTTTTTCGGTCTGTTCGCGGATGGCTTCGCGGGCGTATTGCTGTTCGTAGTCGGTGTGGGCAAAGAGCTTGAGGGTGGCAATGTTGGTGTAGCCATCGACGATCCGGCCCATGAGCTTGGAGCGGGCATCGGAGGAGACCACGGCCCGCTCCTTGACCCGTGGCACGAAGTAATAGAGCGCGCCGATGTAGCAGAGGATCCAGGTGATCAGCGGCAGCATCAGGCGCCAGTCGGCCTCGGCAAACAGCACCAGCGAGCTGATGGCATAGATCAGTACATGCCACAGGGCATCCACCGCCTGCACCGCCGAGTCGCGTAGCGAGTTGCCCGTCTGCATGATGCGTTGGGCGATACGCCCGGCAAAGTCGCTCTGGAAGAAGTTCAGGCTCTGCTTGAGCACATAGGTGTGGTTTTGCCAGCGAATCATGCTGGTCATGCCGGGGCTGATGGTCTGGTGTACCAGTAAGTCGTGCAGGCCGACGAACACCGGCCGCAGGATCAGCGCCACCACCAGCATCCACAGCAGTTCACCGGCATGCTCGCTGAAGAAGTTGATGTTCGGGGTGCCCTGGGCCAGGTCGATGATCCGGCTCAGGTAGCTGAACAGCGCCACTTCGATCAGTGCGCCGATAAGGCCGACTACCAGCAGGGCGGCAAAGCTTGGCCACACCTGGCGCAGGTAGTAGAGGTAGAACGGCAGCACGGTACTGGGCGGTGCTGCACTGGGCGCTTCTCGGAAGATATCGATCAGCTTTTCGAAGCGGCGGAACAACATGAAAAGGGTAACTCCTGTCTGGTGCGACCCAAAGGTCCTGGTTCACGTCCTTGTGAAACCTCGGGATCAGTCGATGCGTTTGGCCGACTTGATGAACACCGGGTCGACCGGCACATCGCGCATGCCTTTCTTGACGGTGGTTGGGGAGTTGACGATCTGGTCCACCACATCCATGCCCTTGACCACTTTGGCGAACACGGCATAACCGGCATCGCGGCCCGGGTCGAGGAAGGCGTTGTCGGCAACGTTGATAAAGAACTGGCTGGTGGCCGAATTCGGGTTGGAGGTACGGGCCATCGACAGCGTGCCGCGGGTGTTGTGCAGGCCATTGCTGGCTTCATTGCGGATCGGGTCCTTGGTGGGCTTTTGCACCATTTGTTCGGTAAAGCCGCCGCCCTGGGCCATGAAGCCTGGAATCACCCGGTGGAAGATGGTGTTGTTGTAGAAGCCGCTGTCCACGTATTCGAGGAAGTTCTTGCTGCTGATCGGGGCCTTGACCGGGTCCAGTTCCACTTCGATCTGGCCGAAGCTGGTGTCCAAGAGCACGTGAGGCGCCTTGTCGGCAGCCATCAGGCTGGTGGCGAAGACGACCGAGCAGGTGGCGAGCAGGAGTTTTTTCAGCATGGGCTCAATGTTCCTTGAGGGGTGGTGGACGCTGCCAGAAACTGCAGCAGCGTCTGATTGAAAACCTGGGGTTGGTCCAGCGGCGTAGCGTGCCGCGAATCCTCGATGACCGCCAGTCGTGCCTGGGGAATCAGGCTGACATAGCGCTCCTTCAGTTGTATCGGGGTGTAATCCTGGTCGGCGCTGATGACCAGCGTAGGACAGCGAATCTGCCCGATGCGTTCGCTGACGCCCCAACCGACAATGGCATCGAAGCTGGAAAGATAAGCACGTTTGTCATTCTTCGCCCAACGCTCGGCCATCGTGTGCCGAAGGTTTGCCTGGTCGGGCCTGGGAAACAGGCGGGCGGCCAGGGCCTTGCCGATGGTGTCAAGGCTCAGGGCCCGGGCCATGGCCCAGCGCTTGGCCCACCAGATCCAGTCGCTGCGGGTGCGGCGCTTGACCTCCGGTGCGCTATTGACGATGCACAGGCTGCGCAGCATTTCAGGGTAATCGACGGCGAACTGGAACCCCACCATGCCGCCCATGGACAGCCCCACCAGATGCACCGGGCCGGTTTGCAGGTGTTCCAGCAGGGCCAGCAGGTCGGCGCTGAAACTTGCGATGCTGTAGCGCTCACGAGGCTTGTCGGAGCGGCCGTGGCCGCGGATGTCCATCAGGATCACCCGGTAGTGGCGGGCAAGGGTTGGCACCTGCATTTCCCAATCCTGGCAACTGGAGCCCAGGCCGTGCAGCAGCACCAGCGGATCGCCCTGGCCATATTCCTCGTAGTGCAGCGAGCAACCTTCGTGTTCGAAATAAGCCATGGGCGCAATTCCTGTCAGGCTTGGGCGGGGGCGGCGAAGGGCACATCCAGCGGCGCGGTATCGAAGTTGCGCAGCAACTCGATGAGAATCTGCGTAGCCGGGCCCAGGGGCTTGTCCTTGTTGGAGTAAAGGTAGAACAGTGGATGGCGACTGCCACCCTGATCCAGTGGCAAGGGCTTGAGAATGCCTTCGCGCAGCTCGCGCTCGATCAGGTGGCGCGGCAGCCAGGCAAAGCCCAGGCCGCTGCTGACGAAGGTGGCGGCGGTGGCCAGGCTGCCGACCGTCCAGCGTTGTTCGGCGCCCAGCCAGCCCACGTCACGGGGCTGCGCTCGGCCCGAGTCGCGGATCACCACTTGCAGCTGGCTCTCCAGGTCCTGGAAGCTCAGCTCCCGGCCCAGGCGATGCAGGCTGTGGTCGGGGTGGGCGACGGCGACGAACTCCACCGAGCTCAGTTCGGTGCCCAGGTAGCCGGAGATATTGAAGCCGCTGATGGCCAGGTCGGCGATGCCTTCATGCAGCACCTCTTCGACCCCGGACAGTACCTCTTCGCGCAGGCGCACCCGGCAACCGCGGCTTTGCGGCATGAACGCACTCAAGGCGCGGACCAGGCGGGCATTAGGGTAGGCGGCGTCGACCACCAGACGCACTTCGGCTTCCCAGCCCTGTTCCATGTGATGGGCCAGGTCTTCGAGCTGGCTGGCCTGCTTGACCAGTTGCCGGGAGCGGCGCAGCAACACATTGCCGGCCTCGGTCAGCACCGCCTTGCGTCCGTCGATGCGCAGCAATGGCACGCCCAGCTGATCCTGCATGCGGGCTACGGTGTAGCTCACCGAGGATTGCGAGCGGTGCAGGGCTTCGGCCGCCTGGGCAAAACCTCCGTGGTCGACCACCGCCTGCAGGGTCCGCCACTGATCCAGGGTAACGCGCGGCGCTTTCATCTTCGGCTCCTGTTGTCCTAAGCTGGCGCTCTTTCATGGAGAGCGTCGTATGAAGAAATGTTGTGCTGTATTGCTGGCCCTGCTTCCGCTCACGGCGCTGGCTTACCCCATTGATGTGGACAAGCAGCTGGATGGCGTCAAGGTCGACTACACCACCTATGACACCGACTACGACATGGGCTCGATCACCCTGAGCAACTACGGTGACGTGCCGGCCCAGTGCAAGGTGCGGTTCCAGAACGGCCCGGAAGCGCCTCGGGTGCGTCGGGTCCAGGTGCCGGCCAAGCAAAGCAAGGATGTCACCGCCAAATTCAACCGCAAGATCATCAAGCTGCGCATCAGCCTGGACTGCAAACCGCAAGAATGATCGGCGTCGTGCGCCGTTCTTGAGGGTAGAGCACTGGGTGAATAAAACAAATTAACTGATAGATTGCACCCAGATTTTACGCTTTTTAATCAATCGGTCACTGATTAATCTTACCTCCATCGACTTACCGCATTCGCCGATGGAGGCAAACCCAATGTCCCGTGTACTTGTTATCGAAAGCAGCGCCCGCCAGCAGGATTCGATCTCCCGGCAACTGACCCGCGACTTCGTCAGCCAATGGCAGGCGGCGAACCCGAGCGACCAGATCACCCAGCGCGACCTGGCTGTGAACCCGGTGCCGCACCTGGATGCCAATCTGCTCGGTGGCTGGATGAAGCCTGAAGACCAGCGCAATGGCGATGAGCTGCAGGCCCTGGCCCGCTCCAACGAACTGACCGATGAAGTGCTGGCTGCTGATGTGCTGGTGCTGGCCGCGCCGATGTACAACTTCACCATTCCAAGCACCTTGAAAGCCTGGCTGGACCACGTACTGCGTGCCGGTATCACCTTCAAGTACACCGAAACCGGCCCACAGGGGCTGCTGACCGGCAAGAAGGCCTACATCCTCACGGCCCGCGGCGGCATCCATGCCGGCGCTTCCAGCGATCACCAGGAACCCTACCTGCGTCAGGTGATGGCGTTCATCGGTATCCACGACGTGACCTTCATCCACGCCGAAGGCCTGAACCTGGGGGGCGACTTCCACGAGAAAGGCTTGAACCAGGCCAAGGCCCAGCTGGCTGCGGTGGCTTGAGCAGACTGAATTTTCCCGCCTGACACCTTTGCTCCTTTGGGTGTACCTGCCCGGTCCTTGACCGGGCTTTTTTGTGCGTGTGGGAGCAACTGTCTTCACCATGCCATTCATCACCGCATTGGCGACTGCTACGCAGTCGATCGCAGCCTGTCGGCAGCGGCTACGGGCGGTGTAGCCGCTGCCGAGGTACGAGGCTGCGATCGGCCGCGCAGCGGACGTATAGCGTTTCCCGGACTGATCGCAGTGCAAGCGGGCTTGCCCCGCGACAGCGATCCACCTGAGACACCGCCATCGCGGGGCAAGCCCGCTCCCACAGCAGCCTGCTCCTACAACAAGCCTGCTCCTACCTTGCCCTGCGACAGGCGACCGGCTAAGGTCGCCGCCTCCACAGCAAGGGGCAACCATGGGCTATTTATTGATCGTCGCGCTGATCCAGGCGTTTTCCTTCAGCTTGATCGGCGAGTACCTGGCCGGTCACGTCGACAGCTATTTCGCCGTGCTGGCGCGGGTGGTGCTGGCCGGGCTGGTGTTCCTGCCCCTGACCCGCTGGCGTCAGGTCGAGCCGCGCTTCATGCGCTCGATGCTGCTGATCGGCGCGCTGCAATATGGCATCACCTATGTCTGCTTGTACTTGAGCTTCAGGGTGCTGACGGTGCCGGAGGTGCTGCTGTTCACCATTCTTACGCCCTTGCACGTGACCCTGATCGAAGACGCCCTGAACCGACGCTTCAACCCCTGGGCGCTGGTCGCAGCGCTGGTCGCCGTGGGCGGTGCGGCGGTGATTCGCTTCGACAGCATTAGCCCGGACTTCTTCATCGGTTTCCTGCTGCTGCAACTGGCCAACTTCACCTACGCCGCAGGGCAGGTGCTGTACCGCCACCTGGTTGCGCGCAACCCCAGTGACCTGCCGCATTACCGGCGCTTTGGCTACTTCTACCTGGGGGCGTTGATGGTGGTGTTGCCCGCGTTCCTGGCCTTCGGCAACAGCCAGCACCTGCCAAGCACCGATGTGCAGTGGCTGGTGCTGTTGTTCCTGGGGCTGTGCCCAACGGCGCTGGGGCTGTACTGGTGGAACAAGGGGGCGTGCCTGGTCTCGGGCGCGACCCTTGCGGTGATGAACAACCTGCACGTGCCGGTAGGGCTGTTGCTCAACTTGCTGATCTGGAACCAGCACGAGCCCCTGGGCAGGTTGTTCATCGGCGGGGCGGTGATCCTGGCGTCACTGTGGATCGGCCGTCTCGGCAGTCAGGGTGCGTTGCGCGCGGGGCAGGCTGGCCGGTAGCAGGCTTGCGCGCAGGTCGTTGCCGCTCGGCTGCTGGTACAGGCTCAGGCCGAATTCCGGCATGACCGACAAGAGGTAATCGAAGATGTCACCCTGGATGCGCTCGTAGTCGGCCCACACCGTGGTGCGGGTAAAGCAGTAGATTTCCAGCGGCACGCCCTGGGCGGTGGTCTGCATTTGGCGGACCATGCAGGTCATGTTCGGCTGGATCTCGGGGTGGCTTTTCAGGTAGGCCAGGGCATAGGCGCGGAAGGTGCCGATGTTGGTCATGCGCCGGCGGTTGGCCGACATTTCGGCGACATTGCCCTGGGCTTCGTTCCAGGCCTTGAGCTCACTGCGCTTGCGGGTGATGTAGTCGGTCAGCAGGTGCACCTGGCTCAGACGATGTTCTTCGTCATCGGTCAAAAAACGTACGCCCCCGGCATCGATGAACAGGCTGCGCTTGATCCGCCGTCCGCCTGACTGCTGCATGCCGCGCCAGTTCTTGAACGACTCGGACATCAGGCGCCAGGTCGGAATGGAGACGATGGTCTTGTCGAAGTTCTGCACCTTGACCGTGTGCAGGGTGATGTCGACCACATCGCCGTCGGCACCCACCTGGGGCATCTCGATCCAGTCGCCGACCCGCAGCATGTCGTTGCTGGTCAACTGCACGCTGGCCACGAACGACAGCAGGGTGTCCTTGTACACCAACAGAATCACCGCCGACATGGCACCCAGGCCCGAGAGCAGCAACAGCGGCGAACGGTCGATCAGGGTGGCGACGATGACAATGGCGCTGAACACGAACAGGACCATCTTCGCCAGTTGCACATAGCCCTTGATCGAGCGGGTGCGGGCGTGTTCGGTGCGGGCGTAGATGTCCAGCAGGGCATCGAGCAGGGCCGAAATGGCCAGGGTCAGGAACAGGATGGTGAAGGCCAGCGCCACGTTGCCGAGAAAGTGCTGGCTGGTGGCATTGAGCTCGGGCACCAGTTTCAGGCCGAACTGCACCACCAGTGACGGGGTGGTCTGGGCCAGGCGGTGGAAGACCTTGTTCTGGCGCAGGTCGTTGAGCCAGTGCAGGGCTGGTTGGCGGCCGAGCAGACGGGCGGCGTGCAGAATCAGAAAGCGCGCCACCCGGCCGAGTACCAGTGCAATGACCAACAGCACGGCCAGGCCGAGGCCCGCGTGCAAGACAGGGTGTTGGTCGAGGGTGCCCCACAGGTCCAGGGCGTTTTGCCACATCTGTTGAATATCCATTGCCGTAGTGAAATTTGTCCGCAAACGTGAAAAGGAGGGTCATTAGAGCGCGGATTGGCGACAAGTTGCCAAAAGAATTCGGCGGCGACGCCGGAAAACGTTACCCTATGCAACTGAATTTTTTGCACATGCCCGAGGTACACCCGTGTTTTCCCAATTCGCCCTGCACGAACGCCTGCTCAAAGCCGTGGACGAGCTGAAATTTGTCGAGCCGACGCCGGTGCAGGCAGCGGCCATTCCGCTGGCGTTGCAGGGGCGGGACCTGCGGGTGACGGCGCAAACCGGTAGCGGCAAGACCGCAGCCTTCGTCCTGCCGATGCTCAATCGCCTGGTCGACCTCAAGCAGAAGCGCGTCGAGATCCGCGCCCTGGTGCTGCTGCCAACCCGCGAGCTGGCCCAGCAGACTCTCAAGGAAGTCGAGCGTTTCTCCCAGTTCACCTTCATCAAGGCCGGCCTGATCACCGGTGGCGAAGACTTCAAGGAACAGGCGGCGATGCTGCGCAAGGTGCCGGACGTGCTGATCGGCACCCCGGGCCGCCTGCTTGAGCAGCTCAATGCCGGCAACCTGCACCTGGAGCATGTTCAGGTCATCGTCCTCGACGAAGCCGACCGCATGCTCGACATGGGCTTCTCCGAAGACGTCGAGCGCCTGTGCAACGAGTGCCCGAACCGTGAGCAGACCATGCTCTTCTCCGCCACCACCGGCGGCGCCGGCCTGCGCGACATGATCGGCAAGGTACTGAAAGACCCTGAGCACCTGATGCTCAACAGCGTCAGCCAGCTGGCCGAAGGCACCCGCCAGCAGATCATCACGGCCGACCACAACCAGCACAAAGAGCAGATCGTTCAGTGGTTGCTGCAGAACGAAACCTACGAAAAGGCGATCATCTTCACCAACACCCGGGTCATGGCCGACCGTATCTACGGTCACCTGGTGGCCAAGGACTACAAAGCCTTCGTACTGCACGGCGACAAGGACCAGAAAGACCGCAAGCTGGCCATCGAGCGCCTGAAGCAGGGCGGGGCGAAGATTCTGGTCGCCACCGATGTTGCTGCCCGCGGCCTGGACGTTGACGGCCTGGACCTGGTGATCAACTTCGACATGCCTCGCAGCGGCGACGAATACGTACACCGTATCGGCCGTACCGGCCGCGCCGGTAATGAAGGCCTGGCCGTATCGTTGATCTGCCATGGCGACTGGAACCTGATGTCGAGCATCGAGCGCTACCTCAAGCAGAGCTTCGAGCGCCGGGTCATCAAGGAAGTCAAAGGCACCTACACCGGGCCGAAGAAGGTCAAGGCCTCGGGCAAGGCGGCTGGGGTCAAGAAGAAAAAGACCGACAAGAAGGGCGACAAGAAAGTCGTGGCCAAGCGAAAGCCGACGGCCAAGCCCAAGCCTAATGCACCGCTGGCCAGTGCCGATGGCCTGGCGCCGTTGAAGCGTCGCAAGCCGGCACCGGCTGCCGAGTGATGCAATGATCGCGGGGCACGCCCGCTCCTACCGTAGGAGCGGGCGTGCCCCGCGCTCGCTTCAGACCTGCTTCTCTGCCGTCTTCAACTCCTGCAACCGCTTGTCGATCAGCTGGCATTTGTCCGGCAGGTCCTTGCTGGCGCTCTCCAGCTTCATGCCTTTCAACTCGTCATTGATCTCCTTGGCCTTCTGCGGATTCTGCTCCGTCAGTCGCGTGACCTCCTTGGCCAGTTCCTCGCGTTTTTCTGTAGCTTCCTCAAGCGTGCAGGCCCAACTGGGCAGGGCCAGCAGCAGGCTGGCAGCGGCAGCGATGTTCAACAGGGTCTTCATGGGCTGGGCTCTCTTGGCGTGCGTTATCCGGTTGAGCCACTGCAAGCGGGCAAAGTTCAGTCGAACCGCTGCCACCCACATCGGTCACAACCTTACACACCCTTGAGTGAGGCCACGCCGATGATCACCTACGACTGGGACCTGATCGAACGCCTGCTGCATGAAGTGCAGAACAGCGCCGGTCACAGTTTCACCCCACGCCCTTATGCCGAACAGCATGCCGCCGCGCTCGCCGCCAAGGGCGAGCCTGTACCGGAGCTGGACCACCTCAAGACCCGTGCCTGCGAGTATGAAAAGCTGCTGTTCGATCGCGGCTTCATTGAAAGCCGGCCTGAGGATCAGGGCGGTAACGGCGAGAATTTTGTGCTCACTGAACGTGGCTCGCGCTTGCTCAGCCTGATCGACAGCAGCATCCCGGGTAATGACCATCCGCGTCAGGTGCTCGATGAACAGGAAGATGCACTGGACCCCGCCCTGTTCGACCAGGTGGCGTCGCGGCCCCAAATTGCCTGAGTACGACACAACGCTGGCATTGAGCGTGTACCGGCGCGGATAATCGGCAACTGGATCCACAGCTGCCGAGACTCTGCCATGCCGTTCACCAACAGCGGGTGCCCGCAATGAGCACCACCCGCCGCAACACCGATGCCTTCGCCCTGCAAATCATGCTGGTGCTGTGCCTGATCTGGGGTATCCAGCAAGTGATGATCAAACTGGCGGCCCCCGATATCGCCCCGGTCATGCAGCAAGCCCTGCGTTCGGGTATGGCGGCGGTGCTGGTGGGGCTGCTGATGTGTTTTCGCGGGGGCTGGGACCAGGTGTCCCATACCTGGCGCGGCGGCCTGCTGGCCGGGGCGCTGTTCGGGCTGGAGTTTCTGTTCATTGCCGAAGGCCTGAAGCTGACGTCGGCGGCGCATATGTCGGTGTTCCTCTACACCGCCCCGGTGTTCACGGCCCTGGGCTTGCACTTTTTGCTGCCGAGCGAGCGCCTGAGGCCCCTGCAATGGCTGGGTATCGTGCTGGCCTTTGGCGGCATCGCCTATGCCTTTGCCGGTGGTGTGTCATTCGCCGACATGGACAGCCGCGTGCTCCTGGGCGATGCCTTCGGCGTCCTGGCAGGCCTGGCCTGGGGCGCGACCACCGTGGTGGTGCGTGGCTCACGGTTGTCCGAGGCGCCTGCGACCCTGACACTGTTCTATCAACTGGCGGTCGGTTTCGTCGGCTTGCTGTTGATTGCCGCGCTCAGCGGCCAGGTCACCCAGGTGCACTTCACCCCGCTGTCGATTGGCAGCCTGCTGTTCCAGGGGCTGATCGTATCGTTCTTCAGCTACCTGACCTGGTTCTGGCTGCTGCGCCGCTACCTGGCCTCGAACCTGGCGGTGTTCTCCTTTATCACCCCGTTGTTCGGCGTGACCTTTGGTGTGCTGTTGCTGGGCGAGCCCTTGAGCCTGAACTTCGTGCTCGGGGCGGTCATGGTGCTGCTCGGCGTGACCCTGGTCAGCGCTGAGCAGTGGGTGCGCCGGCGCTTGCGCAGCCTGCTCGGCTAGGGGCCGGACGCAGCAGCAAGGCGCCAGCCAGCAACAAGCCGCAGCCGGCCACCACCAGCGCCGGTTGCAGGCTGGCAGCGAAGTGATTGCTCAAGGCGGCCAGCAACGGGCCGCTGAGCTGGCCAAGGGCGAAGCAGGCGGTCAGCAAGCCGGTATTGCGCTGGCTGGCGTGCGGCGATAGCTCCCGCAGCCGTTGCATCATCAACTGCATGCAGGCCAGAAACGGCATGCCACACAGGATCACCCCCAGGGCCAGCCCCGGCCCGTTACCCAACAGGCACGCGAACACGCCCGCAGCCTGTAGCCAGAGCGTCGCCATCAGCCAATGCGCCGTGCTGCCCCAGTGCGGGCGACGAAAGCTGACCATCACCACGCCCAGTGCTGCGGCCAGGCCGAAGCCCGGCCAGAACAGGTCTGCCAGCCAGTGGCCATGAAAGCGCGCACTGGCCATTTGCGACATGAACGTGGCGGGGATGATGTAGCCGATGCCATACAGTGCATAAATCAGCCCAAGGCGAGCGATGCCCCGGGTTGGGCCTGGCGCGGTCGTGCGCGTGCGGGTGGGGGCCGCGATCTGCGGGCGGGGCAAGAAGGGCAGCACCGCCAGCAACATCATCAGCGCAGTCCCGGCATAGATCAGCCACAACGGGGCTGAACCCAGGCCGTAAAGATTGGAAAACAGCGCCAACACGCCCGTCAGCATGATCCCCACCCCGGGCCCGGCAAATACCAGGGCGCCCAGCCGTGGCAGGTGGCTGGCGGCCGCCAGTTGCTGGGTCAGGCTGGTGAGCATCACCAGTACCCAGGCGCTGGCGACCCCGGTGCCGAAGCGCAATAGCAGGTGGCTCCAGAAACCCTGGGCCCAGAACGAGGCCAGGGTGAGCGCCACGCAGAGCCATAGACCACCGTGCAAGCGAGCGCTGACCTGGCCGGGGCGGCGAGCGCACATGGCGTCCAGGGCCCCCAGCAGGTAGCCCAGGTAGTTGGCCGCGGCGATCAGGCCCGCGGCCGTCAGGCCGATCTGGCCTTCATTGATCAAGTGCGGCAGTTGCGCAGTGAGTGCGAAGCGGCCGATACCCATGGCCATCATCAAGGCGACGGCGCTGGCAAGTAGCTGAATGAGCGGGGACATGGTCGGGTTCCTGAAGCGGGATCAATGACCATCAGGCTAAGGGCGATTGACTTTCAGCAAAATTGAATAATCATGAGCAACTTATTCTGTTCTAGAGAATGTCTGATGGACTTCAGCCAACTGCGGATATTTCAGGCGGTCGCCGAGGAGGGGTCGATTACCCGCGCTGCCGAGCGTTTGCACCGGGTGCCGTCGAACCTGTCTACGCGTCTGCGCCAACTTGAGGAGCAGCTAGGGGTCGAGCTGTTTCGTCGCGAACGCCAGCGCCTGCAGTTGTCACCGGCGGGCAAGGTGCTGCTCGACTATGCCGGGCGCATGCTGGCGCTGCGCGATGAAGCCTGTGCGGCGGTGCAGGGCGGGCAGCCGGCCGGGGATTTCGCCCTGGGCACCATGTACAGCACCGCCGCGATTCACCTGCCGGCACTGCTGGCGCGCTATCACAAGGCGTATCCGGCGGTGAACCTGCAGGTGCAGGCAGCGCCCAGTGGCGAGTTGCTCGAAGGCCTGATCAGTGGTCGCCTGGATGCGGCGCTGGTGGATGGCCCGCTGGCACTGGCCGGGCTCGACGGTGTGCCGCTGTGCGATGAGACCCTGGTACTGATCACTGAGCCGGATCATCCGCCGGTGCGCAGTGCGCAGGATGTCACCGGGCGGGCGGTGTTCACCTTTCGCCAGGGCTGCTCGTACCGCATGCGCCTGGAGGCCTGGTATGCACACGATCACGCGGCCATGGGCCGGGTGATGGAGATCGAGTCGTACCCGAGTATGTTGGCGTGCGTGATTGCGGGGGCGGGGGTGGCACTGATGGCGCAGTCGATGCTCGACAGCTTGCCCGGACGCGAGCGTGTTGCAGCGCACCGCTTGCAGGCGCCTTTTGATCAGGCCACCACCTGGCTGATGTGGCGCAAGGGGATGCGCGGGGCGAACTTGAGTGCCTGGATAGATCTGCAACAAGGGGAAACAGTTGCAGGGGCGGGCGAAGTGGCGGTCAGTGCTTGATCAAGATCAAACTAGCCCCAACTTGTAGACCATGAGCATGCGTAAAGTACGACATAGGACTATGATCTGTATGAAGCATCGCAGGATTGAATCGCCGTGCAGGCTGACCCGTAAGGGGGAGTTATGAGAAATAATCTGTTCAATTGGCTTCATGACCTGGCTGCGGCCCTGGGCTTGATTCCACCGCCGTTGCAGCCGGTGCCGATCCCCACCGATGAGGAGCAGCGCAAGCGCCAGCCTCGTCGCTAGCGCCTGGCCAGGGCCGCCGCATCAGTATGATGCGACGGCCACCGCTGGCCTGATCAGGCCAGATTCATCGCACCCGCTGTCCGGCGGGACATCAGGCTTACCACCACAAAGCTCACCAGCGCGATCGACAGGCTGTAGTAGATTGGCGTGTTGGCATCCATCCCATCCTTGATCATGAACACCAGGGCGGTGACAAAGCCCAGGGTCATGCTGGTGATGGCGCCAGCGGTGGTTGCACGTTTCCAGTAGATCGCACCGATCAGTGGCACCAGCATCCCGCCTACCAGCAGGTTGTAGGCCAGGGTCAAGGCGCTGATCACGTCCTCAACCACCAGGGCGATACCCAGCACGGCAATACCGGTCAGCAGGGTGAACAGGCGGTTGATCGCCAGGCTCGATTGCTTGCCGCCGCGCAGTCTTGGCAGCAGGTCTTCGGTGAGCACGGTCGAGGCTGCCAGCAGGCCGGCACTGGCCGTGGACATCATGGCCGCCAGGGCTGCAGCGATCACCAGGCCGCGGATGCCGTCAGGCAGGGCGGATTTGACGATGGCGGCAAAGGCGTTGTTGGCGTTGGCAAGGTCCGGCAGCAGCACATGGGCGGCCATACCGATCACCGCACACACCAGGCCGTAGATCACGCAGTAGATACCGGCGGTGGTACCGGCGCGCTTGGCGACTTTTTCGTCACGGGCAGTGAACACACGCTGCCAGATGTCCTGACCGATCAGGATGCCGAAGAAGTAGATCAGGAAGTAGGTGATGATGGTGTCCCAGCCGATGGTGGTCAGGCTGAAGCTCGACGCCGGCAGCTTGGCCACCAGCTCATCCCAGCCGCCCACGCGGTACAGGCAGATCGGCAGCAGGACGAACATCAGGCCTACGGTCTTGATCACGAACTGGACGATGTCGGTCAGAGTCAGCGACCACATGCCGCCGATGGTCGAGTACACCACCACCACGCCACCACCGAGCAGGATTGCAGCCCAGAACGGCATTTCAAACAGCACCTGCAGCACGGTACCGATGGCCAGGGTCGAAGTCACGGCGATCATCAGCGCGTAAGCGAGCATGATCACGGCGCTGGCCTGACGGGCCATGGGGTTGTAGCGCTGCTCCAGCACCTGGGTCACGGTGAAGATCTTCAGGCGCAGCAGGGGTTTGGCCAGGAACAGGTTCAGGGCAATGATGCCCAGGCCCAGGGCTGCGCACAGCCAGAAGCCGGAAATGCCATGTACGTAACCCAGGCGTACGGTGCCCACGGTGGAGGCGCCGCCCAGTACCGTTGCCGCCATGGTGCCCATGTACAGGCTTGGGCCCAGGTTGCGTCCGGCCACCAGGTAATCTTCATGGGTTTTTGCCCGGCGCATGCCGTAATAGCCCAGCGCGAGCATGCCGGCCGCATAGATCAGAACAACGAATAAGTCCAAGGCCATGGGGGTGTCTCCGATTATCTTTATTATGGTGAGATCGATCCTGACGCCAGGCATGCCCGGCGCCGGTCATTCGTCTACTGCGCAGGCCGCGTGTGCGGCCCGGCTTTCATGGCTCCTGCCCTTGTAACTTCCCTGGTGCCTGTCGGTCAGCGGCGAGCGACGCCCGGCAAGACACAGAGCATTTCGTACAGCAGGTTGGCACCCAGCAACGAGGTGTTGCCGGTGGTGTCGTAAGGGGGCGAGACTTCTACCAGATCGCAGCCGATCAGGTCCAGGCCCTGGCAGCCACGGATGATTTCCATGGCCTGGATGGTGGTCAGACCGCCGATTTCCGGGGTCCCGGTGCCCGGTGCCCAGGCAGGATCGATACCGTCGATGTCGAAGCTGAGGTACACCGGACCACCGCCGACCTTCTCACGCACTTCGGCCATCAGCGGCGCAAGGGATTTGTGCCAGCACTCTTCGGCCTGGACCACACGGAAGCCTTGCTTGCGGCTCCAGTTGAAGTCTTCGGCGGTGTAGCCCTGGGCGCGCAGGCCGATCTGCACCACGCGGTCGCAGTCCAGCAGGCCTTCTTCCACTGCGCGGCGGAAGGTGGTGCCGTGGGCGATTTTCTCGCCGAACATGTGGTCGTTGACGTCGGCATGGGCATCGATATGCACCAGGCCCACCTTGCCGTGCTTTTTGTGGATGGCACGCAGGATCGGCAGGGTAATGGTGTGGTCGCCACCCATGGTCATTGGGATGACGTTGTGCTCGAGGATTTCGTCGTAGGCTTCTTCGATGATGCGCACGGCTTCAAGCAGGTTGAAGGTGTTGATCGCAACGTCGCCGATATCGGCAACCGACATCGAATCGAAGGGGGCAGCGCCGGTCGCCATGTTGTAGGGGCGGATCATCACCGACTCGGCACGGATCTGCCGTGGACCAAAGCGGGTGCCGGAACGCAGCGAGGTACCGATATCCAGCGGGATACCGATGAAGGCCGCGTCCAGGCCCTCGGCGCTTTGCAGGTGAGGAAGGCGGAGCATGGTGGCGATGCCGCCGAAACGCGGCATTTCGTTGCCGCCCAGTGGTTGGTGCAGAATCTTGTCCACGGTCGGGCCTCATCGATTCGATTGTTCTAGTTGTTGGAACCTGTCTGCCTGGGTCGGCTAAAACCCTGAAGCGCTGGCGGGCAGGTGCATTGCGGCAGAGTCTGCAAAATGTAGTGCTCGAGAAGAATCGCTACAGGCAAATACTTAGTTCAGGTTTTTCTAAACTAATGCGTGGAATCTGGTTAGACTTTTGCCACTTGCCGCCTTTCGGACCCCGCTTTCCATGGCCTCTGCACTGCCTGACCTGAAACTCCTGCGCATCTTCGTCAGCGTGGTACGCCACCAGGGGTTCGCCAATGCCCAGCGCGAACTGAACCTCTCGACCTCGGCCATCAGCACTTACATGAGCCAGCTGGAAGCTGCGCTGGGTATCGTGCTGTGCCACCGTGGGCGGGGCGGTTTCAGCCTGACCAGCAAGGGCGAGCTGTTTCACCAGGAGACCTTGCGCCTGCTGGCGGAAATGGACGGCTTCGAGCAGTACGCCGCCGCCCTCAAGGGTGAACTGCGCGGAACGCTGAACCTGGGGGTGATCGACTCCACCGTCGGCGACCGGGCCTTGCCCCTGGCCGAGGCCATTGGCGCCTACAGCCAGGAGCACCCGGCCGTGCACCTGCACCTGTCGGTGTCCAGCCCCTACGAGTTGCAACTGGGCGTGCAGGACAACCGCCTGGACCTGGCCATCGGTGCCTTTTCAACCCGCATGAGCGGGCTGGTCTATCAGCCGCTGTACCGCGAACAGCACTGGCTGTACTGCAGCAACCGTCATCCGCTGTTCAACGAACGGCGCATTCCCGAGCAGGTCATCACCCAGCAGCGCATGGTCGGACGCGGCTACTGGAGCCAGGCCGAGCTTGCCCGCCACGGCTTCAAACACAGTGCGGCCACGGTAGAGAGCATGGAAGCGCAGCTGATTCTGGTGCTGTCGGGCGCCTACATCGGCTATCTGCCCGAGCACTACGCCCAGGCCTGGGCCGACAAGGGTGATTTGCGCGTGCTGTCGCCGGCGACTTTCGGCTATCAGGCGCCCTTTTCCATGATCATCCGTCGTGGCCGCAGTCGCGAACCCTTGATCCAGACCTTCCGCGACTTGCTCAAGGCGCAGCTCACACCCGCTTGAGTGCATTGGCTCCTGAAAAATGTCCGAATGGCCATAGGAATTCCCGAAATAATTGGCAACACCGGCATAAAGGCTCTGCTACACCTGTATCTGCTTTGATGAATTTCCCCTTCGTATTTCAAGCAGAGACCGCCCGATGCGCATGAATTTGCCCGTCACAGAGCACGAAAGAACCTTCCCCGCCGACCAGCGGCTTATTTCCACCACCGACCTCAACAGCCGCATCACCTATTGCAACGACGCCTTTGTCGCCATCAGTGGTTTTACCTACGACGAATTGCTTGGTCAGCCGCACAACCTGGTGCGACACCCGGACATGCCGCCCGCGGTGTTCGGCCATATGTGGGAAACGATCAAACAGGGCAAGCCGTGGATGGGCGTGGTGAAGAACCGGGCCAAGAACGGTGACTGCTACTGGGTCAGCGCCTATGTGACGGCGATCTACGAGAATGGCCGGATCAGTGGCTACGAGTCGGTGCGCTCGGTGCCGACGCGCGATCAGATCCGCCGCGCCACGGCCCTGTATGCACGGCTACGCCAGGGACGCTCGGCAGTGTCCTGGGCCGCGCGCGTGGGTGAGGTGCTCGAGCATGGCTGGCCACTGATTGGCGCCGGGCTGTTGTCGGCGGCCGGGTACCTGTGGCTGGCGCCTTATGCGGCCCTCGGCGTGTTGATGACCAGCCTGCTCAGTGCCTGGTACCTGATCGAGTCGCGCCAGAACCGGGTGATCAAGCGCACCCTGGCCGAACACCCCAAGGCATTCACCAGCCCGTTGGTGGCCTTGACCTACAGCAGTAACAGCGGTTTGCAGGGGCAACTGGACCTGGCCATCCTGAGCGAGGAGGCGCGTTTGCAAACAGCCCTTACTCGCCTGGTGGATGCGGGGGTCGGGGTCAAGTCGCGTGCGGCGCAATCTTCGGACCTTTCTGGCGCCCAGGCGCAGATGCTGGACCGCCAGCGCAGCGAAACCGATCAGTCGGCCACCGCCATTGCGCAGATGGCCGCGACCATCCAGGAAGTCACCCACAACGTCCAGAGCACCGCCACGGCGGCGGCTGATGCCGATCAACTGGCCCAGCAGGGCAGTGACCTTGCCCAGCAGAGCCTGCGGGCCATGGGCAGCATGAGCGAGGCGGTCAGTGATATCGGTCAGGCGGTCAATGAACTGGCCGGCCAGACCCAGTCGATCGGCAGCGTGGTGGATGTGATTACGTCGATTGCCGAGCAGACCAACCTGCTGGCACTCAATGCCGCCATCGAAGCGGCGCGTGCAGGGGAGCAGGGTCGCGGCTTTGCGGTGGTGGCCGATGAAGTTCGTTCCCTGGCCCAGCGCACCCGGGCGTCCACGGAAGAAATCCACCAGATCATCGCCTCGCTGCGTTCCGGCGCGGATCGCGCGGTGTCGACGGCCAGCCGCGGCGAGCAGATATCCCGCGATAGCGTGCAGCGAGTCGAAGCGGTGCAGTCGGCACTGGTGGGCATCACCCAGGCGGTGAGTCGCATCACCGGCATGAGCCAGCAGATGGCCACGGCCTCTGAGCAGCAGAGCCATGTGGCCGAGGATATCAACCAACAGATCACCCGCATTGCCCAGCTGTGCGACCACAGCGCAGGCCAGGCCAAGCAGGGGGCTGAAATCAGCCAGGACCTGGAACGCATGGCCGACTACCTGTACAGCCTGGCCGAACGCTTCAACCGCTGACCCTTTCCCTCTCCCACAGGGAAGTGGGCTTTTTTCGGGACTGCTGTGGCACACTTTGCCCGCCCAGGAGAACCCGATGTCCAGAATCCAGTGCGAGCGCTGCCTGCGCCCACAATCCCATTGCCTTTGTCCGCTGATCCCGTCCCTCGACAGTCGCACCCGCGTGCTGGTGTTGCAGCACCCCAGCGAAGTGCGTCACGCCCTCAATACCGCAAAACTGGCCGCGCTGGGTTTGCGCAATGCCCAGTTGCAGGTGGGCGAGGTGTTCGAGGATCTGGCCGGATTGATCGAAGTGCCGGGGTATCGCAGCGCGTTGCTGTTCCCGGGTGACGATGCACAGCCGCTGGTGAGCTATGCCGGCGGGGATGAGCGTCCGTGGTTGCTGGTGGTGCCCGACGGCACCTGGCGCAAGGCAAGCAAATTACTGCACCTGAACCCGTTGCTGGCGGCCTTGCCGCGGGTGACCCTGGCCCAGGTTTTGCCGACCCGCTATCGCTTGCGCAAGGCCCCGGCCGAAGGGGCCTTGTCGACCCTGGAGGCGGTCGTGCAGGCGTTGAATGTGCTGGAGGCGCCCGAGAATTTCGATGCCTTGCTCAAGCCGTTCGAGGCGTTGATCGAAGGGCAGATCGAGGCGATGGGCCAGCACACCTATGAACGCAACCATGCAGGAGCGGGCGTGCCCCGTGATACGAACTGACTGGCAGAACATGATCGCGGGGCAAGCCCGCTCCTACAGGTCTTTCAGCGTTCGCGCATGGCCTCGGTGCGGGCCTTGAGCACGGGTTTTAACAGGTAATCGAGGACGCTTTTCTGTCCGGTGATGATGTCTACCGTGGCGGTCATGCCGGGGATGATCAGCAGGGGCTTGTTGTCGCCGCCGAGGTGATTCTTGTCGGTGCGCACCTGGATCAGGTAGAAGGAATTGCCCTTGTCGTCGGTCACGGTGTCGGCACTGATCAGTTCGAGCTTGGCCTTCAGCCCGCCATAGATGGTGTAGTCATAGGCACTGAACTTGACCATCGCTGCCTGCCCCGGATGCAGGAACGCCACGTCCTGGGGCCGAACCTTGGCCTCGATCAGCAAATTGTCCTCCAGGGGTACGATCTCCAGCAGGTCACTGCCCGGCTGTACCACGCCGCCGATGGTGTTGACCTTGAGCAGCTTGATGATTCCATGCACCGGTGAGACCACCGTGGTGCGGGTGACACGGTCATCAATGGCGATGCTCGAGGCGGTGATCTTCGACAGGTCGGTGCGTTTCTCGTTGAGCTCCTTGGCCGCCTCCGAGCGAAAGCCGGCTTCCGATTCTTCGATCTTGCTTTTGATCTCGGCCACCGCCGCCTCGGCCCGGGGGATCGCCAGGGTGGTGGCGTTCAGCGAGCCGCGGGCTTCCACGGTGCTGCGCTTGAGCCGCAGGATCTCCACCGGTGAGATCGCCCCGGTGCCCACCAGCGGCGTCGACATGTTCAGCTCTTGCTGCAACAGGGCCAGGGCCGAGCGGTACTGCTCGGCCTTGGAGCGAAACTCGGCCAGTTCCTGGGTCTTCTGCCGCAGTTGTTCATTGAGGGTCTGCTTTTCGCTGGTCAGGCGACGCTGGCGGGACTGGTACAGCGACAACTCGTCCTCGGCCACTTGCGGTGCCTTGCTGCGCACTTCCTCGGAGACCTGGAAAGGCCGGCCTTCGGCTTCGGCCGACAGGCGCTCGACCTGGGCGGTGAGGGCATAGCGGTCGGCCTCGCTCTCACCCTTGTTGGATAAAAAGCGGGTGTCGTCCAGGCGCAGCAGGGTATCGCCCTTGTTCACCATCTGGCCTTCGCGCACGAAGATCTCGGTGACGATGCCGCCTTCCAGGTTCTGGATCACTTGCACCTTGCTGGAGGGGATCGCCTTGCCTTCACCCATGGTCACCTCGTCGAGCACCGCGAACCACGACCAGGCCAGGGCGACCAGCAACAGCGCCGCCGCCAGCCATACGGTGATGCGCGACAGGCGCGGGGAGTCCTGCAAGGTGGCGCCGGCCACATCGGGCATGTAGTCGTGTTCGGCGGTCTTGCCGAAGCTTTGCAGGTAGCTGCGCAGGCCGTGGCTGTTGGACATGAGTGGCCCCTCTAGATGGCTGTACCGACACGACCTTTTCGCAGTGCATCGATGACCGCTTCCTTCGGCCCGTCGGCGACCACCTTGCCGTTGTCCAGCACCAACAGGCGGTCGACCAGGCTGAGCATCGAGGTGCGGTGGGTGACCAGCAGCAGGGTCTTGCCCTGGACCCAGTCGTGCAAGCGATGACGCAACTGGTCTTCGCTGGCGTTATCCATGTGGCTGGTGGGTTCGTCGAGGATCATGATCGGCGGCTCCAGCAGCATCGACCGGGCCATCAGCACGGCCTGGCGTTGGCCACCGGACAGCAACTGGCCACGCTCGCCCACCGGGCGGTCGAAGCCTTGCGGGTGCTGGCGGGCCAGTTCGCTGACACCGGTGAGCTCGGCCACCTCGAGCATGCGGGCATCGCTGACGTAGCGCGCGCCGAGGGTGAGGTTGTCGCGCAGGCTGCCGGCCAGCAAGGGCAGGTCGTGGGCCACGTAGCCGATCTGGTTGCGCAAGTCGGCGATGTCGAGTTGGCGCAGGTCGAGGTTGTCGAGCAGGATCTGGCCTTCGTCGGGGGCGTAGAACCCCATCATCAGGCGGGCCAGTGTGCTTTTGCCGGAACCGCTGCGACCGATGATGCCGATACGCTCGCCCGGCTTGACGCTGAAGCTCACGCTATTGAGCGCGGCGGCGTTCTGCCCGCCATAGCGAAAGGTGACGTGGCTGACCTCAAGGGCTCCGTGCAGTTGTGTGCGCTCCAGCGGCTGTTGGTCGGGCTGGCGCTCCTGGGGCAGGGCCATGAGGGCGTCGGTGCTGCGCATGGTCAACTGCGCCTGTTGGTAGCGGGTGATCAATCCGGCGATCTGTCCCAAAGGCGCCAACACCCGGCTGCCGAGCATGTAGCTGGCCACCAGGGCGCCCACGCTGAGGTTGCCGGCAATGATGCTGTAGACCCCGGCAACAATGGTTGCCATGCCGCAGAACTGCTGTATGAACAGCGTGCCATTGGTCGCCAGGGCCGAGAGGTTGCGGGCGTGGGCGTCCAGGCGGGTGAGGGCGCCGTGGGTGCTTTCCCACTGGTACTGGCGCTCGCTTTCGGCGCTGCAGGCCTTGAGGGTTTCAAGGCCACCCAGGGTTTCGATCAACAGGGCCTGGCGCACGGCACCCAGGGCCAGGCTTTTTTGTACGGTGTCGCGCAGGCGCACCTGGATGAACAGCGCAAAGAGAATGGTCACCGGAAAGGCGATCAACGGGATCACCACCAGCCAGCCACCGAGCAGGCCGATGACCAGGAGCATCAGCACCACGAAGGGCAGGTCGATGATGCTGGTCAGGGTCACGGCGGTGAGAAATTCGCGCAGTCCTTGAAAGTCATGGATGCTCTGGGCAAACCCGCCGATGGTGGCCGGGCGGGCCTTCATCGACATGCCGGTGATGCGTTCAAACAAGGTGGCGGAAAGAATCAGATCGGTCTTTTTGCCGGCCTGATCGAGTAGGTGGGCGCGTACCACGCGCAAGATCAGTTCAAAGAGGGTGCCGATCAACAGGCCGGCGACCAGGACCCACAAGGTCGAGAGGGCCTGGTTGGGCACCACCCGGTCGTAGGTCTGCATGACGAACAACGGCACCATCAGGCCGAGCAGGTTGATTAGCAGGCTGGCAAGAATGGCATCGCTGTACAGCCAGCGGGACAGCTTGAGCGTATCGCGAAACCAGGCGTTGACCCGTGGCATCAGCGGTGCGCGCAAGTCTTCGAGTTCATGCCGGGGGCGGGCGAACAGGGCCTCGCCACTGTAGGCCTGGTTCAGTTCCTCGCGGCTGACCCATTGCTCGCCGCCTTCGGCTTCGCTGGGCAGGATCAGCAGTCGGCCATCATCGCCAAAGCGCCGCAACACGGCGCAACGGCCTTCCTTGAGCAGCAACAGCACCGGCAAGTTGAGCGCCGAGATGGCGCTCAAGTCCCGGCGCAGCACCCGTGCCTGCAAGCCTGCACGGGCGGCGGCCCGGGGCAGCAGGTCCAAGCCCAGGCGCTGCTGCGCCAAGGGCAGGCCAGCGCTGAGGCCTGCGCGCGTGACCGTGCAACCATGCAGCTTGCAGAGAATCAGCAGTCCATCGAGTAACGGGTCATCGAAACTCTGGCGCGGATCCGCCGCCGGGCTTGCAGGTTGCATGCTGGTCACAGTGGCCTACTCCTGCTGCATGTCGGGAATCAGCGCATATCGGGCAAGCGCGCCTCGCTCTTCACTTCGCTCTTGGCGATGGCCTCGGGCGGCAGCGAGATACGTTGCTTGCTCAGCAGTTCGCCCATGTTGGCCAGGACCCGATACATCGAGAACTCCTCGGTGTAGCGCACTTCGGTGTAGCGGCGGTTGGCGTTGTACAGCTCGTTTTCACTGTCGAGCAGGTCGAGCAGGGTCCGTTGTCCCAGGCCGAACTGATCCTGGTAGGCCGCGCGCACCCGGGTGGTGGTGTCGGCGTATTCACGGGCGGTCGGGGTTTGCAGGCGGGCGTTGGTCATGGCGTTCCACGACAGCGCCAGGTTCTCGTTGAGCGTGCGCAGGGCGTTGTTGCGGATGTCCATGGCCTGGTTGATCTTGTGCGCATCGGACTGCAGGCGTGCCTTGTCGCTACCGCCGCGGAACAGGTTGTAGCTCAGCTCGACGCCGGCTTGCCAGTCGTTGTTGTCGTGGCCGACCTGGCCTGCGGTGTTGTTGTTGGCACCGGTGGCCAGCACTGCGTCAAGGCGCGGGTAGAACGGCGACTTGGCCACTTCGTACTGCTGCTCGGCAGCTTGCACGTCGGCCTGGGCCGATTTCAGGTAGGGGTTGTTGTCGAGCATGCCCTGGCGAGCGTCGGGCAGGGTGGCGGGCAGTTCGCCCTTGATGGTGACCGGTGTTTCCAGCTCGTCGGCCTGACGGCCGATGACGCTGTAGAAGTTGGCTTCGGCGTCGGCCAGGTCCACTTCAGCGGTGTACAGGTTGTTCTCTGCCAGTGCCCGACGGGCGGTGGACTGGTCACGGTCGGCGTTGCTGCCTACGCCACGTTCGCTGCGCAGGCCGATCTGGTCATTGACGCGCAGGTGAGCTTGCAGGTTGTTCTTGGCCAGGGTGACCAGTTCGCGGCGCTTGAGCACCTCCAGGTACACCTCAATGGCGCGCAGGGCAATGCTTTCGGCAGTGGCCTGGGTGTAGTAGGCGCGGGAGTTGACCACCGCTTCGGTACGGCCCACCTCGTTGGGGGTGTTGAAGCCGTCGAACAGCATCTGCCGCAGGCGCAGGTCAGACTGGGTGTAGGTCAAGGTTTCCTTGTTGTGATTACGTGTGTTGTCGGCGTTGAAGCCACGGGTGTTGGTGTTGTCTGAACGCTGCCGGCCGTAACCGCCAACCAGGTCGACACTTGGAAAATAGCCCCCTCTGGCTACCTTCACGTCTTCGTCTGCCGAGAGCCGGCTGTTGCGGCTGGCGTTGATTTCCGGATGTTGGTCCACGGCGCTTTGCACAGCTTCCGTAATCGACATCGCCTGAGCATTGGCACATGCCATGGCCAAAAGGATTGCGCTGGTGATGGGGGTCAAAACGCGCATGGGGTACTTCTCCCTGAATTCTAATATTGGGTGTTGCTGTCGCCAAAAAATTGACGAATTTCTAAGGTCAAACCGTTTCAGGCTTGTAACAAGTTAGCTAAGAACATTTATAAGCCCAGCTAAGAAGATTTTTTCATAAGGGTTATGCGAAAAAAAACTTATGCGTTCTAAGGAAACGGAGACATTGTTGATATCAGGCGGTCCCGTTGAGTCAACGCCAGTGGGTATTTTCGGGCGCCCAAGAAAGTTCAAAAATCTTTGCAGCAAAGGGCACGGATGTAGCGGTGGGGAGGGAGGAAAGGCGACAATATTTTGGCAGGTGCCAAATGGCCAGTCGACTTTTCCGCTGATCGGAACACAGCCAGCGAAGTGTAGATTGCAGCGCAATCCACTTCGCTCCGCGTATTCCGGATGTTGACCCAAGGCACTCCTGATGGGTCTTCCACGCGCTCCAAGCACTTTCCTGTGAAACCGTTGTGCATCCCAGGAGAGCGCCCATGGCCAAGTTAATCGGTGTCGTCAGCAAAATTGTCGGAGAAGTCTTCGCTGTGGCCAGTGACGGGACACGTCGGGCGCTGGCTGAAGGTGACCGGCTGTTTGTAGGCGAGCAGCTGGATACAGGCGTTGCGGGCGCCGTGGCCGTCCATCTGCAAAATGGCAGCGAGTTGACCCTGGGGCGTGGCAGCAGCCTGCAACTGTCGGACGCGCTGCTGGCCAACCGCGCACCGCACGTGGACACCCCTGAGGCGTCGACGCCGAGCCAGGCGCAACTCACCGATGTAGAGAAGCTCCAGCAAGCGATTGCTTCCGGTGTCGACCCGAGCCAGGAAGCCGATCCGACCGCCGCTGGCCCAGGCAGTGGCGGGGCGTCGGGAGCAGCGGGTGGCGGTCACTCCTTTGTACTGCTCAGTGAAGTGGCCGGACGGGTCGATCCGGTCATCGGCTTTCCGACGGCGGGCTTCAACGGATTTCCAGAGCTGGCCGACCTGGATGTCGGTTTGTTCAATAACAATGAAGCGCCTCCAGTGCTGGTGGCGCCCCCTGAGCCGGCTGCAGACAACCCGGTCAGCCTCGAAGGGCTGGCGGTGGACGGTGGCGAGTTGAGCTTGAACGAGGCCAACCTGGCGCAGGGCTCGGCCAGTAACCCGGCCGCCCTGACCCAGGCCGGCAGCTTCACCGTGGTAGCGCCAGACGGGGTGTTCAACCTTAATGTCGGTGGTATCAATGTGGTGACTGCGGGCGCGGTGACCGGCGTGGGGCAGTCCATCACCACCGGGCTCGGCAATGTCCTGACCATCACCGGCTACGATGCTGCCACTGGCGTCGTCAGCTACAGCTACACCCTCACCGGTGCCGAGGCCCATGCCGCTGGCAACGGTGCCAATGGGCTGGGCGAAAGCTTCACGGTACTGGTCAGCGACACCGATGGTGATGTGGCCAGCGGCTCGCTGGATGTCACCGTCATAGACGATGTGCCCCGGGCTGAAGGCGACACCAACTCGGTGACTGCCACCGAGAACCAGTTGACCCTAACGGGCAATGTGCTGACCAACGATGTGCAGGGCGCCGACCGGATAGCCACCGGCCCGATCACCCCCGGCACCTTCACCGGCAAGTACGGCACCCTGGTGCTGGCCGCCGACGGAACCTACACCTACACCCTGAACACCGCCGACCCGGACTTCATCAATCTGCACGGTGGCGGTACGGGCGTCGAGACCTTCACCTACACCCTCAACGATGCCGATGGCGATACCAGCACTGCCAACCTGGTACTCAACGTCAGCAACCTCAACGACTCGGTCACCCTCAACGGGCTGAACGTCAACGGCGGCGAACTGACCGTTTTCGAGAAGAACCTCGGTGACGGTAGCGCGCCGAATGCCTCGGCACTGACCCAGTCCGGCAGCTTCACCATCAGCGCCCCGGACGGTGTGCAGAGCATGACCGTGCATGGCGTCAGCGTGATCACCGGCGGGGTGGCCAGCACTTTCCCGCAGGTCATCAACACCCCGCTGGGCAACACCCTGACCATCACCGGTTTTGATCCGGCTACGGGGGTGGTCAGCTACAGCTACACCCTGGGCGACAACGAAGCCCATGCCACTGGCGCGGGGGCCAACAGCCTCGGTGAAAGTTTCCAGGTGGTGGTCACCGACACCGACGGCAGCACTGCCAGCGGCAACATCGACGTGAACATCGTCGACGACATGCCGACCGCGAATCCCGATAGCAATGACCTGATTGCCAGCGAAACCCGACTGACCCTGAGCGGCAATGTGCTGACCAATGACGTGCAGGGCGCCGACCGAGTGACTGCCGGCCCGATCACCCCCGGTACCTTCACTGGCAAGTACGGCACCCTGGTGCTGGCCGCCGACGGAACCTACACCTACACCCTGAACACCACCGACCCGGACTTCATCAATCTGCACGGCGGCGGTACGGGCGTCGAGACCTTCACCTACACCCTCAACGATGCCGATGGCGATACCAGCACCGCCAACCTGGTACTCAACGTCAGCAACCTCAACGACCCGGTCACCCTCAATGGGCTGAACGTCAACGGTGGCGAACTGACCGTTTTCGAGAAGAACCTCGGTGACGGCAGTGCGCCGAATACCTCGGCACTGACCAAGACGGGCAGCTTCACCATCACCGCTCCGGATGGTGTGCAGAGCATGACCGTGCATGGCGTCAGTGTGATCACCGGCGGGGTGGCCAACACCTTCCCGCAGGTCATCAACACCCCGCTGGGCAACACCCTGACCATCACCGGTTTTGATCCGGCTACGGGGGTGGTCACCTACAGCTACACCCTGGGCGACAACGAAACCCATGCGACCGGCGCAGGGGCCAACAGCCTCGGTGAAAGCTTCCAGGTGGTGGTCACCGACACCGACGGCAGCACTGCCAGCGGCAACATCGACGTGAACATCGTTGACGATGTGCCGACCGCGAACCCCGACAGCAATGACCTGATTGCCAGCGAAACCCGACTGACCCTGAGCGGCAATGTGCTGACCAACGACGTGCAGGGCGCCGATCGAGTGACTGCCGGTCCGATCACTCCCGGTACCTTCACCGGCAAGTACGGCACCCTGGTGTTGAACGCCGACGGCACCTACACCTACACCCTCAACACCAGCGATGCGGATTTCATCAACCTGCACGGTGGTGGAACGGGGGTAGAAACCTTCACCTACACCCTGACCGACGCCGATGGCGATGTCAGCTCGGCCAACCTGGAGCTGAAAGTCAGCAACCTGGACAACCCGGTCGTGATCAACGGCCTGGACATTACCGGTGGCGAGCAAACGGTCTTTGAGAAAAACCTCAGCGATGGCAGCAGCCCGGATGCTTCGGCATTGACCAAGACGGGCACCTTCACCGTGACCGCGCCCGATGGTCTGCAGAGCCTGATCGTCGGCGGTATCACGGTGGTCAGTGGTGGCGTGGTCAGCGGCTTCCCGCAAACGGGCACCACGCCGCTGGGCAACTCGCTGACCATTACCGGCTACAACCCGAGCACGGGGGTAGTCAGCTACACCTACACCTTGCTGGACAACGAGAGCCATCCGAATGCCGGCGGCATCAACAACCTGTCTGACAGCATCACGGTTACGGCAACCGACAGCGACGGCAGCTCGGCCACCGCTCACCTGGATGTGACCATCGTCGATGATGTGCCGGGGGTGGTGGGCGCCGAGCGCTCGGTCACGCCGGGGCAGGTGGACTCCAACTTGCTGCTGATCATTGATGTGTCCAGCAGTATGACCTCCGGTTCAGGGGTTAACGGGTTGAGTCGCCTGGAACTGTCCAAGCAGGCGATCAATGCCTTGCTCGACAAGTACGACGAGATGGGCGACGTCAAGGTACAGATCGTCATCTTCGGCAGCGACGCCTCGGCCCCGTCGACGGTCTGGCTCTCGGTCGCCGATGCCAAGCTCTATGTCGCAGGGCTTCATGCCGGCGGCACGACTAACTACGACGCGGCGGTTGCCGCAGCGCAGCAGGCATTTGTCACCAACGGCAAGATCGATGGTGCGCAGAATGTGGGCTACTTCTTCTCCGATGGTGCGCCTGTCCCCAGCTCCAGCGGCCTGAACGCACAGGAGGAGGCTGCCTGGAAGGCGTTTCTGGATCAGAACGGGATCAAGACCTACGCCATCGGCCTTGGCAATGGCGTCAATACCGATAACCTCAACCCATTGGCCTACGATGGCAGCACCCACACCGACACCAATTCGGTGGTGGTCACCGACCTGAGCATGCTGAACCAGGTGCTGTCCGGCACGGTTCAGGGTGCACCGATTACCGGCAGCCTGATGACGGATGGGCACTTCGGCGCCGATGGCGGCTTTATCAAGTCGTTGCTGATCGATGGCACCACCTACACCTACGACCCCAAGGCCAACAACGGGCAAGGCAGCTACACCGCCACGGGGACCGACCGGGGCAGCTTCGATACGACCACCAACAGCTTCAACATCAAGACAGTGCTGGGCGGTACCTTTGTGGTGGACATGGACACTGGCGAGTTCACCTACACGCCACCCAAAGACAACGGCACGACGCGGGTTGAAACTATCGGCTTCACCGCCAGCGACAACGATGGTGACGTGAGCAGCGCTACTCTCACGGTGAATGTCCACGGCAATACCGCGCCGGTGGTGGGGGCCGACCACATCATCACCAACATTCTCTCCAGCACTATCGTGGTGCCGGCGGAAGCTTTGCTGGCCAACGACAGCGACGCCGACAATGATCGGCTGAGCACCGGCCCGACGTCCTTCAACACCGGTTGGGAGGCCAAGGGCGCGGGGTTCACCGTGACCAACGCTTCACTGCAGCAGATCGACTTCGACGGCACCGGCAGCAGTTCCGGCAACCGGGAGAAAGCCCTGGATCGCAGCGCCTTCAGGGGCGCGGCCAACGTCACGACGGCAGCCTTGATCGTCAACGGCTACCTGGGCGCCGTCTCCACAACCAGCGCCAACGATGAAGACGTGTTGACCGTGACCCTGAAGAAGGGCGAGAAACTCACCCTCAACCATGACGTTGCAGACGGGCACATCCTGATGCAGTGGAAGGATGCGACGGGCAGCTATGAGAACATCGTCAACGGTGACTCGTTCACGGCCAGCCATGACGGGGTCTACAGCATTCATGTGGTCAACCTGACCAACACGTCCGGCTCCAGTGCCAACGCGGCGGAGTACTACAACCTGACCATGACGGTCGACTACGCCGGGGCACAGCCGGAGACCTACAACGGGACCTACGCCGTCAGCGACGGGCACGGTGGCAGCGTAACCGGCAACGTCGATATCACCTACCACGCAGGCAGCACCCTCACCGGTACCGACGGCAGTGACACCTTGCTGGCGGGGGCCGGCAACGACACGCTCACTGCCGGGGCGGGCAACGATGTGCTGATCGGTGGTGATGGCGACGACACACTGCAGGGGGGCGACGGTAATGATTTGCTGATCGGCGGCGCCGGAAACGACGTGCTCGATGGCGGCGCGGGGATCGACACGGCCAGCTACGCGGGGGCGGGCAGTGGCGTTACGGTCAGCCTTAATGCCAACGGCTCGCAGAATACTTTGGGGGCGGGTACCGATACCCTGACCGGTATCGAGAACCTGGTCGGCTCCGACTACAACGACACCCTGACCGGCAACGACATGGCCAACCTGCTCAGAGGGGGGCTGGGCAACGATACCCTGGTGGGAGGTGGTGGTGACGATGTGCTGATCGGTGGGCGAGGCAACAACACCCTCACCGGCGGTGCCGGCAGCGACACCTTCCAATGGCAACAAGGCAATAGCGGTCATGACGTGGTCACCGATTTCACCCCCGGGAGTGACCGGCTCGACCTTTCACAACTGCTGCAGGGCGAGAATGCGACCTCGACATCGCTGGATGATTACCTGCACTTCAAGGTCACCGGCAGCGGGGCGGGCGTTGTGTCGACCATCGAGGTAAGTGCGGTAGCGGGGGCGGCACCTGTGCAGACGATTGATCTGGCGGGCGTCAACCTGGCCCAGCATTACGGTGTCACGGCGGGAGCTGGCGGGGTGATTGCCGCAGGGCAGGATACCGCGACCATCATCAACGGGATGCTCAATGATCACTCGTTGAAGGTGGATACGGTGTAGGAGCGGGCTTGCGCGGCGATGCTTACGACGGCCGTCGTAGCGTCTTCTGCCGCAAGATGTAAATGCTGACCAGTACCGCACTGGTCAGCATGAACCCCCGTGCCCACACCAGCGGCACCAGGTAGCACGACAAACCAATGCTCAACCACATCAGCACAATGGCGTAGACCTTGCCTTTGAGCGGTATGCCTTCGCCGCTCAGGTAGTCACGAATCCATGGACCCAGTTGCGGGTGGTTGATCAGCCAGTCATGAAAGCGCGGAGAGCTGCGGGCAAAGCACGCCGCAGCCAGAAGCAGGAAAGGGGTGGTCGGCAGCACCGGCAGGAAAATGCCGATCACCCCCAGCGCGACGCTGAGCCAGCCGGCGGCCAGCAGCAGGTAGCGCACAGACGCCAACTCAGTGGTGGCGTGGTTTGAGCAGTGCTGGTTTTTCGTCCGGCGCGTGCAGCAGCAGATACAGCGCGGTCAGCGCTTCGGGGATCTGCACGATCATGTCGTCCATCAGGTTGGCATCGCTGGCGATGTCGGCGAACTCGGGTTGTTCATCGAACAGACCGGAGCCGACCATGATCGGCAGGAGCATTTCGCTGACTTCTTCCTCGGCCGACTCGAACCAGGCTTCTTCGCGCAGGAACACACCTTCCATGAAGCCGATGCACCAGCCGCGCAGGTCGGAGTCATCCGGCTCTTCGCCCAGGTCCAGGTCGCATGGCAGCTCGAACTCTTCGTCGCTGGCCAACTGGCGGGCGATGTGTGCCTTGAGGGCGAGCAGGGTGGTTTCGATTTCTTCGCGCTGGGCGTCGTCCTTGTAATGCGGCTCTTCAGCGAACAGGGCGTCGATCCATTCGCGGTCCGGGACCTGCTCGGAGCAGATCGACAGCGCGGTCATGTAGCCGTGGGCGGCAACGTAGTCCAGCGCCTCTTCGTGCAGCTCGTCGGCGTCGAGGAAGGCTTGCAGGCGGGTCAATTGCTCGGCGAAGGACATTACGGGGCTACCTTGGGAATAAACGATACTGAATTCTAGCACCTTGCAGCGCAATCAAGGCAAAGGAAGACGTCTATCGCTGAGCATCCTGTGAAGCCGCAGGCTCCGGTATAATGCCCCGCTTTTACCCCAGGCCGCCCGTGCGACAAGGTCCGGGTAAAAGCCGCTTACGCAATTTCGGGTGTAGCGGGGAAGGTTTTCATCCAGCCTGTGCCCAGGATGGTTTTGCGATTTTTGGAGTTTTTATGCTCGAACAGGCTCAGCGCGTCCTCAAGGACATCTTCGGCTATGACAGTTTTCGGGGGCGCCAGGGTGCGATCATCGAACGCGTGGCCAAGGGTGGCGATGCGCTGGTGCTGATGCCCACCGGCGGCGGCAAGTCCCTGTGCTTCCAGGTGCCGGCGCTGTTGCGCCCAGGCCTGGCGGTGGTGGTATCGCCCCTGATCGCGTTGATGGAAGACCAGGTGGCGACCCTCGACGAACTGGGCGTGGCTGCGGCTTCGCTGAACTCCACCTTGAGCGCCGAGCAGCAACGCGAGCTTGCCGGGCGCATCCGCCGGGGTGAAGTGAAGATGCTGTACCTGGCGCCGGAGCGCCTGGTGCAGCCACGCATGCTGGACTTTTTGCGCACCCTGGATATCGCCCTGTTCGCCATCGACGAAGCCCACTGCGTATCGCAATGGGGTCACGACTTCCGTCCTGAATACCTGCAACTGGGGCAACTGGCCGAGCTGTTCCCCGATGTGCCGCGCATCGCCCTGACCGCCACGGCAGACATGCGCACCCGCGAAGAAATCGTCACGCGCCTGCACTTGCAGAATGCCGAGCGCTTTCTCTCCAGTTTCGACCGCCCGAACATTTTCTACCGCATCGTGCCCAAGGAGCAGCCACGCAAGCAGTTGCTGGCGTTCCTCGGTGAGCGACGCGGCAACGCCGGTATCGTCTATTGCCTGTCGCGCAAGAAGGTCGACGACGTGGCCGCCTACCTGTGCGACCAGGGCTTTCCGGCACTGCCTTACCATGCCGGCCTGCCTGCCGAGACCCGTGCCGCCAACCAGCGCCGCTTCCTCAACGAGGAAGGTCTGATCATGGTTGCCACCATTGCGTTCGGCATGGGCATCGACAAACCCAACGTGCGCTTCGTTGCCCACCTGGACCTGCCCAAGTCGCTGGAAGCCTACTATCAGGAAACCGGCCGGGCTGGTCGTGATGGTCTGCCGGCGGATGCCTGGATGGCCTACGGCCTGCAGGACATGGTGATGCTCAAGCAGATGCTGCAGAACTCCGAAGGGGACGAGCGCCACAAGCGGATCGAACAACACAAGCTCGATGCGATGCTCGCCCTGTGTGAAGAAACCCGCTGCCGCCGACAGACCCTGCTCAACTACTTTGATGAAGAGTTGCTGCAACCGTGCGGGCACTGCGACAACTGCATCGATGGCGTGCAGACCTGGGACGCCACCGAGCCTGCACGCCAGGCATTGTCAGCGGTGTACCGCACCGGTCAGCGCTATGGCGTGGGCCATCTGGTGGATGTGCTGCTGGGCCGCGACAACGAGAAAGTGCGCAACTTCGGTCATGAAAAGCTGGCGGTATACGGCGTCGGCAAGGACCGCTCCGAAGGCGAGTGGCGTACATTGTTCCGTCAGCTGGTTGCCCGCGGCCTGGCCGATATCGACCTTGAAGGCTACGGCGGCTTGCGCCTGTCCGACACCTGCCGGCCATTGCTGCGCGGTGAGGTCAGCCTGGAGCTGCGCCGCGACCTCAAGCCGCAGGCCACCAGCAAGGGCAGCAGCAGTGGCGGCAGCCCGGCCAGCCAGTTGGTGCGCGGCGAGGAGCGCGAGCAGTGGGAAGCCTTGCGCGCCTTGCGCCGCAAGCTGGCCGAAGAGCATGGCGTGCCGCCCTACGTCATCTTCCCGGATTCGACCTTGCTGGAAATGCTGCGCAGCCAGCCCTCCAGCCTCAGTGAAATGGCCCGGGTCAGTGGTGTGGGGGCGCGCAAGCTGGAGCGCTACGGCGAGGCCTTCCTCGAAGTGTTGGGCGGTGCGGCCGAGACGCCGCCGGTGGTGGCCGACCTGCGTCACGAGCTGACCAGCCTTGCCCGTGCCGGGATGACGCCGGCGCAGATCGCCGGTCAGCTCAACTGCAGCGAAAAGAACGTCTACAGCATGCTGGCCGAAGCCATTGGCCGCCAGCAGTTGTCGTTGGAGCAGGCCCTGGACCTGCCCGAAGACCTGCTGGCCGAAGTCCAGGATGCGTTCCTCGACGGCGAGGGCGAACTACCGCCGGTATCGGCCATCGCCGAGCAGTTTGGTGCGCGGGTGCCGGAGGGCGTGTTGTATTGCGTGCGCGCAGCGTTGGCTGCTGAATTCGAAATGTAATACAGGATTTGTCATTATTTCTAACGATTACCGGGTAGCTGGCGGCTTTATGAGCCTTGCCTGTTACGCGGGGTCATGGTTAGCTGGCTAATAATTAGTTCTAATGATGAGTTTTTTATGCCGTTGACTGACCACCACCGCTTCGGAATGCAGATAGCCCAGATGTCCCGAGGCTGGCGTGCCGAGCTGGACCGTCGCCTAGCCGGGTTGAATCTGTCCCAGGCCCGCTGGCTGGTGTTGTTGCACCTGGCGCGTTTCGACGAGGCCCCTACCCAGCGCGAACTGGCCCAGAGCGTGGGTGTTGAAGGTCCGACCCTCGCGCGTCTGCTCGACAGCCTTGAATCCCAGGGGCTGGTGCGTCGCCAGGCTGTGCTTGAAGACCGCCGCGCCAAGAAAATCCATTTGTGCCCGCCGGCCAAGCCGCTGATCGAGCAGATCGAAACCATCGCCAACGCCTTGCGCGCCGAGCTCTTCACCGGGGTCGACGAGGAAGAGTTGCGCGTGTGCATGAAGGTCCACGCGCGAATTCTCGCCAACCTCGAAAAGTCCTGACGGCTCTCAGAAGGTGTGGCCCAGGTTCAGGTACAGCGCCTTCTGATTCTCACTGTTTGCCCCGTAGCTGAAGTTCAGCGGCCCCAGGGGCGTCTCAAACCCGACGAAGATACTGGCTGCATTGATGTAGCCACTGTCGAACTCGTTGTCATTGTTCCAGGCCCTGCCTCGCTCAAGTGAACCCCCCAGGTACAGCGGAAAGTCCAGCGGCAGGTAGGCGCGCGGGGTCAGCCTGCGGTAGTAGACCACGCGCATCAGGCTCATGTTCTGCCCGGATACCGAGTCCTGGCGAAAGCCTGAAAGCTGCCTGGCGCCGCCGAACACGAAACTGGAAGTGATCACGTCGGCGTCATCCAGCGTGCGACCGTACTGGGTGCCCAGCACCCAGGTGTTGGGCCCGCTGCTCAAGGCTTTGTCCAGTTTGAAGTTCCACTGCCGGTAACGCTGGTCGGAGCCAAGGTCCGGCTCGAACTGGCGCAGGGTCAGGCTGATGTCTTCACCTTCGTGAGGGAAGTAGACGTTGTCGAGGGTGTCGAAGGAGTACTTGAGCTCGTAGAAACCTTCGTTGAAGCTGAAGTGCGGCAGGTCCTGGTCGCCGATGCGCACATCCGCCTTGCCCCAGGCCTGGCCGACACCAAAGCGCACTTCACCGCTGTTGCCGATCTGGCGGCCCAGGTTCAGGCCGAAGCCGTAGCGCTGCAGGCGGTATTCGGCAACAGGGTCGTCGTCCAGGGTAGCCTCGACATTCTGCGAGCCCAGGTCCAGGTAAGGGGCGACGAAGTAGCGCGAGCCGGCATCCAGCGGTTGATAGAACTCGCTGTACAGTTCCTGCTGATCACCAATCTGCGCCCGGGTCAGCCATTCGGCGCCCAGTTCGTTGATGCCGTTGACCCGGTAGCTCGCACCAATGTTGAAGGCGCTGTCGCCACGCATGTCATCCGACAGGTTCAGGCCCAGGCGCAGGTAGTCGGTACCGCCGCGTCGGCCGCGGGCGTTGATCACCAGTGTGTTGTCGCTGCCCTTGTGCACCACCCGGTACTGGACCCGATCGAAGTAGTCCAGGCCGTACAGGGTGCCCATGTCGGTCTGCAAGCGACCCAGTTCCAACGGCTCACCGATTGGCTGGCGAATATAGAAGCGGATCACGTCATCGCTGACCTTGGAGTCGTTCTCGATCCTGATGGCGGTGATCACCGGGTTGCGCTGGCTTGGCGAGCGCGCGACATCCAGCTCGGCGTCGTTACTTTCCGGACGTTTGAGCACCGCCAGGCGTGCGTCCAGGGCACGGGCGGCACGGTAGCCGGCATCAATCATTTCCTGGGCCCGGCCAAAGTCGGTCACACCGAAGCTGGCCAGCGGCGGCTGGATCAGGATGTCGTCACGGTGCAGGGCAGCCAACTGCTCTTCGGAGTTGCGGCGGGTCATCAGGGTGATCGACTGATTGAGCACATCGACCACGGTTGCCAGTTCTTTGCGGCTGCGCAGCGGTGTGCCGATATCAACGACGATCGCCATGTCGACGCCCATCTCGCGGGCGACGTCCAGGGGAATGTTATCGACCATGCCGCCATCCACCAGCAGGCGGCCATCCAGCTCCACCGGAGCAAACACCGCCGGGATCGACATGCTGGCGCGAATCACCTGGGGCAGGTGGCCACGGCGGAACACCACTTTCTCGCCACTGGCGATGTCGGTGGCCACGGCGCGGAACGGGATCGGCAGTTTGTCGAAGTCACGGGTGTCACTGGTATGGGCAAGCATGCTTTCCAGCAGCAGGGCCAGGTTCTGCCCCTGGATCACCCCCAGCGGCAGGCCGAGGCTGCCATCGTCGCGAAAGCTCAGCTTCTGTTGGACCAGAAAATCACGATCATCCTGCTTGCGCCGGAACGGCACGTCCTTGCGGGGCGGGGCGTCAGACAGCGCCTCCTGCCAGTCGATGCCCAGGGCGAGCTTTTCCAGCTCTTCGACCTTGTAGCCGGAAGCGTACAGGCCGCCGACCACCGCGCCCATGCTGGTGCCGGCGATAGCATCGACCTGGATACCTTGCTCCTCCAGGGCCTTCAGCACACCGATATGGGCCAGGCCACGGGCGGCACCGCCCGACAGCACCAGGCCGACTTTCGGTCGTGGTGGTTCGGCGGCCAGGAGTGGGAAGGAAACGACGATCAGCAGCAGACTCAACAGCAGGCGGTGCATCATGGCTCTCGGAGCTAAGGCTAAAGACCGCTAGTATATGCGCGCCCGCCTGTCAGGAGTCTTTCGTCCCATGAATGCGCACAAAGCTGAAATCGTCATCACCTATTGCACCCAGTGCCAGTGGCTGCTGCGTGCCGCCTGGCTCGCCCAGGAGCTGCTCAGTACCTTCAGCGATGATCTGGCCCGTGTTGCCCTCGAGCCTGCCACCGGTGGCGCCTTCCGGATCACCTGCGACGGTGTGCAGATCTGGGAGCGCAAGGCCGATGGCGGCTTTCCCGAGGCCAAGGTGCTCAAGCAGCGGGTGCGCGACCAGATCGACCCGCAACGCGACCTGGGCCATAACGACCGTCCTTGAGATTCAACCTTGCACCGCAGCTGTCTTGGTGGTCGTGTTGCTGGCTGCCAGGCGGCTGGAGATGACGATGGCCAGGATGATCAAGGCGCCGCCCAGCAGCATGCGCAGCGTCGGGGTTTCGGCGAAGATTAGCCAGGCCATGGCAATGCCATAGACCGGCTCCAGGGCGAACACCACCGCAGCGGTGCGCGCTTTGATCACCGCCAGGCTTGCGACGAACAGGCTGTGGGCAACACCGGTGCAGAACACCCCCAGCAACGCAATCCACAACCAATCCATCGCCGATACCTCACCCAGCGCAGGCGCCGCAGCCGGCACTAGGCACAGGGCGACCACGGCGTTCTGGCACAGCGCCGCCTGCACGGCGGGGATACGTCCGTTGGACGCGCGGTTTGTCAGCGACAGCAATGAAAACAACAACCCCGACAACAAGGCCCAGAGCAGACCGCCGGTGGCCTGGCTGGCCAGGTCGAAATCCGGGGTAACCAGGACCAGGCCGATGCTCACCAGCAACACCAGGATGATTTCGTTGCTGCGAATCCGCTCGCGAAACAGCAACCCTTCAAGGATCACGGTAAAGGCCGGGAAGCTGGCAAAACCCAAGGTGGCAATGGCGACCCCGGCGACTTTGACGGCAATGAAGAAGCTCACCCAATGCCCGGCCAGCAAGATGCCGCCCAGTAGCAGGCGCCGCCAGTCCTGGCCTTGCAGCGGCTGCCAGCCCTTGCGCGCTACACCGGCGAAGATCGCCAGCGCCAGTACGGCGAAGGCGGCACGACCGAAGACGATGATCGAGGGCGCCGCCTGGGCAAGCTTGCCGAAGACGCCGGTCAGGCCGAAGAACAGCGCGCCGATGTGCAGGGCGCCGAGGGCAGTACGGTGGTTCATGGTGTTCCTTGTAATAGGCAGGACAGCCCGGCCAGTCTACGAGGCCGTGGCGGCGGCTGTCTGTCGCGTTCCTCGCGTCAATTGTCGTCAGGCTCTCGTCGCAAGTCTCGCGGGGCGCGTCCGAAGGCCTTGAGCATGGCAGCAGAAAACGCGCTCTGTGAGCTGTAGCCGACCTGGCTGGCGATTTCGCCGATGGCCAGGGTGGTTTCGGCCAGCAGTTTGCGCGCCTGCAGCAACCGGCGCTGGCGAATGTAGTCCATGGGCGTGGTGGCCGACTCAAGCATGAAGCGGGCATGCAGACGGGCGCTGGAGAGGCCGGCCAGGCGGGCCAGGTCGGCCACTTGCAGGGGGTGGGCGGCGTGACGGTCGATGTGGGCATCAAAGGCGGCGTAGGGCAACAACTGCTGTTCGGCGACCGGCGCCTGAGTGCTGCAGAGGCTGGCGAGCAGCAGCACGGCGCCTTGCTGGGCTATCACCGGGTCGGCCACCGGGCTTGCCGCCAGCCAGTCGACCAACTGCTGCTGACGATTGTCCAGGCTCAACGGGCCACGGTGTTCGAGCAGGCGCTGGCTGGCCGAGGTGTGTTCGCCAAGGCTCCGGGAAAGCCACGCATCACCCGGCACATCGAGCACCAGGCAGTGGCTGCCGGCGGGGCTGCCGCAGGTATGGTGGGCGCCGGCCGGCACCACCATGAGGCCCTGGCGGTCAACGCGCGCGCCACGGCCTTCGAGCTCGAAGTCCAGTTGCCCACGCAGGCCGAACACCAATTGCGGGTGCTCGTGGCTGTGGGCGATCAGGTCGTGGCGATAATGGCGCAGGGAAAGTAGCGAGCTGCCACTCATTGCAGTGTCCTCCAGGCAGTGGCGGCAGTGTACAGGCTGGCGCGGGAAGCGGGTGTGTCATCAGATCGACGTGGTTCCGTCACGTTCGTTTCACTGCCCACTGGCACGCTCGACAAAACAGCCCCGGAGCCCGCTCATGAGCCATGCCGAGCTTGTCAGACCTTCACGCAAGCAGCGTGTGCGCACGCTGTGGATTTCCGACGTGCACCTGGGGACCCGGGATTGTCAGGCCGAACACCTGTCGCACTTTCTCAAGGGGTTCCAGGCCGATCGGATCTACCTGGTGGGCGACATTATCGACGGCTGGAAGCTGCGCGGCGGCATGTATTGGCCGCAGGCACACACCAACGTGATCCGGCGCCTGCTGACCATGAGCAAGCGCGGCACCGAGGTGATCTATGTCACCGGCAACCACGATGAATTCCTGCGGCGCTACTCCAAGCTGGTGCTGGGCAATATCCAGCTGGTCGATGAGGCCGAACACCTGACTGTCGATGGGCGTCGGCTGCTGGTCATCCATGGTGACCAGTTCGACGTCATCACTCGCTATCACCGCTGGCTGGCGTTCCTCGGGGACTCGGCCTACGAGTTCACGCTGACCTTGAACCGCTGGCTCAACCACTGGCGTGCCCGCTATGGCTACGGGTACTGGTCGTTGTCGGCGTACTTGAAGCACAAGGTCAAGTCGGCGGTCAGTTTCATCAGCGACTTTGAAGAGGCCATTGCCCATGAGTGCGTCAAGCGCGGATTTCACGGGGTGGTGTGCGGGCATATCCACCATGCCGAGATTCGCAAGGTGGGGGAGGTGGACTACCTCAACTGCGGCGATTGGGTCGAGTCGTGCACGGCGTTGATCGAGCACTGGGACGGCAGCATCGAGCTTTATCGCCTGGCCGATGCCCAGGCCCGCGAGGCTCGGCGCCTGGCGGGGCTTGAGCTGGTTTGATTCAGGCGCTTTCAGTCATCTGCTGCAAGGCGGCCTTGTAGATCGACTGGCGCGGCTGGGCGAACAGGCGCTTGAGCATGGGCTCGAAGAAGCTCAGGGGCAGGTTGTCGTAGGCCGGGTCGAACGCGGCGGCATCGTAGCGGGCGCAGAACTCGATGGTTTGCTGATACTGCGGATGGTGCTGGAATTGCTCGCGCAGGTGCCGGTCCATGCCCAGGTGGTGAAAAAAGTAGTAGCCCTGGAAGACCCCGTGCTTTTCGACCATCCACAGGTTCTCAGGGCTGACAAAGGGCTTGAGGATCGCGGCGGCAATGTCGGGGTGGTTGTAGCTGCCGAGGGTGTCGCCGATGTCGTGGAGCAGGGCGCAGATCACGTACTCCTCATCGCGCCCGTCACGCCAGGCGCGGGTGGCGGTCTGCAGGGAATGACTGAGACGGTCGATGGGAAAACCACCGAAGTCGCCATCGAGCAAGCGCAAGTGCGCGAGGATTCGTTCGGCCAACTGGCTGGCATACGCCCTGAAGTCATTGGCGATGATCGCCCAGTCCTGCTGGGTGCCGTCCTGCATATGGGTGAAACGGGCCTGCTCAGTCATCGGCGCTCCAGGGGGGGGAGGGGCAACCCACTGTAGCGCGACCGCCTGTCGGGGCAGTGGCCAATGAAGACGGGTTTCTGACCTTGTGGGCCGAAATCAGAACGATACTTTTCCACGCAGCATGTCGCGGTACATGGCGAAATCGCCGATCAGGCTGTAGAGCGGGTGTTTGAAGGTGGCCGGACGGTTCTTTTCATAAAAGAAGTGCCCGACCCAGGCGAAGCCATAACCGGCAACGGGCACGGCCAGGAGCAGTAGCCAGGCGCCGCTGGCCAGGGTGTAGGCGAGTAGGGCGATCACCAGCGTTGTGCCGATAAAGTGCAGGCGGCGACAGGTGGGGTTGCTGTGCTCCTCCAGGTAGAAAGGATAGAACTCGGCAAAGCTGCGAAATTGCTGGGGGCTGTTCACGGCACTGCTCCCGGGACTGTCGAACTGACGAAGATGCACGGCGTGGAGCCTGATCCGAGTCTAGAGTGACTAACACTACAGGGCAGTGACAATAGGCGCCAATTGAGTATCCTTTGAGTTCGCCGCAGGAGCGGTCAGTACGAACATAAGAAGCCAGCCATGAGCGAGAGAACCACGTCAGCAAGCTGGGCATCAGGGATCGTCAAGGCACTCGAGCTCGAAGGGCTGGATTGTCGTGCCATGTTCAAACAACTCGGCCTGGATTTTGCCGCCCTGGATGACCCCGACGCCCGTTTTACCCAGGACTCCATGACCCGCCTCTGGCAACTGGCGGTCGATCTTTCCGGCAACCAGGCCATCGGGCTGAACATGGCCCGGGTGGTGCGCCCGGCGTCCTTCCATGTGGTCGGTTATGCGCTGATGTCGAGCCGGACCCTGGCCGAGGGGTTCGAGCGACTGGTGCGCTATCAGCGCATCATCGCCGAGAGTTCAGACCTGAGCTTCCGCCTGGAGCCGGACGGCTACGCCTTGATCCTCACCGTCCACGGCGATCACCTGCCACCCACCCGGCACAGTGCCGAAGCGTCGCTGGCTTGCGCGTTGTCGTTGTGCAGCTGGCTCAGTGGGCGAGTGATCCAGCCGCGCCGGGTGCTGATCCAGGGCCCGCAGCCCGTTGATGTCACGCCCTACAAAGTGGCCTTTCATTCACCGCTGGTGTTTGGCGCAGCCCATGATGCGCTGGTGTTCGAGCGTGCCGACATGGAGGCCCCACTGCCCACCGCCAACGAGGCCATGGCCACGTTGCATGATCGCTTTGCCGGGGAATACCTGGCGCGCTTTTCCGAAAGTCGCGTCACTCACCGTGCCCGCCAGGTGCTGTGCCGGGTATTGCCCCAGGGCGAGCCCAAGCGCGAGACGATTGCCCGGGCCTTGCATCTGTCCCAGCGCACCCTGCAGCGGCGCTTGCAAGAGGAGGGCACCAGCTTCCAGACACTGCTCGACGATACCCGCCGCGAACTGGCGGAGCAGTACCTGGCGCAGCCAAACATGACCCTGCTGGAAACCGCCTATCTGTTGGGCTTTGCCGATCCGAGCAACTTCTTCCGGGCCTTTCGCCGCTGGTTTGATGCCACCCCGGGCGAGTACCGGGCGCGGATAGGTACCAGCACGCCGGTCCCTGCGCCGGAACCGGACGCCGAAGCATCGGTCAGTGACGCCAGAACGCCGGCATACACAGCACCAGTACCGTAATGATCTCCAGGCGTCCGAGCAGCATGCCGAACGCCAGGATCCACTTCGCTGCATCCGGCAGGGTGGCGAAGTTGCCGGCCGGGCCAATGGTTTCACCAAGGCCTGGGCCGACACCCGACACGGTGCTGGCGGCGCCGGTCAGCGCCGTCATCCAGTCGACCCCCAGCAGCGACAGCAGCAGCGCGATCACGCAGATGGTGATGGCGAAGAAGAACGAGAAGGTCAGGATCGAACGGACGATTTCTTCGTCCAGGCGGTGGCCGTTGTACTTCTGCTTGATCACCGCGCGTGGGTGGATCAGCTGATTGAGGTTGGCCTTGAGCAGGATATAGGCGACCTGAAAACGGAAGATCTTGATCCCACCGGCGGTCGAGCCGGAGCATCCCCCGATAAAGCCCAGGTAGAAGAACAGCATCAGCGAAAAGTTGCCCCACAGGCTGTAGTCGCCCAGGGCGAAACCGGTGGTGGTGACCACTGATGTCACGTTCAGGGCCACGTGGCGCAAGGCGTCGAGCCAGTGCAGATTCGTGGTGGCCCAGTACCAGGTGCCGAGCACCAGCCAGGTGACTACCAACAGCGCCAGCAGGCCCTGGACCTGCTGGTCCTTGATCAGGGCCTTGCGATTGCCACGCAACGTGGACACATACAGGGCAAACGGCAAGCTGCCGAAGATCATCACCACCACCGCCACCCAGTGCACTGCAGGCTGGGTCCATTTGGCCAGGGATTGGTCGGAGGTAGAGAACCCGCCGGTGGAGATCGCCGACATGGCATGGTTGATCGCATCGAACACGTTCATCCCTGCCAGCCAGAAGGCCAGGCCGCCCAGTGCGGTGATGCCGACGTACACGGCCACGATCGACTTGGCGACCATGTGTGAGCGTGGCATGACTTTTTCGGAGCGGTCCGAGGATTCGGTCTGGAACAGGCGCATACCACCGATGCGCAGCAATGGCAGGATCGCCACGGCCATGGCGATAAAACCGATACCGCCGAGCCAGTGCAGCAGCGAGCGCCACATGAGAATGCCTGGCGACATGGTGTCCAGGCCGCTGAGCACGGTGGCGCCGGTGGCCGTGATGCCGGACATGCTCTCGAAGAAGGCGTCGGTATAGCTGATGTGCTGGGTCAGCAGAAACGGCAGGGCGGCAAAGATGCACACCACCAGCCAACTGCTGACCGTCAGCAGGTACATGTCTCGCGGGCGCAGGTGCACATGCTCCGGGCGGCCGGGGATCACCAGGGCGAGCCCGCCGATGAAGGTGATCATGCTGGCCCACAGGAACGACGGCAGATCGCCCGTGCGATCGAAGATCACCAGGGTGGCCATGGGCACGACCATGCTGATCGCGAGGGTGATCAGGAAGATGCCGATGATGAAACCAATGATCCTTAAGGTCGGCAACGCCATGTGATCTGCTCTGACTCGAAACGGAAGGGCGCCATTCTACCTATGGACCTTTTTAAGTAAACGCTAGAATAGCCGCACATTTCTCTTCAGGGGGTAGCCGATGGAGGCTCTCGACGCATTGCTCAACCGTGTTTCCGTACCACGCCTGACGGAACCTGCGCCCAATGCTGCGCAACGCGAGGCCCTGTTCCAGGCCGCCTTGCGGGCGCCGGACCACGCCCAGCTGCGGCCTTGGCGCTTCTTGACGGTCGAGGGTGAGGGCCGCGAGAAACTCGGCGCCTTGCTGGCCGAGGCGGTGAAGCTCGAGGGCGACGCCACCGAGGCGGCCCTGGACAAGGCACGCGCCATGCCGTTGCGCGCGCCGTTGCTGGTGGTGGTGATTGCCCGTGTGCAGGACCACTTCAAGGTACCCGCCTCGGAGCAACTGCTGGCGGCAGGCTGTGCGGCCCACGGCATTTTGCTGGCGGCCCATGCCCAGGGTATCGGCGCGGTATGGCGTACCGGCGACCTGGCCTACAGCAAGCATGTGGCCAAGGGCCTGGGGTTGGCGGACAAGGAAGAGATCGTTGCCTTCCTGTACCTGGGTACGCCGCTCAACGAGCCGCGCACGGCGCCGGTGTTGGCGACTGCCGATTTTGTGACCGCCTGGGGTCAGTAAGCATTTCGCGGGGCAAGCCCGCTCCTACGGTGTAGGAGCGGGCTTGCCCCGCGATGCTGTTCAGGCGCTGCCAGGCCCCGCCAAAGGCAACTCAAGGCTGGCGACAAATCCGCCCTGAGGATGATTGCTCAGGCTCAGACTCCCCCCATGACGCTCCGCCGCCTTGCGCGCAATGGCCAGGCCCAGGCCATGTCCCGCCGCACTCTGTCCCGGTGCGCGAAAGAACGGCTCACCCAGTTGCGCCAGGTGCTCTTGAGCCACCCCCGGTCCATGATCACGCACGCTCAGCACGATGCGGTCGGTGTCGCGCACCCCGGTGATTTCGATGGGCTGGCCCGGCGGATTGAAGCGCAGGGCATTGCGCAGCAGGTTATCCAGCGCGCGTTCGATCAGGGTCGGCCAACCCTGCAGGCTCAAGCCGGTGTCATGCTGCAGCCGGATGTCCTGGTCCGGGGCGCTGTGTTGGGCATCCTTGTGGACGGTCTGCAACACGACGTCCAGGTCCATCGGCTCGGCCCGCGTCTGTTCGGCATCGACCCGGGCCAGCACCAGAATCTCACTGATCAACGCTTCCAGGCGGTCGCACTCACGGGTCAGGCGTGGCCACAACGCTTCGCGCTGTGCCGGTTCGGCGCGTTCGGCCAGGGCCAGGGCGATGCGCAGGCGGGCCAGGGGTGAGCGCAGTTCGTGGGACACGTCACGCAACAACTGGCGCTGGCTGCCGATCAGGCTTTGCAGGCGCGCGCCCATGCGGTTGAAATCGTTGGCCAGCACGCCGAACTCATCACGCCGGTTGGCCAGGCGCGCCAGGCTGTTCTGCTGATAGGTGGTTTGCCCAAGGTCATGCACGGCCCCGCGCAGGCGGCTCAGTGGCCGGGTGATGGACAGCGTCACCATGAGGCTGAACAAGGTCAGTACCACCAGGGCAATGCCCAGCGCGCTGAGTGGCCACAGCAGGCTCTCACGATGCCAGGCATCCAGTTCGGGGTGCGGGATGCGGTAAATGAGCAGGTAGGTTTCGCCGCTGTCGGGGCTGGTGTACTCCGCGGTCAGGCGACGCCAGGGCAGGCGTCGATCATCGTTGTGGCGGCGGGCCTCGAACGCCGCGGCGCGACGGGGGAACGTGCCGGGGACCACGGCATCGCCGCTGTCGTTGAGCACCTGCACATCAATGTTGAAGCGGTGCTTGCGCCGCTCCAGAAAGCGCTGGGCCGACTCCGGCCCTTGCTGCTCGTACAGCTGGGTCCATTTGGGCGCCAGCGTGTTGAGGCCCGGATGGCGACTGAGAATCCAGGCGTCCTGGTTGAGCATGTGCCCGAGCAGGATCGACAAGCCGGCGACCAGGGCGATGGCCAGCCAGAAACTGGCCAGGATGCGCCAGAACAATGAACGCAAGGGAGGCTCCTTCAACGGCAAAAAGCCCGGCCTGCACAAAGGCAGGCCGGGCGGGTGGTTTTCAGCTTACTGGGCCTTGCTGGCTTTTTCAGCCTTCCAGGCCTTGAACTCGTTCCATTCGGCGCGGCGCTGGTCTTGCTCTTTCTTCAGCTCGTCGAACTTCTTCTGCTGGTCAGGCTTGAGCAGGGCGCGGATGTCGGCCTGGGTCTTGTCCTTCTTGGCTTGCAGTTCGTCTTTCAGGGCTTTCTGGTCGGCTGCCGGGAGTTTCTCCAGATAGCGCTTGGTGATTTCCTGGCGGCTTTTCATCTGCTCGCCCATCAGCTTGCCGATCTGCTGGCGCTGTTCGCGGCTCAGGTCCAGCTGGGCGAAAGGCGCTCCACCGCGGTGGTGATCGCCGTGGCGTGGGCCGCCTTCTGGCATGGCCATGGCAACGGTCGGCAGTGCTGCAGCGAACATCAGGGCGATAAGGGTCTTGCGCATGGTGTCTCTCCTTTCAAGGGCCGGTGTTGACCGGATGTGCCCAGTTTAGGGAGATCAAGGTCAATGGCGGTCAGGCAAGGGTAAAGCTTGCGTAAAGATGACCCGCCGCGGTGCTGACATTACAGGCTGTAGTAGTAGCCGCGGCTGCGCAGGGCGACGATGCGCGGGCGCCCGTCAGGGTGGGGGCCGACCTTCTTGCGCAGGTTGCTGACATGCATGTCCAGGCTGCGATCGTACAGGGTGAGCTTGCGGCCCAGGGCGATCTGCGCCAGTTCCTGCTTGTCCAGTGGCTCGCCCGGTTGGCGCAGCAGCGCTTCGAGGATGCGGCTCTCGGACAGGGTCAGGGTCAGCTCCTGTTCGTCGATGCTGACCACGCCGCGGGCGGGGCTGAAGCACAGGTCGCCGACTTCGATCTGGCTGGGCGTTGCATTGGGGTGGCTGCGGCGCAGTACGGCGCGCAGGCGGGCGGTGAGCTCGCGTGGATCGCACGGCTTGGCCAGGTAGTCGTCGGCCCCCAGTTCAAGGCCAAGGATCCGGTCCAGTGGCTCGCCGCGGGCCGAGAGCATCAGCACCGGCAACTCGGCATGTTCGCTGCGCAGCTGCTTGAGCAACTCAAGGCCGCTGCCGTCGGGCAGCATCACATCCAGCACCACCGCAGCCGGTGCGTGCTCGGCCAGGGCCTTGCGGGCGCTCTGGCCGTCGTGGCAGGCCCGCACCACGAAGCCTTCCTGGGTCAGCCAGCTGCCGAGCAGCTCGCAGAGTTCCTGGTCATCATCAATCAGTAACAGCTCGCTCATGACTCACTCAATTCAACCATTGCCGACGCTTTCTGTGTCCGCCGCTGGCAAAGATACCGCAGAGTGCAGCCAACAGGGCAACTGCACTGCCAATCAGGAACCATTGTTGCTGGTCGGTGATCAGTCGCTCAGGCGGATTGGCCTGGAGTTCCTTGAGGGCCAGCTTCAAACGCTGGTTTTCCTGGCGCAGGCGGGTCAGTTGGGCGCTTTCGCGCTCGCTGTCGGCATTGTGCAGTTGCTGGGTCAGGGCCTCGCGCAGACGCTCACTTTCCTGCAGGCGCTGGGTAAGTTCGGTGATCTGGCTGCCGGCACTGAGCGACAGTGGGGTGGTGGCGACGGGTTCATCACCCTGGGCAAAGGGGCTCAGCAGCAACAGGCACAGCAACAGGGACAACGGACCTTGACGCATGGGAACTCCTGATTCTTGTCGGTTCAGCAGGTTGTCGGCTGTCAGACAAAAATGATGAGCAGTTGCGTCGGTAAAAGGCGGGAGGCGGTGCGCACAATGGCGCACCGCATGCAGCAGATTACGGCAGGACTTGCTTGAACGGCTTGACCACGACCTTGTCGTAGACGCCGGCGGCAATGTACGGATCGGCATCGGCCCAGGCCTGGGCGGCCGCCAGGGAGTCGAACTCGGCGACGATCAGGCTGCCGCTGAAACCGGCAGCGCCCGGGTCGTTGCTGTCAATGGCCGGGTGCGGACCGGCCAGTACCACGCGGCCTTGTTCCTTGAGCTGCTGCAGGCGTTCGATGTGCGCAGGGCGAGCGGCCAGGCGTTTTTCCAGCGAATCGGCAACGTCACTGGCGATGATGGCGTAGAGCATGTCAATCCTCGTGCTTCGGAGTGGAAGGCGGGGTGGTGGGATCGTCGTGCAGGTGGCGGGACAGGTACACGCCCTGGGCTACCAGGAACAGTACGGTCATGCCGAGGCTGCCGAATACTTTGAAGTCGACCCAGATGTCCTGGAAGGTGAAGGCCACGAACAGGTTAGCCGCGCCGCAGAACAGGAAAAAGCCGATCCAGGCCAGGTTCAGGCGCGACCAGACAGCCTCCGGCAGGCTGATGGCATGGCCCATGATGCGCTTGATCAGCACCCGGTCGCCGATAAAGTGGCTACCGGCGAAGGCCACGGCGAACAACCAGTTCACCACCGGGGCCTTCCACTTGAGGAAGGTTTCGCTGTGGAAGGCCAGGGTCAGGCCACCGAACACCAGGCAGGCGATCAGGGTCAGCCATTGGCCCTTTTCCAGCTTGCGCTGGCGGATGAACAAGGCGCCGTAGACCACTACGGAGCTCAGGATCAGCATCGCCGTGGCACTGAAGATGCCTCCGAGCTCGAAGCTGTGACCGGCGAATTCGACGGCACGAGGCTCAAGCTTGAAGACGATGAAGAACAGGAGCAGCGGGATGAAATCGATGAATTGTTTCACAGTGGCAGCCAGAAGCAGGATGTGACGGCATAATAACAAACATCAATGACAGCGAAAGCGCCTCCTATGAATGTTGATCTGCACTGCCACAGTACGGCCTCCGACGGCGCCCTGTCGCCAACGGCATTGGTCGCCCGGGCTCATGAGCACGGCGTGCGGATGCTCTCGCTGACCGACCACGACACCCTCGAGGGCCAGGTAGAGGCTCGTACCGCCACCCAGGCCCTGGGCATGCAGTGGGTCAGCGGGGTGGAACTGTCCTGTACCTGGGGCGGCGCGACCATCCATGTGCTGGGCTACAACTTCGCCCTGGACGCCGAACCCCTGGTGGCGGCCATCGAGTCGTTGCACCGTGGGCGCTGGCTGCGCGCCGAAGAAATCGACCGACGGTTGGGCCTCAAGGGCATGCCCGGGGCGATGGACGGCGCACGGGCCATCCAGCAGGAGCTGGGCGACAGCGGCAATGCACCGGCACGGCCGCATTTTGCCGAGTACCTGGTGCGAGCAGGCCACGTAAAAGACCGCGCAGAGGCGTTTCGCAAGTGGCTGGGCGCCGGCAAGCTGGGCGACGTCAAACTGCACTGGCCAACCCTGGATGACACGGTCCAGACCCTGCGCCAGTCCGGCGCCTGGGTAAGCCTTGCGCATCCAATGCACTATGAATTAACGCGCAGCAAGCGCCGCCGGCTGATTGCCGACTATATTCAAGCAGGCGGCCAGGCACTGGAAGTGGTTAACGGGATGATGCCGGCCGAGCAGGTGGGCACCATGTCCATCCTGACCCGTGAATTCGGCCTGCTGGCCAGTGCCGGCAGTGACTTCCATGGCCCTGGCACCTGGGGTGAGATTGGTGCTTACCGGCCATTGCCAGAGGACTTGCCGCCCTTGTGGCGTCGATTCAAACATGAGCAGCCTATCGCGGCCGTCTGAACAGGAAGAGAATGTGAGTCAGTTTTTCCAGATTCATGCGGAGAATCCGCAACCGCGCCTGATCAAACAGGCCGTTGAAATCATTCGCAAGGGCGGTGTGGTCATCTACCCGACCGATTCGTCCTACGCCATGGGTTGCCAGATTGGCGACAAGAATGCCGTAGAGCGTGTTCGGCGCCTGCGTCAGCTGGACAAGAACCACAACTTCACCCTGATCTGCTGCGACCTCTCGCAAATGGGCCTGTTCGCCAAGATCGACACGGCCATCTTTCGTTTGCTCAAGGCGCATGTGCCGGGGCCTTACACCTTCATTCTCAACGCCACCCGCGAAGTTCCCCGCCTGTTGCTCCATGAAAAGCGCCGCACCATCGGCTTGCGCGTGCCATCCAACCCGATCGCCCTGGCCTTGCTCGAAGAGCTGGGCGAACCGCTGATGAGCGTCAGCCTGATCATGCCCGGCGAAACGGAGCCGATGACCGATCCCTACGAGATTCGCCAGGCCCTGGAGCACCATGTCGACCTGATCATTGATGGCGGTTTTGGCGACTTGAAGTCGTCCACTGTGATCAACCTGGCCGGCGACGAGCCGGAGGTGATCCGCGTCGGCTGTGGCGACCCGGCACCCTTCATGGTCGAAGCGTGAGCCAGGCACCGTCCACCGAGTCGACCCTCGACTCACAAGCAGGCGCACAGCAGGAACTGCCACTGGTGCTGGTCTATGGCGAAGCCATGACCGAAATGCCGGTGGACCTGTACATCCCGCCGGACGCCCTCGAGGTGTTTCTCGAAGCCTTCGAGGGCCCGCTGGACCTGCTGCTCTACCTGATCCGCAAGCAGAACGTCGACATCCTTGATATTCCCGTGGCGGAAATTACCCGTCAGTACATGGGCTATGTCGAGCTGATGAAAACCGTACGCCTGGAGTTGGCGGCCGAGTACCTGGTGATGGCCGCGATGCTGGCCGAGATCAAGTCACGCATGCTGCTGCCGCGTTCGGTCGAGATCGAGATCGAGGAGGGCGACCCACGCGCCGAGTTGATCCGTCGCCTGCAGGAGTACGAGCGCTTCAAGGCCGCGGCAGAAGGTATCGATGGGTTGAGCCGGGTGGGGCGCGAGATCATCGTGCCGCGCCTGGAGGCACCCCAGGCGAAGGTGCGCAAGCTGTTGCCGGATGTCAGCCTGGAGGAGTTGCTGGTGTCGATGGCCGAGGTGCTGCGCCGCGGCGACCTGTTCGAGAGCCATCAGGTCAGCCGTGAGGCATTGTCGACCCGCGAGCGCATGAGCGAAGTGCTCGAACGCCTCAAGGGCGGTGGTTTCGTGCCGTTCGTCGAGTTGTTCAGCGCCGAGGAAGGCAAGCTGGGGGTGGTGGTGACCTTCATGGCCATTCTTGAACTGGTGAAGGAATCCTTGATCGAACTGGTGCAAAATGAGCCCTTTGCGCCGATCCACGTCCGCGCCCGGGCCGAGTGACCACGAGCAACGCCATGAACCTGAACGATCCGCGCGACCTGGCGCCCCTGCTTGAAGCCTTTTTGCTGGCCTCGGGAAAACCGCAATCGATGGAGCGCTTGTTCGAGCTGTTCGAGGAAGCCGAGCGCCCTGAGCCTGCGGTGTTCAAGAAGGCCCTGGAAGTACTGCGCAAGTCCTGCAATGGCCGCGCCTTCGAGCTGAAGGAAGTGGCGTCGGGGTATCGCCTGCAGATTCGCGAGGACTTCGCCCCCTGGGTGGGCCGCTTGTGGGAAGAGCGCCCGCAGCGATACTCCCGTGCATTGCTTGAGACCATGGCGCTGATTGCCTACCGCCAGCCCATCACCCGTGGCGAAATCGAAGACGTTCGGGGCGTGGCGGTCAACAGCAACATCATCAAGACCTTGCTTGAGCGCGAATGGATCCGCATCGTCGGTTACCGCGAAGTGCCGGGCAAACCTGCGATGTTCGCCACCACCAAGGCTTTCCTCGATCACTTCAACCTCAAGAACCTCGACGATCTGCCTGCCCTGGCCGAGCTGCGTGAAATGGAGCCTGAGCCGCTGCTGGAGGTGGATGACGCGCCAGTGCCCGCTCACCTGCAGGCCCTGGCCGACGAAAGTGCCGAGCCAGAAGACGCGAAAGAAGAAACCAGCTTTCGCAGCCTGCTGGTGGAGCTCGACTCGATGGAAGAAGGGCTCAAGACCGACTTTGACGACTTGGTCGATGATACGGTAGCGGCCGAAGACGCCGAGAACCTTGAGCCTGAGACGCCACGCGAGTGACCGCCGGCCTTCGGGCGGAAACAGACGGTGGTGTGGATAATTTCAGCTAGTCTCAGGTGCGCTCAACGCGTGATCAGCGTATGATTCGCGACCTTTTTGGCGCATGTTCGCCTTAATCAGTTTTCAATACCTACACCGGGAGGTGCCCAGATGAGTGATAAAGATCTGCAAGAAACCCAGCCGTTGCCGCCATCAGGCGAGAAGCTGCAAAAAGTGCTGGCGCGTATCGGCGTGGGCTCACGCCGCGATGTCGAGGCCTGGATCAGCCAGGGCCGGATCAAGGTCAATGGCAAAGACGCCACCTTGGGCCAGCGCGTCGACTTGCATGACGCGATTTCCGTGGATGGCCGCGTGATCAAGCGCGAAGAGGCTGCCGAGACCGTGCGCCGGGTCATCATGTACAACAAGCCCGATGGCGAAATCTGCACCCGTGACGACCCGGAAGGCCGTCCGACCGTGTTCGACCGCCTGCCACGGCCGAAAGAAGGTCGCTGGATCAACATCGGCCGCCTGGACATCAACACCACCGGCCTGCTGATGTTCACCACCGACGGTGAGCTGGCCAACCGCCTGATGCACCCGTCCTACGAGATGGACCGCGAGTACGCGGTACGTGTGCGGGGTGAGGTGGACGAAGACATGATTGCCCGCCTCAAGGCCGGTGTCGTGCTCGAAGACGGTCCTGCGCGCTTTACCGATATCCAGGAAGCGCCAGGCGGTGAAGGCTTCAACCACTGGTACCACTGCGTGGTGATGGAAGGCCGCAACCGTGAAGTGCGTCGCCTGTGGGAATCCCAGGGCCTGGTGGTCAGCCGTCTGAAGCGCGTGCGTTTCGGTCCGGTGTTCCTCAATTCCGACCTGCCGATGGGCCGCTGGCGCGAAATGAGCCAACAGGAAGTCGACATCCTGGCGGCCGAAGTGGGCCTGACCCCGGTGGCCATGCCAACCTTGAACCACAAGTCCAAGGACAAGCTGGAGCGCCTGCAGCGTAAATCCACCCGTCCGCTGGGCCGTGGCGAGCGTGTGCGTACCCTGCGCCCTGCCCAGGATGCCGGTACTGCCGAACGTCCTGCGCGCCAACCGCGTGGTGGTGAGGCCGAGCGTCCTGCTCGCCAGCCGCGTGGTGGTGAGGCCGAGCGTCCTGCACGCCAGCCACGTGGTGAGGAGCGTCCGGCTCGTCAGCCTCGCGGCGATGCCCCTCGTAAGGGCACGGGCCGTGGCACCAGCACCGTGGCCGAGCGTCCGAGCGACATGAACAAGCGCGGCAAGCCTGCGCCGAAGCGCCCGGGCAGCACCCGCAACAAGCCCCGTCCGTAAGAGCGGGCAAAAAAATAGCCAACCTTCGGGTTGGCTTTTTTTTGCCTTGAAAATCCGTGTCTTACAGAATTTTCCGAAGGTGTGGAAAGTTTTTGAACCGCATTGTAAATAAATCGTTACAAAAGTGCTCACCTTTGCCGGGCCTTCCTGCCACCGCTCGCCGCTGTAAACAGAACTTGCCGAAAAGCCCGCGCTAAAGCGCTTTCCGTGGACGTCAACGGCTTGTTCCAAGGGCGCTGCGGCGGTGAGATGTGTGCCATTGCCGTGTGCAAAGCCAGGGCCGGAGAGCCGGGCATTCAATAAGAACAAATGGAGGCGCCATGTACGCCGATTACCCCCAAAGGCTTGAACCTTTCCTCAGGACCGGTGCGTTTTGTCATCAGACAGTCACGCAACGTGTTGACCCCTGCGCGTCTGCAGGGGTATACAATGCGCCGCGTTTTAACTGTGACCCCAATGCGTACCGCGCACTCTTGCTGACACCCGGCTGATTCGACCACGGCGTTTGCCCTGGACGGGCAGCAGTTGGCCAAGACCCCTCAAGGTAACCACCTTGTTAATTCCGCTGCGCCACGAGCGTGGTGGGTCCGATTCCGTCACAGATAAAAACAAGCAGGTGACTTCGTTCATGAGTGGACAAAACACGCATTCAGGCGAGCTGAAACGCGGCCTGAAAAATCGCCATATCCAATTGATCGCCCTGGGCGGCGCGATTGGTACCGGCCTGTTCCTGGGTTCGGCCGGGGTGATGAAGTCGGCGGGTCCGTCGATGATTCTCGGCTATGCGATCTGTGGCTTCATCGCCTTCATGATCATGCGCCAGCTCGGCGAGATGATCGTCGAAGAGCCGGTGGCCGGTTCTTTCAGTCACTTTGCCCACAAATACTGGGGCGGTTTCGCAGGTTTCCTGTCGGGCTGGAACTGCTGGGTGTTGTACATCCTGGTCGGCATGTCGGAGCTGACTGCGGTCGGCAAATACATCCACTACTGGTGGCCAGAAATCCCGACCTGGGCTTCGGCAGCAGCCTTTTTCATCCTGATCAACGCCATCAACCTGGCCAACGTCAAAGTCTTCGGCGAGGCCGAGTTCTGGTTTGCGATCATCAAGGTACTGGCCATTGTCGGCATGATCGCCCTGGGCAGCTGGATGCTGACCACCGGGAGCGGCGGCCCGCAAGCCTCGGTCAGCAACCTCTGGGAGCACGGCGGGTTCTTCCCCAATGGCGTGAGCGGCCTGGTGATGGCGCTGGCGATCATCATGTTCTCCTTTGGCGGCCTGGAAATGCTCGGTTTCACCGCTGCTGAAGCCGACAAGCCGAAAACCGTGATTCCTAAAGCGATCAACCAGGTGATCTACCGCATCCTGATTTTCTACATCGGGGCCCTGGTCGTGCTGCTGTCGCTGACCCCGTGGGACAGCCTGGTCACCAGCCTCGACGCCGCCGGTGGCACCTATGGCGCCAGCCCGTTCGTACAGGTGTTCTCGCTGCTCGGTAGCGATGTGGCTGCTCACATCCTCAACTTCGTGGTTCTGACGGCCGCGCTGTCGGTGTACAACAGCGGCACCTACTGCAACGCCCGCATGCTCTACGGCATGGCTGCGCAAGGCGATGCCCCGGCAGGCCTGGCGAAGATCGACAAACGCGGTGTGCCGGTACGTTCGATCCTGGCGTCGGCGGCGGTAACCCTGGTTGCGGTGCTGCTCAACTACTTCATCCCGCAGCATGCGCTTGAACTGCTGATGTCGTTGGTCGTGGCGGCCCTGGTGATCAACTGGGCGATGATCAGCTACTCGCACCTCAAGTTCCGCCAGCACCTGAACAAGACCGGCCAGACGCCGCTGTTCAAGGCCCTGTGGTACCCCTACGGCAACTACATCTGCCTGGCCTTCGTGGTGCTGATCCTGGGCATCATGCTGCAGATCCCGGGTATCCAGGTCTCGGTCTACGCGATCCCGGTCTGGCTGCTGGTGATGGTTGTTTGCTACAACCTCAAATCCAAGCGCAGCAAGCCAGCGGCAAGTGTCGCTGCCGATGCGCTGAAGAACTGAGTCACCGCTGTTAGCCAAAACGCCCCGCATTGCGGGGCGTTTTGCATTTACAGGTAGACGATCTCGATGGTCGCAGAGCCATCCAGGAGGATGTCCTGGCGCAGGTCCAGGTCCAGCGTCGGGGCGATCACCGGTTTTATCTCGATGCTGGTGTTCAGGTTGCGAAACGGCACCGGGCCTTTGGTGGTGTTGTCTTCATCGGTGAAGGCGAGCAGGGTCTTGCTGGTGATGCTGTTGCTCTTGTCGCTGGCATTGCTCCAATAGGTGCCGCCGCCGGTGGAGTAGGTCAGGTAGACCGCGGGCATGTGATCGGCGCTGATCAGTTTGGGGTCGAACACCACTTCAAACAGGCCGATGCGGTTGCTGGCGGCGTCCAGGCCCAGGCCATAGAACACCATGGCGTTGACCAGCGCGGTGCCGTCGCGGTTGTCGTGCATGAGCAAGGCATAGCGTGCCGGGCTGTCGCAGTTGATGGTCAGGTTGAGGTGCCGTGAGGGCAGGCGTGTACGCCGGTCGGCCTGCAGCGATTGCGCCGCAATCTTGCCGTAATCCACCACGCCATTGTTCGACAGCTGCGGGATGCAGGCAGCGGGCTGGATCTGCCAGTGCAGGTCAAGGTTACTGGTGGCGCCACTGGCGGGTGCCTGCAACTGCCCGTTCACTGCAGACTGGATCATGTCGCGAACCTGGAAGGCCGAAGCGGACAGCTCGCCCTCCAGGGTCAAGGTCAGGCCCAGGCTGCGCCCGCGCACGGCCTGCCCTGCGCGAACCGGAGCCACGCCATGCTGCGGGCGCCATTCCAGGCTCGCGGCGGCGGGCCCCGGGGTCGCGCCGGTATGGCTGAGCAGGCCCAGCTCGACCGACTCGCCATCGACCACGGCGTTGCTGGCCTTGATACGCAAGTGACCGTTGTCGGTGAGTCGCCAGCGTTCGTTGTCGAGGAACTCGGCCTTGAAGAACAGGCCAAGATCGACCGGCTGGGTGCAACTGAGGGTGACCTGGGCGGTTTTTCCCGGCAGGGGCAGGGACGAATGCTGCGGGCTGAGCCGGGAGCGATCAAGGGTGCCGTAGTCGATGTGTCCGGGGCTGCTCTGCAGTCGGCACTCTTCGGCGTAGGCAGCCAGGGGCGGTAGTGCGCTGGCGAAGGCCAGGGCCAGGGTCAGCAGTCGTTTCATGGGGCTTCCTTGGTCGGGTCGATGGCGAGAGCGCGGCGGCGGTTCAGCTACAGGTGCGCTCGGCGCTGGTGTAGTAGGTCTTTTGCGGCGCATCGGCGGCGGCATCGAGGACGACCCGGCATTCACGGGCCTGCGGATCGCTGACGATCAAGTGGCTGATGGCCTCGCTGCTGTCGATAAATACCAAACCACCCGGTTGCACCAGGCTGATGAAACGGCCGCGGTCATCGAACACCGAAGCGCCAGCGGGCAATGGCTGGCCCAGGCCGTCGGTAACGGTCAGGAGCATTCGCCGTACGCTCCAGGCATTGAAGGTCAGGCGCGGCACCGCACCGCGGCCGGCCTTGAGTACCGCGGCACCTTCCTCGACATTGACGTTGATCGGCAGGCTCTGGTTGTCGACCTCTACGGCGCTGCGGCCATAAGGGCTCAGGGCCGGGATCACCGCACGGCCGGCAAAGTCCGTCCACACCGGGCCATTGGGCGTGCTGGCCTTGACGCCCGGGGTGTCGGTCACGGTGAGAATGGCGAAGGTGTCGCGGATCGGGTACGGCGAGGGGGTGATTCCCGCTTCATGCACGGCCAGGCCGCCGCGCAGGCCAATGTTGTAGTTGGCGTCGCGTCCGTCGCCGGCATAGTTCAGGTCCAATTGGGTATAGCGCGGGGTTGCCGACAGGCCCGCACTGGCCAAATTGTTGCTGTCCCCTGAGCGATGCTCGGCACCCAGGCGGTAGCCGAAACTGTCGGTGACCTGTTGCTGGTAGTTCACCGTGCTGGTGCTGTCACTGTCGCGGTGACGTACGCTGCCGCGCACACGCCCTTTAGTGCCCAGGGGCAGGCTGACACTCAGGTAGATGGCGTCGTCATTGTCGCCGCTGGTGTTGCCGAGCGACTTTTCCACAGACGCCGAAACAGTCACTGCGTTGTAACTGTTGCCCCAGGACAGGAACAGGCGTTGGCTGCTGTCGTGCTCGTAGTAGGTGGTCTGGGTGTAGCCCAGGGTGAAGCTGCCGATGGCCGGGCTTGCCCAGCGCAGGCTGGTGCTGAGTTGGTCGCGGTAGCTGGAGGCATTGCTGTCGCTGTCGCGGTAGGTGCTGTCGAGCAGTTCGCGATAGCCACGGCTGCGATGATTGCCGGCAACCAGGCTCGACCATTGTTCGTGCAGTTGCCAGTTGAGCTGGCCGCCCAGTTGCAGTCCCTGGCGGTCCAGCGAGGTTGCCTGGGCGCCGATGACGGAGAACTGGGCGCTGAGCAAAGGGTTCAAGGCGCCGTCGAGGCTGGCGCCAAGGCTGCGGTAGCTCTGGGCCAGGATCAGGCCACTGCTCAGGCTTGAGGTCTGGCCGAGGGCGCCTGTCTGGCCCAGGCTCAGCACTGCCGGCTCATCGGCTTCGTGGCTGTAGCTGCGCACCACGCCAGCCCCCAGGCTGTAGCCGCTTTGCGGGGGAGCGGTTGCGGCGAGGCTGGCCGGTACGCGAAAGGTGCGGCGCTCGCCATTGGTTTCGATCACCGTCACCTCCAGGTCCGAGCGAGAAGTCAGGCGTGGAATGTTGTTGATGGTGAACGGGCCGGGTTGCACCACGGTGGAGTAGAGCAAGGCACCGTTCTGGTGGACCTCCACCCGCGCCTGGCTATTGGCGATGCCCTGCACGCTGGCGTTGTCCAGTTGCGACAGCAAGCCATGCTCCGGCGTGACCTGGGCGCCAATGATTTGCGCGCCGTTGAGCACCGGGTTGACCAGGCTGATCTCGCCAGCCTGGAAGATGCTGCGGCGCTGGACAAAGCTGCGCTGTACAAACGTGTCGAGCATCTCGCTGTGAACCCGGCCGTCGGAGCGGCTGTGGACCTGGCGGCTGCGGACAATCCAGTTATCGACGTTCAGGCCGATCTCGGTGTTGGCCGCGGCGTAGCGGCTCGATTCACCGGCATAGCGGTTGAAGGTGCCGAACAGGTCGTAGTTCAAAAGGCCGGCGACGCCCCCCTGGCTGTAGCCGTCGGCGTTGTGGAGGCGCCGCTCCAGGGCTTGCTCGGGGACGACCAGCGCAACCCGCTGTCGGCCCGGGTCAAGCTCCAGTTGCATCTGCGGGTAAGCCTCGCTCAAGTCGCGGCAGTCAGGCGCCTGCGGGACCTTCGGCTCATCGACTACCCTGGGCCAGCTGGCGGGCCTTGCCACGTCGGCAAACCGCAGCAGTGCGTCGTCGAAGCACAGGGCGCCACGGGCGTCGAAGCGAGCCTGGGTCGTACCTTTGCCATGGCCGTTTACGGTCAGGTGGATGAAGTGCCTGCCGGGGGCAAAACGCGCGTGCTGGCTGAACAGCTGCGCCAGTTGCGGGTCGATGCCGCGCAGGCGCAGTACCTCATGGTCGAACACGGTGGTGGGTGCCGGGGTGTTCGTGGCGTGGGCGAGCTTGACGGATTCAAGGCTGATCATGCTCAGGCAGAGCCCGGCCAGCAGATGATCCCGGCAGTTGAAACTGCTCTTGTTAGGGGAGGAAGCGGTCACTGTATGGCGGCCTCGTAAGGGTCAGTGGCATATCCGTATACCGTCGCCGGCTGGAAGCGCACGGTGGACGCAGCACCGGCGTTGCTGGGTAGCTCAAGGCTCACGTGCTCGTTGGCCAGCACGTAGCTGCGGGGTAGAGCCACCTGCAACTGGCCGGGGTTGAGCAGTAATTCGCGGCCCAGGCGGACCACATAGGGTGTGTTGTTCTCGACCCGTAGCTGATTGCCGTCTACGTGCCAGGTCAGCCCCTCCCAGGGCGAACGGTTTTTGGCCAGACCCTTGGGGTGGAGGATCACCGGCAGATTCTGGCGTACGCCGAAGCTCACCCGCATGCCGCCGTTGGCGCCGGGTGCTTGCTCGCGAATCCCCTCGAAGATCACCCGTTTCAGGCGCTGCTCCTTGAGCGGCTCCTTGCCCACGTAATGAAACAGCACCTGTTGCTCGTGGCCTGCCTCGACCCGGGTTACCGTGGGTTGCACCACCAGCAAGTTGTCGTGGTCCTCGGGCAGGTTTTCGATAAACACCGCCAGCAATGAAGCATGGGGATCGGTATTGGTGACCAGGAAAGCGGTGCCGCTGGTCTTGGCTTCCTCGACAATCACCACCGAGGATTTGGGCACCATGCCATCGGCCTGGCTGGTGGTTGCATGGGCAAGCAGGCAAAGCGCGGGCAGCAGGGTACCCACAACACAGTCGCGTAGATTTTTCATGGCATCGGTTCGTTATTGGCGTACGGCGCAAGGCCCCTTGAGTCGACTTCCTTGAACTGCTGGAAGGAGGTGCGCCGGCCGAGCTTGTGTCATGCAGGGGGTGAGCATCCGTTGTTCGCCCTCTAACTGAGTCAATGGATCAGAGGTAGCGGATCTCGAAGGTGGTGCTTCCGTCGATCTGTACGTCGCTGCTGTAGTCGAGTGCTTTCTGGATACGTCCGTTTATCTGAAGCGTCGTGGTCAATTGCTTGGCCGATGTGGGGCCAGTCGCTACAGCACCGAAAGCGAGACGAGAGTCCGGATTGTCTTGGGCGCGCCAAAAGAAGCCGTCGTCTCGTATCCAATCTTGCCCACCATTGCGGGATGCGATTGCTGACTGTCGTGTTCCATCCACCAGTGCAGTGGGGGCCTTTATCAGCATATAGCCAACAGGTTCCCCTTGGTGCTTGCCAAGCCCGAAACGAGATGGATTTGAAGCTTCTGCTGGAGGCAGGCTCTCTTTACGGTTATCGCTGTTGATGAGTGCAAATGTTGTGGGTGCTTCGCATTGGATGGTCAGATCAATAAGCTTGTTCGGAAGTTGATATTGAGGAATGGGCAGGGATTCCAGGTCGTCAATTGAAAGACGGCCATAGTCAATGACACCACCGTTGCTCAGTAAGGGTGTGCAGGCTGAAGGTGTGAGTGTGCCGGTTAGTGTAACTTCGGTTGTAGAGGCGATGCTCTGTGCGCTGGCAAGGGCCATGATGATTGCAAAGGATATTACGGGTGTTTTCATTATTATTTCCTTGGTTAGGGTGTTCAGCGGGTATTCATTTCTTGTTTTGAATTCAGGTAGTGCACGATCAGAGATAAACAATGTTGAAGGTTGTACTGCCGTCGATCTGGATGTCGTCGTTGGAAGTCAGGTTTTTATAAATGAGGCTGTTGATGTCGAGGTTTGCAGTCAGGTAAGTCGCGGGGAGAGGCGCAACAGGCGTACGGTTGTCACCGAAGGCCATGCGATTCAAAGGCCTTTTTTGAGAAGGGGAGAATTGATTGCCAGGAAACCAGAAGAACCCTCCGTCAGCCGACAGCAATACATTACGCGCAGTGCCGTCCAGTTCAGGGTTGCTAACGCTTAGCCCCATGCTGCCAACTTTCTGCCCTTTGTGCATGCCCAGGCCATGACTGGTGTCGCTGAGATCGGCGCTGTCGTGGCGGTTATCGGTGGTGGTCAGGGCGAATAAGGTACTGCCGCTACATTGGATGGTCAGGCTCAGTTGCTTAGCTGGAAGTTTATAGAAAGTAGCGTCCTGGTCTTCAAGGTCCTCGGTGGCTACACGGCCATAGTCGACCATGCCACCATTGCCCAGCAGGGGCGTGCAGGCTGAAGGGGTGAGCGTCCCGGTGAGTGTAACTTCAGTGGTGCTGGCGATGGACGGTGCACTGGCCAGGGCGAAGATAAGTGAAAGGGGTATAACGGATTTCATTATTGTCTCCTTGGTAGTGATCAGGGTGTTGATCATCCTTTCTCCATCTGAAGTTCAGGTGTTGGCTGGTCAAAGATAAATAATGTTGAGGGTTGTACTGCCGTCCATTTGTATGTCTTCGGTGAACGGCAGGGTTTTGGAAATGAAACTGGTGATATCAAGGTTTGCATTCAGGCGAGTGCCGGGAACAGGTGTCGTCAGGTCGCCGAAGGCCACGCGAGTATTGGGACCTTTTTGAGAGGGCGTGAAGTACTGGAACACATCAGGGAGCCAGGTGTTTCCCGCGTTGAACGACACCAATACTTTGCGTGGTGTGCCATCCATTTCAGGGGCGCTAAGGCCTACCGCCAACATGCCGATCTTCTGGCCATTGTGCATCCCCAGGCCATGACTGACGGGATTGGCGCCGGAGCTGTCATGGCGGTTGTCGGTGCTGGTGAGTGCGAATAATGTGTCGCCGCTACATTGGATGGCCAGGCTCAACTGCTTGGCTGGAAGGACGTAGTAATTGGCGTCTTGATCTTCCAGATCCTGGGCTGGCACCCGGCCATAGTCGACCACGCCGCCATTGCCCAGCAGGGGGGTGCACGCCGAAGGGGTGAGGGTGCCAGTGAGGGTCACCTCTGTAGTGGATGCCATCGAGTGGGTGCTGGCCAGGGTCAGCAGAAGTGACAGGGGCGCGACGAGTTTTTTCATTGGTGTGTTCCTTGTCAGGTAGTGGCGTCGACTACGCAGGCAGGTGAATGAGGGCTTCTGACGGCCCTCTTAATAAGGTGTTCAGGCGATGGATCAGAGGTACTTGATCTCGATGGTGCTGCTGCCGTCGAGCTCGATGTCGTCGGTGAAAGGCAGGTTTCTATTGATCGAGCCCTGAATGCGCATGTTGGCACTCAAGAGGGTCGTCGGCTGCGGAGTGGTACTACCGAAGCCCAGCCTGAATTCCTGGGCAGTGGTCGAGTCGCGCAACAACACCGTGTCGCTGGCCCTCCAGTTGACGCCACCGTCCAACGATTCCAGCGCGCCCTCTTGCTTGCCATCGACCTGGGCATTCTGGAACGCCATCGAATAGCGCCCGATGGGCAAGGTCTCGTAGGTACCCATGCCGAAGTGGATATCGCCGGTGGTGCTGGCGGTACCGCTGCGGTTGTCGGTTGCGATCAGGGCAATTGACGTTTGGCCGCCGCAGGCGATGGACAGCGTCAGGGTTCTGTCCGGCAGTTGGAAGTTGTCGAGGGTCTCGGCATGGATCGGACCGTAGTCGACTACCCCGTTGTTGCTCAACGATGGGGTGCAAGCGTTCGGTGTGATGGTACCGGTGACAGTCATTTCGACGGTGGAAGCGATAGCCTGGGTGCCAAACAGGACAGCGGCCAGGGAGAGGGGCAATACGGACTTGTTCACAGATTTTTCCTTTCTTGGTTCTTGTGTTGGGTGTTGCGGGTGTCCCGTTTTTGCGCGCAGAAAGCCTTCACTGGCCTTTTGGGGCAATGTGCAGGTCTGCAGTCGACGGGATTCTGTAAGGCTGGTCAGGCCATGTTCTTGCGGGATGGGCTAAAGGTACTGGACCTCGACGGTCAGGCTGCCATCCATGAGCGATTGGTCGAAATGCTGGGTGTCGTTGCGTACCCAGCCGCTGACTTCCAGCTCCAGGCTCAGTTGCCGTGCGGGCGTCGGGCTGGTGTTGCCAGTGGCGGCAAAGCCGAATCGTGTATCGGGGCGGTCGCCCAGGTGCTTGAACAATGCGCTGGTCAACGGCGTCCAGGTCTGGCCCTGGTCAGTGGAATACAAGGTGACTGCCGGAAGGTTGTCGAGCAGGACCGTGCTGCCGGACCAGCCGGCGGTATAGAATCCGATGGGCTCGCCCTTGGGCGTGTTGCCCAGGCCGAAGGTGCGGGCTTCGCCGGCGGAGTTGCTGTCGCGGCGGTTGCCGGTAGCCACCAGGGCCAGCGGCGTCGGCACACCACAACTGACGAGCAGGGTCAGGTTGCGTGGGGGGAGGATCGAGTGTGTGGGATCGTCAGGATCGTTCGGCAGGTCAGGGATGCTGAGGTCGCCATAATCCACCCGGCCACCCAGGGCGAGTGATGGCGTACAGGCGGACGGCGTCAGGGTGCCTACCAGACTGACGTCAGTGGTGCTGGCATGGGCGCCGAGGCTGACGAAAGTAAGTATTGCTGTCAGGGTGCATGGCGTTGTGTTGCTCATGACTCGGTCCTTTGACTAAGGGAAGGAGCCTTCGCGCTGGTACAGACGCTGTTGAGCATCGATGTCGGAAGGCACTTCGGGCAGTTACCGGAACTCGGTATTTCCCGTTACCAGAAACAAGTTTCTGGTCCTGTGTCATCCATGACGGTACTACTGGTGTATCGGTTGTTGGTGAACGCAGTGAATGTGTTTTGCTTAACTTACAATGGCCTGAAAACTGCTAAAGCAGGTTCGTCTGCGCCGTGAGGGTGCCGATTATGCCCAATAAAATGTTCTTGTAAATAGGTGATGATTGAAAAATTGTGCTTATGGCGCGCTGAAATCAGCCGACTACGGAGAGCGTCTGCGCCAGGAGCGCACTCGACTTGGGTTGCGGCAAGATGATTTTGCCCGTCTGGGTGGCGTCAATCGCAACACTCAGGGCAGCTATGAAAAAGGCGAGCGCAATCCCGATGTCGCCTACCTGGCTGCGGTGGCGCAGGCAGGGGTCGATGTGTGTTACGTCATTACCGGCGTACGCAAGGTCGATACGCTCGGGGATCTGACGGAGCCGGAGCAGTGTCTGCTTACGGACTATCGTTCGCTGGCCAATGCTGACCAGGAGATTGTGCATCGCGTGATCAGTGCAATGGCCAACACGGTGAGTGACGTCAAATAGATGGTGTACATTTTTCCTACGAAATAATCAGACCGATAAAGGTTAATTTCAATACGATTCCCCGTAACGTCTTTCTCTTCAATAATCCGAGGGAAGGATGGACATGTCGAAGTACAAAACCTGCTTGTCCTATAAGGCGATTAACACCCGCTCTGGCAGTCAGTTGAATGAATCGGAGAGCGATCTGGTCATGCTGTTCCGTCAGTTGTCGTCGGCCGATCAGGTTCGGGTTCGACGCGTGATCGAGGTGTTGGCCAGGAGTGCATCCGCCATGATCGACGCGGCCTCCTGAGTCGGGAGGCCGGCGTCGTTGTTTGCTGTTTTTCAAGGGTAGGTGAAGGTGCAACTTTCAAACGCAGTGCAATTGCCCGATGACGAGATCGAATTGACGGCCATCCGTGCCCAGGGGGCGGGCGGGCAGAACGTCAACAAGGTTTCCAGCGCCGTGCACCTGCGCTTCGACAGCCAGGCATCGTCATTGCCGCCGTTCTACAAGGAGCGCTTGTTGGCGCTGCGCGACAGCCGAATCACCCGCGATGGGGTGATCATCATCAAGGCCCAGCAGTACCGCACCCAGGAGCAGAATCGCAATGACGCGCTGGAGCGTTTGCGCGAGTTGATTCTTTCGGCGGTCAAGGTTGAGAAGGCGCGGCGCCCGACGCGACCGACCCTGGGGTCGAAAACCCGGCGGCTGGACACAAAGAGCAAGCGTGGAGCGATCAAGGCCGGACGCGGCAAGATCGACTATTGAGGCGGGGGAGTTTGGTGCAGCGAGGGGATTCTTGACGGTGTGAAAACGTGTTGACGGGGTAGTCCCTGCATCAGCCGTTTTCACACAGTCTGATTGTTGCGCGATTATTCCTGGTCGGCGCTTGAGGTGTCGTCGCCGTCGTAGTCAGCCTGGGCTGGCTCGGCGCTGTGAGTGGCAGGTGTTTGCTCTTCTGGGTTCAGGCTTGGGAAGGGAAGATTCGGGATTTCATGCATCTCGTCGTTCCTCGCAAGTGTGTGGAAAGGCTGCGCAAGGCGCGCATGGCTTTTAAAAAGCCTGTGCAGGATACAGGAAGCGGGATGACAGTATGAATTTTCCTGCTGATTGGTGGCTAAACGGCTCGCGGGGCAAGCCCGCTCCTACCAGATTGATGTAGGAGCGGGCTTGCCCCGTGATGGGTTTACTTACCGGCAAACGTCGGCAATCGCCGCCGCCAACGCCCCAAGCCTCGTAGCATCAGCTCCGGCGACATTCGCCCGGCCGGTGCCGACCATGTACACGCTGTGCCGCTCACGCAATTGCTTGACCTGCTCCGGCGACAAGCCAGTGTAGGAAAACATTCCGCGTTGCTCGGCGATGTGTGCAAAGCGGTCGCTCAAGCCATGCGGCGCAAGCGCTTCGACCAGTCCGACCCGCAACTGGGCAATGCGCTGACGCATGGCCTCGACTTCTTCGACCCACAGGCGCTTCAAATCGGCATCGCCAAGAATCTGTGCCACTACCGCCGCGCCGTGATCCGGTGGGGTCGACCACAGGTTACGGGCCAACCAGGCCAGCTGACTGCGGACATCCACCAGCTTCTCGGCGTCATGGCTGCACACCAGCAGGGCGCCGGTGCGGTCGCGGTACAGGCCGAAGTTCTTCGAGCACGAACTGGTGATCAGCAGCTCCGGCAGTTCGGCGGCAAACAGCCGGACTGCCCAGGCATCTTCTTCCAGGCCATCGCCGAAGCCCTGATAGGCAAAGTCGATCAGCGGCAGCAAGTCGCGACGGCGCACCACCTCCAGCACCGCGCGCCAGTCATCCTGGGACAGATCGAAACCGGTCGGGTTGTGGCAGCAGGCATGCAGAAGCACCACATCGCCTTTTGGTGCCGACTCCAGTGCAGCCAGCATGCCGCTCACGTTCAGGCGGTTGTCCGCACCAACGTAGGGGTAGTGGCTGACCTTGAGGCCTGCACCGGCAAAGATGGTTTCGTGGATCGGCCAGGTCGGATCGCTCAGCCAGATACCGCGCCCGGGCAGGCAGTGCTCGATGAACTCCGCGGCCAGGCGCAGCGCGCCGGTACCGCCAGGGGTCTGGGTGGCACCGGCGCGCTTGTTGCTGAGCAGTGACGAATCACTGCCCAGCACCAGCTCGCTGATCAATCGACCGAAGTCTGCGTCGCCATGACCGCCGATGTAGCTCTTGCTGGCCTGCTGCTCAAGCAAGCGCTGTTCGGCTTGCTTGACGGCTGCCGGAATTGGCGTCAGGCCCTGGGCATCCTTGAACACGCCGACACCCAGGTCGAACTTGTTCGGATTGCTGTCTTTGGCATACGCCTCCATCAGCCCCAGGATCGGGTCGCCGGGTACGCGCTCGATCGCGCCAAAGTGCATTACTTGCGGCCTTCGGCGGTTTTGGCGACCTCGTCGGTACGCGCGGCCATGATGAAGTCGTTGCGGTGCAGGCCTTTGATCGAATGGCTCCACCAGGTCACGGTGACTTTGCCCCACTCGGTCAGCAGACCTGGGTGATGGCCTTCGGCTTCGGAGATTTCGCCGACGGCATTGGTGAAGGCCAGGGCATGTTTGAAATTCTTGAACAGGAAGACTTTTTCCAGCTGCATGATGCCGTCACGGACTTCGATGTTCCAATCCGGGATCTGCTTGATCAGTACCGGCAGTTCTTCGTCGCTGACCTGTGGGGCATCGGCACGGCAGGCTTCGCAGTGGGCTTGGTTCAAGGCGTTCATAAGGTTTTCCGCAAGTGGTTTGTTATTGGTTTGCAAGGCCGCTCAGGCGGCGACCTTGGGTGGAAATTTCGGGGCGTGCAGGCCCATCTTCATGGCAGTGTGGACCATGCCCATGATGTCTTCGTGGGCAAGGTCAAACAGGCGCTTGAGGTTGGGCAAGGCAAAGTACAGCGGTTGCAGGATGTCGATGCGGTACGGGGTACGCATGGCTTCCAGCGGGTCGAAGGCCTGGTGTTCTGGCTCGTCGGACAGGCTGTAGACGGTTTCTTTCGGCGAGGAAAGAATGCCGCCGCCGTAAATCTTGCGGCCCTGCGGCGTGTCGACCAGACCGAATTCGATGGTCATCCAGTACAGGCGCGCTAGGTACACGCGCTCTTCCTTGGTGGCCTTCAGGCCAAGCTTGCCGTAGGTATGGGTGAACTCGGCGAACCAGGGGTTGGTCAGCAGCGGGCAGTGACCGAAAATCTCATGGAAAATGTCGGGTTCTTGCAGGTAGTCGAGCTCTTCTTCGGTGCGAATGAAGGTCGCCACCGGGAAGCGCTTGCTGGCCAGCAGTTCAAAAAAGGTCTGGAAGGGGATCAGTGCAGGAACCCGGGCGACTTGCCAGCCGGTGGTTGCGCCCAGCACTTTGTTGATTTCGCCCAACTGCGGAATGCGGTCGTGCGGCAGGCCCAGTTGATCGATGCCGTCCAGGTATTCCTGGCACGCGCGACCTTCGATCACCTTCAGTTGACGGGTAATCAGGGTGTTCCACACCGCGTGTTCCTGTTGCGGGTAGTCGATAAACCCTTGCGCATCGGGCTCGCGAGCCACGTATTGCGTCTGTTTCATACTGCTCTCCTGCTGAGGGCCTTTTTTGTTATGTGATCAAGCCGTTGCCTAAGTGATAACCCGCTGGGCGGCACTTTGCATCGGTCCTGGGCCCAATGGCGGTGGTTGCTGCGCTCTCAATTCGTAACGATAACTTTACAAAAAAGACAAAAGGCCGAAAAATCGAAGGCGGCTGAGGGAATGTATCCCGGTTTTTGTCACGTAATCTTTACGAAAATTCTTCGGCGCTGCTAAATAAATGCCTGTCAGGTAGGCGCCAAAGCTTGTTGTAGACCTACTGGTAGGACATTTCATGCGTATCAAAGTGCATTGCCAGAACCGCATCGGCATTCTGCGCGACATCCTCAACTTGCTGGTGGAGTACGGCATCAACGTCGCCCGTGGCGAGGTGGGGGGCGAGCATGGCAATGCCATCTACCTGCATTGTCCGAACCTGATCAATCTGCAGTTCCAGGCCCTGCGGCCCAAGTTCGAGTCGATTACCGGTGTGTTCGGGGTCAAGCGGGTAGGGCTGATGCCCAGCGAACGGCGCCATATGGAACTCAACGCCTTGCTCGGCGCCCTGGACTTTCCGGTGTTGTCGATCGATATGGGCGGCTCCATCGTTGCCGCCAACCGGGCAGCCGCGCAGTTGCTGGGGGTGCGTGTGGATGAAGTCCCCGGCATTCCGCTGTCGCGCTATGCCGAAGACTTTGACCTGCCGGAGTTGGTGCGGGCCAACAAGTCGCGGATCAACGGCCTGCGGGTCAAGGTCAAGGGTGATGTATTCCTGGCCGATATCGCGCCGCTGCAGTCGGAGCACGACGACAGCGAGGCCCTGGCCGGGGCGGTCTTGACCCTGCACCGTGCCGACCGCATCGGGGAGCGTATCTATAACGTGCGCAAGCAGGAGTTGCGCGGTTTTGACAGCATCTTCCAGAGCTCGCGGGTGATGGCCGGGGTGGTGCGGGAGGCGCGACGCATGGCGCCGCTGGATGCGCCGCTGCTGATCGAGGGCGAGACGGGGACCGGCAAGGAGTTGCTGGCGCGTGCCTGCCACCTGGCCAGCCCCCGCGGCCAGGCACCATTGATGGCACTCAACTGCGCTGGCCTGCCGGAGTCCATGGCCGAGACGGAACTGTTTGGTTACGGGCCGGGCGCTTTCGAGGGCGCGCGTGCCGAAGGCAAGCTCGGGCTGCTGGAGCTGACGGCGGGGGGCACCTTGTTTCTCGACGGTGTCGGCGAGATGAGCCCGCGGCTGCAGGTCAAGTTGCTGCGCTTTTTGCAGGACGGTTGTTTTCGCCGGGTAGGCAGCGATGAAGAAGTGTACCTGGACGTGCGGGTGATCTGTGCGACCCAGGTCGATCTCTCCGAGTTGTGTGCCCAGGGCGAGTTTCGCCAGGACTTGTACCACCGCCTCAACGTGCTTTCGCTGCATATTCCGCCACTGCGCGAGTGCCTCGATGGCTTGGCGCCGCTGGTGGAGCACTTCCTTGACCAGGCCAGCCGGCAGATCGGCTGCCCGCTGCCGCGCCTGGCGCCCGCGGCGATGGAGCGGCTGAGTCAGTATCACTGGCCGGGCAATGTGCGGCAGTTGGAGAACGTGTTGTTCCAGGCGGTATCGCTGTGTGATGGCGGGGTGGTCAAGAGCGAGCACATTCGCTTGCCCGATTATGGCGCTCGGCAACCTTTGGGCGATTTCTCGTTGGACGGGGAACTGGGGGATATTGTCGGGCGTTTCGAGAAGGCAGTACTGGAGCAGTTGATGAACGAGTTTCCCAGTAGCCGGGCATTGGGTAAGCGCCTGGGTGTTTCACATACCACCATCGCCAACAAGTTGCGCGAACATGGCTTGGGTAGATCAACTGAGTTGAACGACGTTAAATAATGAACTCGCCATTTATTATGGCGAGTTCAATGTAAGTCGCACGCCCTGTGTCATGCGGCCGGGGCGTGCGAGTCGGAAAGTGTGTGATTAGCCGTTAGAGCAGCCGTCCCCCATCACGCGGTATTCAAGAATGTGCTGCTGGCCCTGGGAGTCCTCGTAGGTCATGCGCACCGGAACCACCTCGCAGACGTGCGGGACTTCGCTCATGGAGATGACCTTGGCGATGTCCAGGTGCTGCGAGTAACTGTACTGTTCAACCGGAATCTGCCCGGCAGAATCGTTTGCAACTTCAGCGGCCATCGCCGTGGTGCAAAGACTGCCAAGTACCAATACCAGTAACGCTTTCATTTTCATTTTACCTGTCTAAGGTCGAGAGGGGGCACGCAGCGCTCGTGGCGCCGCGTGTGCAACTTAAGTTCAACTATCACGGTTATTGCGGGATTAACGGCCTTGGTGGGGGTGTTACAAGAAGTTAATCTCGTTGCCGTTGCTGGCGGAGTGAATTTTAGGGGTGTGCGCGTACCTTAAACAGATGATGTTTTGATAAACACTGTTGGCGAAAACTGTAACAATCACCCGCCGGGCGCTGGGCAAATTTATTTTTCCAGGCCTTGAGGCCCGGTTTTGAGCCTGCGGTCAATTGCAGGGGGGCAAAAAGAGCAGGGCGTTACTACCAACGTCGAATGGCCCACCCGGTCTGGTACAGTTACAACGAGGTCATACAAAAACAACTATTACACCGAGGTAGATAAAGATGAGTGCGGCTCCCCTGTACCCCGTTCGTCCCGAGGTTGCGGCCACCACCCTGACTGATGAGGCGACCTACAAGGCCATGTACCAGCAGTCGGTGATCAACCCGGACGGCTTCTGGCGTGAGCAGGCGCAGCGCCTGGACTGGATCAAGCCCTTTACCAAGGTCAAGCAGACTTCCTTCGACGATCACCATGTCGATATCAAATGGTTTGCCGACGGCACTCTGAACGTCTCCTACAACTGCCTGGACCGCCACCTGGCCGAGCGTGGCGACCAAGTCGCGATCATCTGGGAAGGCGACGATCCTTCCGAACACCGCAACATCACCTACCGCGAACTGCACGAGCAGGTCTGCAAATTCGCCAACGCCCTGCGTGGCCAGGACGTGCACCGGGGTGACGTGGTCACCATCTACATGCCGATGATCCCTGAGGCCGTGGTCGCCATGCTGGCCTGTGCCCGCATTGGTGCGATCCACTCGGTGGTCTTTGGTGGTTTCTCGCCCGAGGCACTGGCCGGTCGCATCATCGACTGCAAATCAAAAGTGGTGATCACCGCCGACGAGGGACTGCGTGGTGGACGTCGTACGCCGCTCAAGGCCAATGTCGACCTGGCGCTGACCAACCCGGAAACCGCCAGCGTGCAAAAGATCATCGTGTGCAAGCGCACCGGTGGCGACATTGCCTGGCACCAGCACCGCGACATCTGGTTCGAGGACCTGATGAAAGTTGCCTCCAGCCACTGCGCGCCAAAAGAGATGGGCGCCGAAGAGGCGCTGTTCATTCTCTACACCTCGGGTTCGACCGGTAAGCCCAAAGGTGTGTTGCACACCACGGGCGGCTACATGGTCTATGCCGCACTGACCCATGAGCGGGTGTTCGACTACCGTCCCGGCGAAGTCTACTGGTGTACCGCCGACGTCGGCTGGGTCACCGGCCACAGCTACATCGTCTACGGCCCGCTGGCCAATGGTGCGACCACCGTACTGTTCGAGGGCGTGCCGAACTATCCGGATATCACCCGCGTGTCGAAGATCATCGACAAGCACAAGGTCAACATCCTCTACACCGCACCCACTGCGATCCGCGCGATGATGGCCGAAGGTCAGGCTGCGGTCGCCGGTGCCGATGGCTCCAGCCTGCGCCTGTTGGGCTCGGTGGGCGAGCCGATCAACCCGGAGGCGTGGAACTGGTACTACCAGACCGTGGGCAAGGAGCGTTGCCCGATCGTCGATACCTGGTGGCAGACCGAAACCGGCGGCGTGCTGATCAGCCCGCTGCCAGGTGCCACGGCCCTCAAGCCGGGCTCGGCAACCCGTCCGTTCTTTGGTGTGGTGCCGGCCCTGGTGGACAACCTGGGCAACCTGATCGAAGGCCCTGCCGAGGGCAACCTGGTGATCCTCGACTCGTGGCCAGGCCAGTCGCGCTCGCTGTACGGCGATCACGACCGCTTTGTCGATACCTACTTCAAGACCTTCCGTGGCATGTACTTCACCGGTGACGGTGCCCGCCGCGACGAAGACGGCTACTACTGGATCACCGGCCGGGTCGATGACGTGCTCAACGTTTCGGGCCACCGCATGGGAACCGCCGAGATCGAAAGCGCCATGGTTGCCCACCCGAAAGTCGCCGAGGCCGCCGTGGTTGGCGTGCCGCACGACATCAAGGGGCAGGGTATCTATGTGTACGTCACCCTCAATGGCGGCGAGGAGCCGAACGAGGCGCTGCGTCTTGAGCTGAAGAACTGGGTGCGCAAGGAGATTGGCCCGATTGCTTCGCCGGATGTCATCCAGTGGGCGCCTGGCCTGCCCAAGACCCGTTCGGGCAAGATCATGCGCCGTATCCTGCGCAAGATCGCCACGGCCGAGTACGACGCCCTGGGCGACATCTCGACCCTGGCCGACCCGAGCGTGGTGCAGCACCTGATCGACACGCACAAATCCATGAACCTGGCCTCGGCCTGATAAACCATCGCGGGGCAAGCCCGCTCCTACATCAATCTGGTAGGAGCGGGCTTGCCCCGCGATGATGCACACAAAGCCCCGCTGCTCACCCAGCGGGGCTTTGTGTTTTCTGTTACTTCGACAATCATCGGTAACCTTTCTGTCACCGCGTTTGCGCGCAAGCGGGGCATAGGGAAACGTTACCGCACCGTTTTTGCGCGTTTCTGGCTGTTATTTAAACGCGCTGAAACGCTACGCTTGCCGGATTAGAAGGGTTTGCCAATAATAGGCCCGGTTATTGCTTCGTTGATAGGTTATTTGTCTTTTGCTTTTGCATAATTCGCGAAAGCTGTCAATATCTCCGGCCGCTGCTTCCTGTGCTTCTGTAATTAGTTGTCGCATTGAGGAAATATCGGCTACGGAGCTGTCGTTAAAATGCCGATCACTCGCTCGTGGCGTTCGACCTTCGTCGACCCTGCGCGGCTCGCGTTGTACCCATTTGCATATCAGGCAGTTTCACCCTGCCTTGTAGTGCCCTTTACCGATGGAGTTCCAGATGAAGAAACTCGCACTGCTTGGCGCCCTGGCGCTGTCTGTGTTTTCCCTGGCATCGCTGGCTGATGAGAAACCGTTGAAGATCGGTATCGAGGCCGCCTACCCACCGTTCGCCTCCAAGGCGCCGGACGGCAGTATTGTCGGTTTCGACTACGACATCGGCAACGCCCTGTGCGCCGAGATGAAGGTCAAGTGCACCTGGGTCGAGCAAGAGTTCGACGGCCTGATCCCTGCACTCAAAGTGCGCAAGATCGACGCCATCCTCTCGTCCATGTCGATCACTGAAGATCGCAAGAAGTCCGTTGACTTCACCGGCAAGTACTACCTGACCCCGGCGCGCCTGGTGATGAAGGAAGGCACTACCGTGAGCGACAGCCTGACCGAGCTCAAGGGCAAGAAGATTGGCGTGCAGCGTGGCTCGATCCACGATCGCTTCGCCAAAGAAGTTCTCGCTCCACAAGGTGCGACCATCGTGCCTTACGGCACCCAGAATGAAATCTACCTGGACGTCGCGGCCGGTCGCCTGGACGGTACCGTTGCCGATGCTACCCTGCTCGAAGACGGCTTCCTGAAGACGGACGCTGGCAAGGGCTACGCCTTCGTCGGCCCATCGTTCACTGACGTGAAGTACTTCGGTGATGGCGTTGGTATCGCCGTGCGCAAAGGCGACAAGGCCAACCTGGACCGCTTGAACGCTGCCATCGCGGCCATCCGCGCCAATGGCGAGTACAAGAAGATCCAGGACAAGTACTTCAACTTCGACATCTACGGCCCTGAAGCCAAGTAAATCGTCGACGTTTCACCTGTGTAATGGTGCAAGCAGCAGAGACTCTGAGGTTTGCACCATTTTTTCATCCCTAAGGTCGAGGACCTCATCATGTTGAAAGGCTACGGGGCAGTCATCCTCGACGGCGTGTGGCTGACGCTGCAGCTCGCCTTGTCGTCAATGGCCCTGGCTATCGTACTCGGCCTTATCGGTGTGGCCCTGCGTCTGTCGCCTGTGCGCTGGTTGGCCTGGCTGGGTGACCTGTACTCCACGGTAATCCGCGGGATTCCCGATCTGGTGCTGATCCTGCTGATTTTCTACGGCGGCCAGGACCTGCTCAATCGTGTTGCGCCGCTGCTCGGCTACGACGACTACATCGATCTCAATCCGCTGATGGCGGGTATCGGTACCCTGGGTTTCATCTTTGGTGCCTACCTGTCTGAAACATTCCGTGGCGCCTTCATGGCTATCCCCAAGGGGCAGGCTGAAGCCGGCATGGCCTACGGCATGAGCAACCTGCAGGTGTTCTTCCGGGTCTTGGTGCCGCAGATGATTCGCCTGGCGATTCCAGGCTTTACCAACAACTGGCTGGTCCTGACCAAGGCGACGGCACTGATCTCGGTGGTCGGCCTGCAGGACATGATGTTCAAGGCCAAGCAGGCGGCCGATGCCACCCGCGAGCCTTTCACCTTCTTCCTGGCGGTAGCAGCCCTGTACCTGGTGATCACCAGTGTCTCGCTGCTGGCCCTGCGTTACCTCGAGAAGCGCTACTCGGTTGGCGTAAAGGCGGCTGATCTATGATTTTCGACTACAACGTCATCTGGGAAGCGCTGCCGCTGTACCTGGGCGGTTTGCTGACCACGCTCAAACTGCTGGCGCTGTCACTGTTCTTCGGTTTGCTGACCGCCATTCCGCTGGGTCTGATGCGGGTGTCCAAGCAGCCGCTGGTCAACCTGACTGCCTGGCTCTACACCTACGTGATCCGCGGCACGCCAATGCTGGTGCAGCTGTTCTTGATCTACTACGGCTTGGCCCAGTTCGAGGCGGTGCGCGAGAGTTTCCTCTGGCCCTGGCTGTCGAGTGCGACCTTCTGTGCGTGCCTGGCCTTCGCCATCAACACCAGTGCCTATACCGCCGAGATCATCGCCGGCAGCCTCAAGGCCACGCCCCATGGCGAGATCGAGGCGGCCAAGGCCATGGGCATGTCGCGGGTCAAGATGTACCGCCGCATTCTGCTGCCGTCGGCTCTGCGCCGGGCCCTGCCGCAGTACAGCAACGAAGTGATCATGATGCTGCAGACCACCAGCCTGGCGTCGATCGTGACCTTGATCGACATCACCGGTGCGGCGCGCACAGTCAATGCCCAGTACTACTTGCCGTTTGAAGCCTACATTACCGCCGGCGTGTTCTACCTGTGCCTGACGTTCATTCTGGTGCGCCTGTTCAAGCTGGCCGAACGCCGCTGGCTCGGCTACATGGCGCCGCGCAAGGCCTGAGGCCTGCGGTAATTTTTTCGCCTGAGCGTTAGCTCAAGACTGACTGCTTTGTGAGAACCGACAGCATGTACAAACTCGAAGTCCAAGACCTGCATAAACGCTATGGCAGTCACGAAGTGCTCAAGGGCGTGTCCCTGGCCGCCAAGGCGGGCGACGTGATCAGTATCATCGGCTCCAGTGGCTCGGGCAAAAGTACTTTCCTGCGCTGCATCAACCTGCTCGAGCAGCCGCATGCGGGCAAGATCCTGCTCAACAACGAAGAGCTCAAGCTGGTGGCCAACAAGGACGGCGCCCTCAAGGCTGCCGATCCCAAGCAACTGCAGCGCATGCGTTCGCGCCTGTCGATGGTGTTCCAGCATTTCAATCTGTGGTCGCACATGACTGCGCTGGAAAACATCATCGAAGCGCCGGTCCATGTGTTGGGCATGTCGAAAAAGGACGCCCTGGAAAAAGCCGAGCACTACCTGGCCAAGGTAGGGGTTTCCCACCGCAAGGACGCCTATCCCGGGCATATGTCCGGCGGTGAGCAGCAGCGCGTGGCCATTGCCCGGGCGCTGGCGATGGAGCCGGAAGTGATGCTGTTCGACGAGCCAACCTCGGCGCTCGACCCGGAGCTGGTGGGCGATGTGCTCAAGGTCATGCAGTCGCTGGCCCAGGAAGGTCGGACCATGGTGGTGGTGACGCACGAAATGGGCTTTGCCCGCGAGGTGTCCAACCAGCTTGTGTTCCTGCACAAGGGGCTGGTGGAGGAGGCGGGCAACCCGCGCGAGGTGCTGGTCAATCCGCAGTCCGAGCGTTTGCAGCAGTTCCTGTCGGGCAGCTTGAAGTAAGATTGCCGCGTCGCACCAAAATGGGTCATGCTGCGTGCCTTGCGCAGCCTGACCGGCTCCATCCTCTTGACCTTTCTCAGGTTTCGGACCGCACCCAATGACCACCCAGCGAATCGGTTTTCTCATCTGGCCCAGCACCAAAGCCCTGACCCTGGCGCTGGCCGAAGAGGTTTTGCGGGTTGCCCAGAAAGTGCATCCGGAAGTGGTCTACGAGCTGTTGTTCCTGCAGGCCGAGCCTGCTGCCGAAGGCGCCTGGCGTTTGCCGGGCGAGCCGTGGGCGGGGCGCCTGGAGGGCTGCCAGAAACTGTTCTTGCTGGCCGATGAGCCACCCCAGGCGGTGGCATCGGGGCTGGGCAGTGCGCTCAAGCAACTGGCGCGCGCCGGTTGTGTGATTGGCGGCCTGTCGGCCGGGGTGTACCCGCTGGCGCAGCTGGGTTTGCTCGATGGCTACCGGGCCGCGGTGCACTGGCGTTGGCAGGATGATTTTGCCGAGCGTTTTCCCAAGGTCATCGCTACCAGCCATCTGTTCGACTGGGACCGTGATCGCCTGACCGCCTGCGGCGGCATGTCGGTGATTGACCTGTTGCTGGCGGTGCTGGCCCGCGATCATGGTGCCGAGCTTGCCGGTGCGGTGTCCGAAGAGCTGGTGGTCGAGCGGATTCGTGAGGGTGGGGAGCGTCAGCGTATCCCTCTGCAGAATCGTCTGGGCTCGAGCCATCCGAAACTGACTCAGGCGGTGTTGCTGATGGAGGCCAACATCGAAGAGCCTTTGACCACCGACGAAATCGCCCAGCATGTGTGCGTGTCGCGGCGCCAGTTGGAGCGCATCTTCAAGCAGTACCTCAATCGTGTACCGAGCCAGTACTACCTGGAGCTGCGCCTGAACAAGGCGCGCCAGATGCTGATGCAGACCAGCAAGTCGATCATCCAGATCGGTTTGTCGTGTGGCTTCTCCTCGGGGCCGCATTTCTCCAGTGCCTACCGCAACTTCTTCGGTGCAACGCCGCGGGAAGATCGTAACCAGCGACGTAGCAGCAGCCCGTTCGAGTTGTCGTCGGCACCCGCCGAGCGCGGCTGACCGTAGCAGCGGGCTTGCCCCGCGATGGCGTGGTGCCAGTCACCACCACATCGCGGGGCAAGCCCGCTCCTACAGATATCTCCCGTCCTCCCTTCGCACCGTTTAAACTGCGCCTTTGCGACCCAATTTGTCGCATTGCCGAAAGCCTTGGTAAAACAGGGTTTGGCGCTATAAGAAGTTGTCGCTTGGCGGCAATGTCGGGCGCCGATCTGTCCTTACAATCCCCCCATCGCTCGCCAGTTCCAGGCAGGCGTACCTCTTCAGGAGACTCCGATGTCCGCTCCGCAAGCTCCGGTGCAACGCGCCGATTTTGACCAGGTAATGGTTCCCAATTACGCACCGGCGGCCTTTATCCCCGTTCGTGGTGCGGGCTCCCGAGTCTGGGATCAGTCGGGCCGCGAGCTGATCGACTTCGCGGGCGGGATTGCCGTGAACGTTCTGGGGCATGCTCATCCGGCGCTGGTTGGCGCCCTGACCGAGCAAGCCAACAAGCTGTGGCACGTGTCCAACGTCTTCACCAACGAGCCGGCCCTGCGCCTGGCCCACAAGCTGGTCGACGCGACCTTCGCCGAGCGGGCGTTCTTCTGCAACTCCGGCGCTGAAGCCAACGAGGCCGCCTTCAAGCTGGCCCGTCGTGTGGCCCACGATCGTTTCGGCCCGGAAAAGCACGAGATCATCGCCACCGTGAACAGCTTCCACGGTCGCACCCTGTTCACGGTCAGCGTGGGTGGTCAGCCCAAGTATTCCGACGGTTTCGGCCCGAAGATCACCGGTATCAGCCATGTGCCGTACAACGATCTTGAAGCGCTCAAGGCACAGATTTCCGACAAGACCTGCGCGGTGGTGATCGAGCCGATCCAGGGCGAGAGCGGAGTGGTGCCGGCAGACCTGGCCTACCTCAAAGGCGCTCGCGAGCTGTGCGACAAGCACAACGCCCTGCTGATCTTCGACGAAGTGCAGACCGGCGTTGGCCGTACCGGCGAGCTGTTCGCCTACATGCACTACGGCGTCACCCCGGACATCCTCTCCAGCGCCAAGAGCCTGGGCGGCGGTTTCCCGATCGGCGCGATGCTGACCACCGAAGACCTGGCCAAGCACCTGGCTGTCGGCACCCACGGCACCACCTACGGCGGCAACCCACTGGCATGCGCCGTGGCCAATGCCGTGCTGGATGTGGTCAACACCCCTGAAGTGCTGGCGGGCGTCAAGGCCAAGCACGAGCGCTTCAAGTCGCGCCTGGAGAAAATCGGCCAGCAGTACGGCCTGTTCACCCAGGTGCGTGGTATGGGGCTGCTGATCGGTTGCGTGTTGTCCGACGCCTGGAAAGGCAAGGCCAAGGACGTCTTCAATGCGGCCGAGAAAGAAGGCCTGATGGTGCTCCAGGCCGGTCCCGATGTAGTGCGTTTCGCCCCGAGCCTGGTGGTCGAGGATGCCGACATCGATGAAGGTCTGGACCGTTTCGAGCGCGCTGCAGCCAAATTGACCCAGGCCTGATTACCCCTGCGGTCCTTTCGCCGGCCCTGAGGGGCCGGTGAATCCGAATTCCAGAGCATGTGCCCCCGGGGCGCCTGCTGTTTTTTTCTGTGCCGGCAGATGCCGGCCTGTTTTCCCGAAAGGAGTGACACCATGCTGGTGATGCGCCCCGCGCAAATGGCTGATCTGGGCGAAGTACAGCGTCTGGCAGCGGACAGCCCCATTGGTGTCACGTCCTTGCCGGATGATGCCGGTCGCCTGGGCGACAAGATTGCCGCCTCCGAGACGTCCTTTGCCGCCGAAGTCAGCTTCAACGGCGAAGAGAGCTACTTCTTCGTGCTCGAAGACAGCAGTACCGGCAAGCTGGTCGGCTGCTCGGCCATTGTCGCTTCGGCCGGCTACTCCGAGCCGTTCTACAGTTTTCGTAACGAGACCTTCGTGCACGCTTCGCGCGAGCTGAAGATCCACAACAAGATCCATGTGCTTTCGCAGTGCCATGACCTGACGGGTAACAGCCTGCTGACCAGTTTCTACGTACTGCCGGAGCTGGTGGGCACTGGCTGGTCGGAGCTCAATTCCCGCGGACGCCTGCTGTTCATGGCTGCGCACCCTGAGCGCTTCGCCGAATCGGTGGTGACCGAAATCGTCGGTTACAGCGACGAAAACGGTGATTCGCCGTTCTGGGACGCCATCGGGCGCAACTTCTTCGACCTCAACTATGCCGAGGCCGAGCGCCTGTGCGGCCTCAAAAGCCGGACCTTTCTCGCCGAGCTGATGCCCCATTACCCGATCTATGTGCCGCTGCTGCCCGATGCCGCGCAAGAAGCCATGGGCCAGGTGCATCCCCGTGCGCAGATCACCTTCGACATCCTGATGCGCGAAGGCTTCGAGACCGATCACTACATCGACATTTTCGACGGTGGCCCGACCTTGCATGCGCGGGTGTCGAGCATTCGCTCGATTGCCCAGAGCCGTGTGGTGCCGGTCAAGCTGGACAGCACCGTGGTCAAGGGTGGACGCCCGTACCTGGTCTGCAATGGCCAGTTGCAGGACTACCGCGCCGTGCTGCTGGAACTGGACTGGGTCCCCGGCAAGCCGGTCACCTTGAGTCTTGAAGCCGCCGAAGCCCTTGGCGTTGGCGAAGGCGCCAGTGTGCGCCTGGTCGCGGTTTGATCCCTGCGGTTCGATAACCGCGCACCCCAGGTCGAGTTTCGCGGCAGGCCAAAGGCCGCCGCCCGAGGAGATAGCATGATCGTTCGTCCCGTATGCAGCAGTGATTTACCTGCGCTGATCGAGCTGGCGCGCAGCACCGGCACCGGCCTGACCACCCTGCCGGCCAATGAAGAGCGCCTGTCGCACCGGGTCGGCTGGGCCGAGAAGACCTTCCGTGGCGAAGCCGAACGTGGCGATGCCGATTACCTGTTCGTACTGGAAAACGACGAAGGTGTGGTGGTCGGCATTTCCGCCATCGCCGGTGCCGTCGGCCTGCGTGAGCCCTGGTACAACTATCGGGTAGGCCTGACCGTCAGTGCTTCCCAAGAGCTGAACATCTACCGTGAAATTCCGACCCTGTTCCTGGCCAATGACCTGACCGGCAATTCCGAGCTGTGCTCGCTGTTCCTGCGCGCCGATCACCGCAGTGGCCTCAATGGCCGTCTGCTGGCCAAGGCGCGCATGTTGTTCATTGCCGAGTTCCCGGAGCTGTTCGGCAACAAGATCATCGCCGAGATGCGCGGCATGTCGGATAAGCAGGGTCGTTCGCCGTTCTGGGAAAGCCTGGGCCGACACTTCTTCAAGATGGAGTTCAGCCAGGCCGACTACCTCACCGGTGTCGGCAACAAGGCGTTCATCGCCGAGCTGATGCCCAAGTTCCCGCTGTACACCTGCTTCCTCTCCGAGGCGGCGCGCAACGTGATCGGCCGCGTGCATACCGACACCGAGCCTGCACTGGCGATGCTCAAGAGCGAAGGCTTCAGTTACCAGGGTTATGTCGACATCTTCGACGCAGGCCCTGCCGTGGAGTGCGAAACCAGCAAGATCCGCGCGGTACACGACAGTCAGGCGCTGGTGCTGGCGGTGGGTACGCCGGGCGACGACGCAACCCCTTTCATCATTCACAACCGCAAGCGCGAGGACTGCCGCATCACCGCGGCACCTGCGCGTCTGGCGGCCGGTACCCTGGTGGTCGATCCCTTGACCGCAAAACGCCTGCGCCTGAGCGCCGGTGACCAGGTGCGTGCCGTGCCGCTGTCTGCTGCCCGGGAGGCCAAATAATGACGACTCACTACATCGCCGGCAGTTGGCAGGCAGGGCAGGGCGAGGCCTTGCAGTCGCTGAACCCGGTCACTCAGCAGGTCATCTGGGAAGGGCGTGGTGCCAGTGCCGAGCAAGTCGACGGCGCCGTCAAGGCGGCGCGTCAGGCCTTCTCCGCTTGGGCGTTGCAGTCGCTGGATGCGCGCATCAGCGTGCTTGAGGCCTTTGCCGCCGCGCTCAAGGCCAAGGCAGACGAGCTCGCCCGCTGCATCGGTGAAGAAACCGGCAAGCCTTTGTGGGAGTCGGCGACCGAAGTCACCAGCATGATCAACAAGGTGGCCATCTCGGTGCAGAGCTATCGCGAGCGCACCGGTGAGAAGAGCGGCCCGCTGGCGGATGCCACGGCTGTGTTGCGGCACAAGCCTCACGGCGTGGTGGCGGTGTTCGGCCCCTACAACTTCCCTGGTCACCTGCCTAACGGACACATCGTTCCGGCGCTGTTGGCTGGTAACACCGTGGTGTTCAAACCGAGCGAACTGACCCCGAAGGTTGCCGAGTTGACGGTCAAGTGCTGGATCGAGGCAGGCCTGCCAGCAGGCGTTCTGAACCTGGTCCAGGGCGCGCGTGAAACCGGCGTGGCCCTGGCGGCCAACCCGGGTATCGACGGCTTGTTCTTCACCGGCTCCAGCCGCACCGGGAACGTGTTGCATCAGCAGTTCGCCGGACGCCCGGACAAGATCCTGGCGCTGGAGATGGGCGGCAACAACCCGCTGGTGGTCGACGAGGTCAAGGACCTGGACGCTGCGGTCTACACCATCATCCAGTCGGCGTTCATTTCTGCCGGCCAGCGCTGCACCTGCGCCCGTCGCCTGCTGGTACCGCAAGGTGCCTGGGGCGATGCGCTGCTCAAGCGTCTGATCGAGGTGTGCAAGAACATCAGCGTTGGTGCTTTTGATCAGCAGCCTGCGCCGTTCATGGGTTCGGTGATTTCCCTGGGGGCGGCCAAGGCGCTGCTCGATGCCCAGGCGCAATTGCTGGCCAACGGCGGTGTATCGCTGCTGGAAATGACCCAGCCACAAGCATCGGCCGCCTTGCTGACGCCTGGCATCGTCGATGTCACGGCCGTTGCCGGTCGCCCGGACGAAGAGTTCTTCGGCCCGTTGCTGCAGGTGATCCGCTACAGCGATTTCGACGCAGCCATCGCCGAAGCCAACAACACCCAGTACGGCCTGGCTGCCGGCCTGCTGTCCGATTCCCGTGCGCGCTACCAGTACTTCTGGCTCAACTGCCGCGCCGGCATCGTCAACTGGAACAAGCAGCTGACCGGCGCCGCGAGCAGCGCGCCATTCGGCGGTGTGGGTGCCAGCGGCAACCACCGCGCCAGTGCCTACTACGCCGCCGATTACTGCGCCTACCCGGTAGCCTCGCTGGAGACCGCCAGCCTGACCCTGCCTGCCACACTGACGCCGGGCGTCTCCCTATAACAAAAGGTCTACGGAGCCTTGCCGATGAAATCGTTTGAAATGAATTTTGATGGTCTGGTGGGACCGACGCACAACTACGGCGGGCTGTCCTACGGCAACGTTGCTTCGCAAAGCAACAGCCAGCAGGCGTCCAACCCGCGTGAAGCGGCGCGTCAGGGCCTGGCGAAAATGAAAGCGCTGATGGAGATGGGGTTTCAGCAAGGTGTGCTGGCTCCGCAAGAGCGTCCAGATGTGGCTGCGCTGCGTCGCCTGGGCTTTTCCGGAAGTGATGCGCAAGTCATTCAGCAGGCGGCCAAGGAGGCCATGCCGTTGCTGGTTGCCAGTTGCTCGGCGTCGAGCATGTGGGTGGCCAACGCCGCGACCGTCAGCCCCAGTGCCGACACCGCCGATGGTCGTGTGCACTTCACCGCGGCCAACCTCAACTGCAAGTACCACCGCAGCATCGAGCACCCGACCACCAGCCGAGTGTTGGGAGCAATGTTCGCCGACAGCAAGCACTTCGCCCACCACGCGGCCTTGCCGGCCGTGGCGCAGTTCGGCGACGAAGGTGCGGCCAACCACACGCGTTTCTGCCGTAGCTACGGTGAGGCGGGGGTCGAGTTCTTTGTCTATGGCCGAAGTGCATTCGACAACCGCGTTCCGGCGCCGCAGAAATACCCGGCACGCCAGACCCTTGAAGCCTCGCAGGCAGTCGCTCGCCTGCATGGCCTGAGCGAAGAAGGTGTGGTGTTTGGCCAGCAGAACCCGGCCGTGATCGATCAAGGCGTTTTCCACAACGACGTGATCGCGGTGGGTAACGGCGAAGTGCTGTTCTATCACGAGGATGCCTTCCTCGAGACCGAGGCGATGCTTGGCCAACTGCAGGCTAAACTGGCTAAACGGGGTGGCAACTTCAAGGCGATCTGTGTGCCGCGCTCGGCTGTCACGGTAGAGGATGCGGTACGTTCCTACCTGTTCAACAGTCAGCTGCTGACCCGTGCCGATGGTTCGATGCTGCTGATCGTGCCGGAAGAGTGTCGCAACAACGAGCGGGTCTGGACGTACCTGTCGACCTTGACCGGCTCTGGCGGCCCGGTCGCCGAGGTCAAAGTGTTCGACCTCAAGCAAAGCATGCAGAACGGCGGCGGCCCGGCGTGCCTGCGTTTGCGCGTGGCACTCAACGAAACGGAACTGGCGGCGGTCAATCCAGGGGTTATCATGACGGCGCCGCTGTACGACACCCTGACCCAGTGGGTCGACAAGCACTACCGCGATCGCCTGAGCGAAACCGATCTGGCCGATCCGCAGTTGTTGATTGAATGTCGTACGGCATTGGATGAACTGACCCAGATTCTCAAACTGGGTTCGGTCTATCCGTTCCAACTCCAACCTTGAGAGAGAAATCGACTATGTCCGACGCCCTGCAGCTGATCCTTGAAGATGACGATGGTACCCAGCTGGAAACTTCCTGCACCCGCTTTGCGGTGGTCTGGCAAGGCAAGGAGGTGTGGATTCAGCAGGATGGCCGCGGTCAGCTGCTGATCGGCGTCGATGTCGAAGAAGACGACGCCGAATACGCCAACTTGCTGCTGCGTCCGCTGGCCACCAACCTGGTCAGCCTGCAGCTGGAAATGGAACCGGCCGACGCCGGCGACGATGATGATCACGTTCATGGTCCCGATTGCGGCCACCATCACTAAGGAATAGCCCATGCTCGCCCTCGGCAAACTGCTCGACCTGACCCTGGCCGGTCGTGAACCGGCAGAGAAGACCCAGCTGACTGTCGAAGGCGTGCGCATGCGCTGGCTCGGCGAAGGTGCACTCGAAGTGCGCCCGCCCGAGGCGCGGGACAATGGCATGGACCTGCTGTTATCGGCCGGCATTCATGGCAATGAAACGGCTCCGATCGAGCTGCTCGACGAGCTGTTGCATGGCATTGCCCGGGCTGAGATCAAGCCGCGCGCCCGTATCCTGTTCCTGTTCGGCAACCCTGAAGCGATTCGCAAGGGAGAGCGGTATATCGAGCAGGACGTCAATCGCCTGTTCAATGGCCGGCATGAGTTGTCCAGCGGCAGTGAAGCCTTGCGGGCAGGACAGCTGGAGCAGTTTGCCAAGACCTTCTTCAGCGTGCCGGGCCGTACGCGCCTGCATTACGACCTGCACACCGCCATTCGTGGCTCGAAGATCGAACAGTTCGCCCTGTACCCGTTCAAGGAAGGTGGACAGCATTCACGTCGCGAACTGGCGCGGTTGCGCGCGGCGGGCATGGAGGCCGTGCTGCTGCAGAGCAAGGCGTCGATTACCTTTACCGCCTTTACCTATGAGCAGCTGGATGCCGAGGCCTTTACCCTGGAGCTGGGTAAGGCGCGCCCGTTCGGGCAGAACGAGCAGGTCAATCTTGATCGGCTGGAAACCCGCCTCAAGCAGATTATCGAAGGCAATGAGCCAGAAGAGCCTGATGCGTTGGATGGCTTGCAGCTGTTTAGCGTGGCGCGCGAGATCATCAAGCACAGCGACAGCTTCCGCCTGCACTTGCCGGCGGACATCGAAAACTTTTCGGAGTTGTCCAAGGGCTATCTGCTGGCAGAAGACCTGGCCGAATCGCGCTGGATCGTCGAGGAGGAGGGGGCTCGCATCATCTTTCCCAATCCGAAGGTCAGGAATGGACTGCGGGCCGGCATTCTGATCGTGCCGACTTCACCAGATCAGCTCGCCTGACCGGCCTAGAAGCGGGCTTGCCCCGCGATAGCGATCCACTTGCTGTATCGCATCGCGGCGCAAGCCCGTTCTTATCTAAATTCAGCCAGCCATTTTCTGCGGTGCGTCGATGCGGCGCAGGGCGCGCAGCTTCTTCAGTGTATCGGCGCAGGTCTTCGCCGCTTCGGCACCCTTGACCAGGAAATGCTCGAAATAGAAGTTCTGGTGCTCATCACCGGCATGGAAGTGGTGCGGGGTCAGTACTGCCGAGAACACCGGTACTTCGGTTTCCAGCTGCACTTGCATCAGGCCGCTGATCACGGACTGGGCGACAAACTCGTGGCGGTACAGGCCGCCATCGACCACCAGGCCTGCTGCAACGATGCCGGCGTAGCGGCCGGTACGCGCCAACAGCTTGGCGTGAAGCGGAATCTCGAACGCGCCACCGACTTCAAAGAAGTCGATATCGCTCGCTTGATAGCCTTGGTTTCCCATTTCCTCGACAAAAGCCTTGCGCGCCTGGTCGACAATATCCTTGTGCCAGCAGGCCTGGATAAATGCGATGCGCTCGTGGGAAGGGTTCTTGCTATCGATTGCGGTAGGTTGCATTGAAACGGACTCCTGTTTGTATGAGAAACAGGGCATCTGGATCGAAGGGGATTTCGCCACGCAGGTGCGCAACGACAGGCGTAGATGTGCCTATCCCGTTCTCTCTTTATCCGGACTATGACCGTCGGCCCCGGAATCACACCGGGTCTGCTGACCTTGCAGGGTGGCCTGCAAGCGCTCGCGGGCTATGCGCATTGGGCGCAATTACCGCCGGTGGGGAATTGCACCCCGCCCTGAGAACGTTGCCACCGGTCGCCGGCGGCGGGGAATTATTAGCACAACTGTCAGGCTAACGTATAGGCTGCTAACGGTTTTTTTGCCGATGCATGACATTTCATCCGGCAGGTCTTGCCAATTGCAATTGGCAACCGCAGTAATACCGTGTCAGCAGAATCAGCCAGGTCTTGGTATTACGGCCGCGAGCAGCGAAGGAGGTTTCTACCACTTTTGTTTGTTCAGGTCGTTGCAGAGCGTCCAATTGACGGTTTCTATAGCATAAACACACTGCACCCAAGCCGAAGGCCCGATATAATGCGGCCCTTTGCCGTCGTTTCGTCAATTTGACGCAAGCATTTGCCTTAAGGCCGCCGTTTCCGTGGAAGAACCTATGAAAAGCGCAGAAATCCGTGAAGCCTTCCTTCGCTTCTTCGAAGAGCAGGGACACACCCGAGTTGCCTCCAGCTCCTTGATTCCGGGCAACGACCCGACCCTGCTGTTCACCAACGCGGGGATGAACCAGTTCAAGGACTGCTTCCTTGGCCAGGAAAAGCGTGCCTACACCCGCGCCACCAGCAGCCAGAAATGCGTGCGCGCCGGTGGCAAGAACAGCGACCTGGAAAACGTCGGCTACACCGCCCGTCACCACACCTTCTTTGAAATGCTGGGCAACTTCAGCTTCGGCGATTACTTCAAGAAGGACGCCATCACCTACGCCTGGACCTTCCTGACCAAGGTCCTGGGCCTGCCGGAAGAAAAGCTCTGGGTGACCGTCTATGCCAGCGATGACGAGGCATACGACATCTGGACCAAGGAAATCGGCGTTCCCGAGGAGCGCATGGTGCGCATCGGCGACAACAAGGGCGCCCCTTACGCTTCCGACAACTTCTGGACCATGGGCGATACCGGCCCGTGCGGCCCTTGCACCGAGATCTTCTACGACCACGGCCCGGACATCTGGGGCGGCCCACCCGGCTCGCCGGAAGAAGACGGTGACCGTTACATCGAGATCTGGAACAACGTTTTCATGCAGTTCAACCGTACTGCCGATGGCGTGCTGCACCCGCTGCCAGCACCGTCGGTGGATACCGGCATGGGCCTTGAGCGCATCAGTGCGGTCATGCAGCACGTGCACTCGAACTATGAGATCGACCTGTTCCGCAGCCTGCTCGACGCCTCTGCCGCCGCTATCGGCTGCAAGAACGAAGAGCAGTCGTCGCTCAAAGTGGTATCCGATCACATCCGCTCGTGCGGTTTCCTGATCGCCGACGGCGTACTGCCTTCCAACGAAGGCCGTGGCTATGTGCTGCGCCGCATCATTCGCCGCGCCTGCCGCCATGGCAACAAGCTGGGCGCCACCGGCAGCTTCTTCTACAAGATCGTTGCCGCGCTGGTTGCCGAGATGGGCGAAGCCTTCCCGGAGCTCACCCAGCAGCAGGCCAACATCGAGCGCGTGCTCAAGGCTGAAGAAGAGCAGTTCGCCAAGACCCTGGAGCAGGGCCTGAAGATCCTCGAGCAGGACCTGGCCGAGCTCAAGGGCAGCGTGGTTCCGGGTGACGTGGTGTTCAAGCTCTATGACACCTACGGCTTCCCGATGGACCTGACCGCCGACATCGCCCGCGAACGCGAGCTGACCATCGACGAAGAAGGCTTCGAGCGCGAGATGGAAGCGCAGCGTGAGCGCGCGCGTTCCGCCAGCGCATTCGGTCTGGACTACAACACCCTGGTCAAGGTTGACGTAGCCACCGAGTTCACCGGCTACAGCACCACCGAAGGCGAAGCCAGCATCGTTGCTATCTATAAAGATGGCAAAGTCGTCGAGCAACTGGGCGAAGGCGAGGAGGGTGTTGTGATCCTCGACCGCACGCCGTTCTACGCCGAGTCCGGTGGTCAGGTGGGCGATACCGGTTACCTGCAGGCTGGCGGCGTTCGCTTCGATGTGCGCGACACCACCAAGACCGGTGGTGCGTTCCTGCATCACGGCATCGTGGCCAGCGGTTCGCTGGTGGTCGGTGCCAAGGTTCAGGCCAAGGTCGATGCCGAGGTACAGCACGCCACCTCCTTGAACCACTCCGCGACGCACCTGCTGCACGCTGCACTGCGCCAGGTGCTGGGCGATCACGTACAACAGAAAGGCTCGTTGGTGGATAGCCAGCGCCTGCGTTTCGACTTCAGTCACTTCGAGGCGGTCAAGCCAGAGCAACTCAAGGCACTGGAAGACATCGTCAACCGTGAAGTGCGCAAGAACTCCGAGGTGCAAACCGAAGAGACCGATATCGAGACCGCCAAGCAGAAGGGCGCCATGGCGCTGTTCGGCGAGAAGTACGGCGACAGCGTTCGGGTGCTGAGCATGGGCGGCGATTTCTCCGTCGAACTGTGCGGCGGTATCCACGCCAAGCGTACCGGCGATATCGGCCTGCTCAAGATCATCAGCGAAGGTGGCGTGGCCTCCGGCGTGCGCCGTATCGAAGCGGTCACCGGGGCAGCGGCACTGGCTTACCTGAACGCTGCCGAAGATCAGCTCAAGGAAGCCGCGCAACTGGTCAAGGGCAGTCGCGACAACCTGATCGACAAGCTCTCGGCTGTGCTTGAGCGCAACCGCCAGCTGGAAAAACAGCTGGAACAACTGCAGGCCAAGGCAGCCAGCGCTGCCGGTGACGACCTGTCCAACAGTGCTGTCGAGGTCAAGGGCGTCAAGGTCCTGGCCGCGCGCCTGGATGGCCAGGACGGCAAGGCACTGCTGGCGCTGGTCGATCAGCTGAAGAACAAACTCGGCCGCGCAGTGATCCTGCTCGGCAGTGTCCATGAGGAAAAGGTCGTGCTGGTTGCCGGTGTGACCAAAGACCTGACTGGCCAACTCAAAGCCGGTGATTTGATGAAGCAAGCTGCTGCTGCCGTAGGCGGCAAGGGTGGCGGTCGTCCGGACATGGCGCAAGGTGGTGGCGTAGACACCGCTGCGCTGGACAGCGCGCTGGCCTTGACCGTGCCATTCGTGGAGCAGGGCGTTTAAGACACCGCTTGGCCCGTCGTCTAGTGGCGGGCCATGGTGTCGTTTGAATGTTTATTGGGTGCCCTTCATGGGCTGAGGCGGCTTTGAAATGGCGTTGATCGTACAGAAATTTGGCGGCACTTCCGTTGGCACGGTCGAACGAATCGAGCAGGTTGCCGACAAGGTCAAGAAATTCCGCGATGCCGGCGATGACCTGGTGGTTGTACTGTCGGCGATGAGCGGCGAAACCAATCGTTTGATCGACCTGGCCAAGAAGATTAGCGACACACCGGTTCCGCGTGAGCTGGATGTGATCGTCTCTACCGGCGAGCAGGTGACTATTGCGTTGCTGGCCATGGCGCTGATCAAGCGTGGCATTCCGGCGGTGTCCTACACCGGCAACCAGGTGCGCATCCTCACCGACAGCGCGCACAACAAGGCGCGCATCCTGCAGATCGACGACCAGAAAATCCGTGCCGACATCAAGGCCGGGCGTGTGGTTGTTGTGGCAGGGTTCCAGGGTGTGGACGAGCACGGCAACATCACCACCCTCGGTCGTGGTGGCTCCGACACCACGGGTGTGGCCCTGGCGGCTGCGCTCAAGGCTGATGAGTGCCAGATCTACACCGACGTCGATGGTGTCTACACCACCGACCCGCGTGTGGTCTCCCAGGCCCAGCGGCTGGACAAGATCACCTTTGAAGAAATGCTGGAAATGGCCAGCCTTGGTTCCAAGGTGCTGCAGATTCGTGCCGTCGAGTTCGCCGGCAAGTACAACGTTCCGCTGCGCGTGCTGCACAGCTTTCAGGAGGGTCCGGGTACCCTCATTACTATTGATGAAGAGGAATCCATGGAACAGCCGATCATTTCCGGCATCGCCTTCAATCGCGATGAAGCCAAGCTGACCATCCGTGGCGTACCGGATACCCCGGGCGTTGCTTTCAAGATCCTCGGCCCGATCAGTGCCGCGAACATCGAAGTCGACATGATCGTGCAGAACGTTTCGCACGATAACACCACCGACTTCACCTTCACCGTGCACCGCAACGACTACGACAAGGCGCACAAGGTGCTGGACACCACGGCACTGGAGCTCAATGCCCGTGAAGTGGTCGGCGATACCAACATTGCCAAGGTCTCGATCGTGGGTGTCGGTATGCGTTCCCACGCCGGTGTTGCCAGCCGCATGTTTGAAGCGCTGGCTAAAGAGAGCATCAACATCCAGATGATCTCCACCTCCGAGATCAAGGTCTCGGTGGTGATCGAAGAGAAGTACCTGGAGCTGGCTGTACGTGCCCTGCACACCGCGTTTGAATTGGATGCCCCCGCCCGACAGGGTGAGTAATGCAATGCCTCAAGGGCGCGGCTTAGCCGCGCCCTTCGTTTTTCTGGCTGGTGTGAGAAATCTGTCGTTTCGCTCGCGCTAGACAATACTTAGGCGTAGGTCGGTAGCCGTCACGGGTTACAGGCTCAAGCCCTTTTTTTTGCAGACTGTGACCCTGAACTGAATTTCGTGAGGAGAAAGGTATGTTGATTCTGACTCGTCGGTGCGCCGAGAGCCTAATCATTGGCGACGGCGAAATCACCGTGACCGTGCTCGGCGTCAAAGGAAACCAGGTGCGAATCGGCGTGAACGCCCCTAAAGAAGTCGCCGTCCACCGTGAGGAAATCTACCTGCGGATCAAGAAAGAGAAGGACGAAGAACCAACCCATTAATTTTTATCGAGTTTTTTTCAAAAAAGAGTTTGCAAACGGGGAAGGGTCTGGTTATTATACGCCCCGTGTTGCGGAGAGGTGGCCGAGTGGCCGAAGGCGCTCCCCTGCTAAGGGAGTATACCTCACAAGGGTATCGGGGGTTCGAATCCCCCCTTCTCCGCCATTATTCATGTAGGACGCTGTAGTCAGCCTTAAATCGCTAAGTAGTTGAAATTAAACGAAAAAGTGGTTGGCAAAAAGATTTAGCGGCCTATAATGCGCGGTAACAAATGCACTCATAGCTCAGCTGGATAGAGTACTCGGCTACGAACCGAGCGGTCGGAGGTTCGAATCCTCCTGAGTGCACCATACGACGAAGCGGTTTTCTTCTAGAAAGCAACTTCAGCTCCAACCAGAGGTGATCTGGTCCATCAAGCGCCAACCCTGCACTCATAGCTCAGCTGGATAGAGTACTCGGCTACGAACCGAGCGGTCGGAGGTTCGAATCCTCCTGAGTGCACCATACGACGAAGCGGTTTTCTTCTAGAAAGCAACTTCAGCTCCAACCAGAGGTGATCTGGTCCATCAAGCGCCAACCCTGCACTCATAGCTCAGCTGGATAGAGTACTCGGCTACGAACCGAGCGGTCGGAGGTTCGAATCCTCCTGAGTGCACCATACGACGAAGCGGTTTTCTTCTAGAAAGCAACTTCAGCTTCAACCAGAGGTGAACTGGTCCATCAAGCGCCAACCCTGCACTCATAGCTCAGCTGGATAGAGTACTCGGCTACGAACCGAGCGGTCGGAGGTTCGAATCCTCCTGAGTGCACCATACAACAGAAAGCCCGCCTATCCAGGCGGGCTTTTTGCTTTTCTGCGTTTAGACTTTTTCTACCCGCCATGTGTTCTTTTATGTGCAGCCACCGTCGCACTGATGCGTGCATGGGGTGTCATAGCTATGTCTCGCAAACGATTGTTCTAGCCACGATTTTTTCAGCACCCTGACAGCTCAAGCGGTGTATGATTGCGCCCGTCAGCCCCGCCGGGGCTTGTGGAATACCACCATGGACTTACCCAGTAGTTACTCAATAGCAAGTTTTGCCAATCAAGATCTGACTGATTGAATCTCCCGGCGTGCTCCGCTGCTGGGAGTGGAGTTCGCCTATGACTGAAAATGAAGTAAAAAAGACGCAAGAGAGCTTGCAGGACCGCCTTGCTCAGGTGGTCGAGCTGCTGCAGCGTCAACGCGTGGTCGAAGACCTGACCCACCGTCAGGAAGGTCATCATCATGACCTGGTAGAAAACCTCGTTCACCGCCAGAACCTTGTCGAGCTGCAGCGCAAGCTCGATGATCTGCACTCTGCCGACGTCGCCTACATTCTCGAAGCCTTGCCCCTGGACGATCGTCTGGCCGTCTGGCAGTTGGTCAAGGCCGAGCGCGACGGTGACATCCTCCTCGAAGTATCCGACTCGGTTCGTGAGACGCTGATCGCCGACATGGACGATCACGAGTTGCTCGCGGCCGCCAAGGAAATGGACGCCGACGAACTCGCCGACCTTGCGCCTGAGCTGCCGCGTGACGTTGTCCACGAGTTGATGGACACCCTCGATGCCCAGCAGCGCGAGCGCGTGCGCTCGGCGTTGAGCTATGACGAGGAGCAGGTCGGTGCGCTGATGGACTTCGAGATGGTCACCATCCGCGAAGACGTCAGCCTGGAAGTGGTACTGCGTTACCTGCGCCGGCTCAAGGAGCTGCCAGGGCATACCGACAAACTGTTCGTGGTCGATTACGACGGCATCCTCAAGGGTGTGCTGCCGATCAAGCGTTTGTTGGTCAACGACCCGGAAAAGAAAGTCGCCGAAGTCATGGCCGACGACCCGGTGGTGTTCCAGCCTGAAGAAGACGCCTACGACGCCGCACAGGCCTTCGAGCGTTACGACCTGGTATCGGCGCCGGTAGTGGACAAGAGCGGTCGTCTGATCGGCCGTTTGACCATTGACGAGATGGTCGATCTGATTCGTGAAGAGAGCGAGACCGAAGTCCTGAACATGGCGGGTCTGCGCGAAGAAGAAGACATCTTCGCCTCGGTCTGGCGCTCGCTGCGCAACCGTTGGGCGTGGCTGGCAATCAACCTGATCACGGCATTCGTCGCCTCTCGAGTGATTGGCTTGTTCGAGGGTTCGATCGAGAAGCTGGTGGCGCTGGCGGCCTTGATGCCGATCGTTGCAGGTATCGGTGGCAACTCCGGCAACCAGACCATCACCATGATCGTTCGCGCGATGGCGCTCGATCAGGTCAGCCCGGGCAACACATCGCGACTGATGCGCAAAGAGCTCGCGGTTGCCTTGATAAACGGCCTGGTATGGGGCGGGGTGATCGGTGTGGTGGCGTACCTGCTGTATGGCAGCTGGTCGCTGGGTGTGGTGATGACAGCCGCAATGACCCTCAACTTGCTGCTTGCCGCGTTGATGGGCGTGTTGATTCCGATGACCCTGGCGCGCCTGGGGCGCGATCCGGCGATGGGCGCCAGCGTGATGATCACCGCCATGACCGACAGCGGCGGTTTCTTTATCTTCCTGGGCTTGGCGACTATCTTCCTGCTCTAGTCGCCCTTCAAATCGCAGCCACAAAAAAGCCAGCTTTCGCTGGCTTTTTCAATTGCGGTGGCCGGTATCAGGAAGCGTCAGCTGCCATTTCGACATCGTGGGCAATCAGGGCCACCAGCGCGTTCTGCTGGCGGTGGGAAAGTTGGCGGAAGCGTTGCAGCAACTCGCGTTCGTGCAGTGACAGCTCCGGGCTGTCCAGGCGCATGCTCAAGTCATCACCCAAGGCTCCTTCCTGGATCAGGCTCTGCTCCAGGCGGGCAATGATTTCCGAGTTCATGCTGCGGTGGTGGTTGCGCGCTACCTCGGCAATGCGCTCACGCATTCCGTCGGGCAGGCGTACGACGAATTTGTCAGCGGTGCGGCTTGAGTAAATAGCCTGTTTCATTGGGCGCATATAATTGACCGGTTTTAGTTCAGGGGAAGCGGTTCTCGAAATTGGCCGCACGATGTCACTACGACCATCAGGGCGACAAAATGTTCAACCTGAATTGTGAATGAGGTACGAATCATGCCTCATTGTCGCCGGTTCCTTGGCGTCAATTCTGTGACAAATCTTGATCCGGATAAAGGCGTTATGCCAGTACCAATTATCAGAAATGAGTACTGGTTTGAAAAGTTTTCATTTTGTTCGGTGCCAGTCCGTCGGCCCGCGCTCCATCCCTTTGCATCACAGGCGCAAGGGCCCTGCAAAGCGTCTAGAATGCGCAGGTTTCCCTTCCAGTGAGCATAGTGGCTATGCAGCATGACGCAAGCGCGCCCCCGCGTACAGTGATCCCTGGCCGCTTGATCTATCTGATGGGGCCTTCCGGTGCCGGAAAGGACTCGTTGATCGATGCAGCGCGTGCAACGCTCCAGAAAAACCAGGTGGAAATTGCCCAGCGCATCATCACCCGCTCGGCCGAAGCCAAGGGTGAAAAAGCGGTGGGTGTTTCAGTCGAGCGCTTCGAGCAGCTATGCGCCGAAGGTGCCTTTGCCTTGCACTGGCGTGCCAATGACCTGGCGTACGGGATACCCGTGGAAATCGACACCTGGCTGGCAAGCGGGCGTGCGGTACTGATCAACGGTTCACGGGCGCATTTGCCCAAGGCCCGGGAGCGTTACCCGAATTTACTGGCGATACTGATCACGGTCGAACCCCGGGTGTTGCGGCAACGCTTGCTGGCCCGCGGACGTGAGAGCCTCGAAGATATCGAGCGGCGCCTGACGCGAAGCCCGCAACTGTCGCTGCATGACCCTGCGATCCATCTGCTGGATAACTCCACCTCGCTGGAAGATGCCCTCAGGCGCTTGCTCGACCTGCTACGCGAGCAGGGAGTGCTGGTTCGAGAGGGCACGTCAGAAGACGACACGCCCAGTCCGCACGTCGCCTAGCCCGCCCGGCTGCTCGCCCGCGTTCGCAGCGACCCTGTCGAACACTGCCACTTGTGCCCGCATGGCCGGCGCAGTCCGAACCTGCTCGAGCGCCGCAACGCTTTCTCCTTGCACAGCCAGGCCCATTACTGCGATCAGTGCCAGGGCGTTGAGTAGAAGCAGCGTGCGGTTCATCGTGCGGGCTCCTCAAAGATCGTTTTTATAAGGGTGGAAATGCACCTCGCATGCCACCCGCTTGTTTGAATATTTATTTTTAAAATCAACTATTTACTACGGTTGCTGGGCGACGCTTTCGTGCACTCTGCAATGATGGCTCACTGCCTTGTTGCAAAATGCACGAATAGCGACATAAACCGAAGGCAAAAAGCCCCACGGATGACATGACAAATGGTTGCATGGTGGTTAACATGCTCGCCGTCCTCCGCCGAGCAACGCCCGTTGCCGGCCTCAGTGTCTCAGTAGCTCAATTGGATAGAGCATCCCCCTCCTAAGGGGAAGGTTGGCAGTTCGAACCTGCCCTGGGACACCATTCAACGCTCGGCCAAGCAGCCTTACGCGCCTAGAACAGTTCAAGAATTCCCTACTTTCCGCTTTCCTGCGCCGGACTCGTGTGCCGTCTGATCGTCGGCTCCTGCATGGGTGTTTCGATCGACTTCGGGCCCATCGCTCAGCTGGCCAATGGCTACGTACGTTCTAGAATGTAAGCGTTTATGGCAAGGCTGGGACGACGTCGTCCGGACAAGGGAGAGAGTCCATGAGTCAAGAACCGGCAGCACCGAAGGTTCCGTCAATCGCGTTCGAGCGCGCGCAGCTGCAAACCCTGCTTGACCTGATCAGCGATGGAATCTGGGACTGGAATGCCAATACCGGCTACGTCTATCGCAACCCGGGCTGGTACAAGATGCTCGGCTACGCCAGCCATTCTCTGGACAATTCGGTGTTCACCTGGGAGAGCGTTATTCATCCGGAGGACTACCCGCGTGTGATGGGCCACTTCGAGGCTTACATCACTGGGCGTGCCGAGCAGTACCGGGTGGAGTATCGCTGCCGGTGTGCCGATGGCAGTTACCTGTGGGTCGAGGACAGCGGGCATATCATCGAGCGCAATCCTGACGGTTCGGTGGCGCGGATGCTCGGTGCCCATCGCGATATCGATGCCAGCAAGCGTCTGGTGGCACACCTGAAGCGGCAGAACCACTCCCTGGAAACAATGGTGGCTGATCGCACGCGGGAGCTGTCCTGGGTCAATCAGCAGTTGCAACGTCAGTTGGATGAGAATCGCGATCTTGCCGAGCGCGATGCCTTGACCCTGGTCGCCAATCGCTATCTGTTGGAAAAGGTGCTGCAGCAGTCTTGTGATCGTGCGCGGCGTTTTCGTCAGCCGCTGGCGCTGGTCGCGATGGATGTGGACGACTTCAAGCCGATCAATGACCAGTACGGTCACGCGCGGGGTGATCGCGCCCTGGTCGATCTGGTGGAGCGGGTCAGGAGCTGCCTGCGCGCAACGGATCTGCTGGCCCGTTGGGGTGGCGACGAGTTTGTCGTGGTGATGGCCGATGCCTCCATCGACGATGCGCGCACGCTGGCGGAGAAGATCCGCCAGTCACTGGAGCAAGCCGCGCCCATCGGCGAGCGCCAATTGACCATGAGCTACGGCGTGGTGCAGCGACTTGCGGACGAAGGCCAGGCGCAGATGCTGACCAGGGCTGACCGGGCCTTGTATCGGGCCAAGGCCGCGGGCAAAGACCGTGTCTGTGAGTAACGTGGATTACCAGTGTTGCGGCAGCGGCAATGGCCCGTCATGGGATGGAAACAAGGGCAGCACCTCTTCGCCCAGTTCCTGAATGATTTCCTGTGCGGGTCGTTGCGCCAGGTGGATGCCCAGTGCCCCATGGTTCACGCCGGCATCTCGCCACTCACCGAGCAGTTCGATCAGACCCTTGCGTCCGGTCTTGAGTACGTAACCACCGCGTAGCGGGGTACGCGGGCAGTCCGGGTTCTCGTCGAGGTCAATCCATTCGTTGGTGACATGGGGGCGAAACCCAAGGTCCGGGATATGGCTGCGCCAGGCGCGGATTTTTTCCGCAAGTTGTCTTGGGCCAGCGGAGCTGTGCGTTGCATGTGGATAGGTCAGCCAGCCATCGGCCTGCTCCCCCAGCCATTGCATCGACTGGCGCGACGAGCCGGTGACCAGCAGCGGGATAGCGCCGGTGGCCGGTCTGGGCAGCATCTGCGCACCGCTCAGGTGTCCGAGGGGCGAGGCGATGCTGCTTTCAGTGCCTTGCAGCAGTTGTCGGAAGTAGTCCACCGCCGCGGCGAAGCGTTCGCCGCGTTCGCTGTGCTCCAGGCCATATGCCGGAAACTCTACCGGCCGGTCGCCGGAGGCAATGCCCATGACCAGGCGCCCGCCCGACAGTTGATCGATGGTTGAAGCCGCTTTGGCTAGGTCGATCGGGTGGCGCAGCGAGAAGATCGCGCTGCCGGTTGCCAGGGCGACCCGCTGGGTTCCGGCGGCAAGGTAGGCCAGGTAAGTAAAGGGATCGAAGACCTGGCCCGCATCGCCAAAGTACGGGTCGAACAGAGGGACGTCCCGCACCCAGGTCGCCGCGAAACCAAGGCGATCGATTTCGCTGACCAGGTCCGCTTGCCCGACCAGGACACTCATGTCGCCCTCGTAGAATCGCAGCGGTAAAAAGATTCCCAGCGTCAGTCGGTCCTGCGCGAACATCCGGTTGTAGCCGGGATGGCTGGCAAAGCGGGGTGCGCTCGCGCCATGGGTGCGGGCGGGAGCGATGCGTGTCAGGGTGTCGTTCATGCCGATTCTCTTCCAGGTGAGTGTCAGGGGCCCGTCGCAGGCTGAGGCAAGCGAATGCCACGTTGCACGGCAGGGCGCTGGTTGACGCGCTCGTACCAGTCGCTCAGGTAGCGGTAGTGGCTGAAGTCGAACCCGATGACGCGCACGATGTGCATCCAGCCGAAGGTGGCGATGTCGGCGATGCTGTATTCGCTGCCGGCCAGCCACTCGTTGTGCTCAAGGCGCGTGTCCAGGGTGGCGAAGGCGACCTCGGTCAGGCGTCGAAAACGTTTGGTAACCGTGTCGATGGCCGGGATCTCGAACAGTTCGTAATGCACGCGCTGACCGAGAAGGGGGCCCATGCTCGAGGCGTGAAACATCAACCAGGTGATGGCCGACCAGCGCGCAGCACTGTCGCCAGGCAGCAGACGGCCGGTTTTTTCCGCCAGGTACATCAGGATGGCTGCGGACTCGAACAGGGTGATGCCGGCGCCTTCGTCCACCAGCACCGGAATGCGTCCATAGGGATTGAGTGTCAGAAACCCGGCCTGGCGATGTTCGCCTCGGTCGATCTGTACATGCTTGAGGGTGTATGGCAAACCGAGCTCTTCAAGGGCGATGGTGATCTTGAATCCATTGGGTGAGCTGTCGGTATAAAGGATCAATTCAGAGGGCTTCATTTATCGTTTTCTACCTTAGGTATGCTACTTTCTGGTCAATGCCTTGATTGCTATCCTAGATAGGCTCGGCTTGATTGAGAAACGATGAATTCTCCATTAAGGAATTAGATTTTCTAAACAGAGGATGACCACATGGGAGCGGTTCTGCCGTTGCTCGCACTGCGTGCTTTTACCGAAACCGGGCGCCTTGGCAGCCTGAAGGCGGCGGCTGAGCGTCTGGGCGTTACGCCGGGGGCCGTCAGTCAGCAGATTCGATTGCTCGAAGATCGCATCGGTGTTGCGCTGTTTGTGCGCGGCCGCCATGGGGTTCATCTCACCGAGGCGGGCGCACGCATTCACCCAGGGCTGTTGCGCGGCTTTGACCAGATTGAGAAGTCGCTCTCGACGCTGGAAAACCTGGCCGTTGAAAAGACCCTCACCATCAGCACGGTGCCTTCGTTTGCCTCGGCCTGGTTGGTGCCGAGAATCGGGCGGTTCAGCGAGCTGCATCCGCAGATCGAGGTGCGGGTAGAGGCGTCGGCCAAGTTGGTCGACTTCAAGCGCGACAGGATTGATGTGGCCCTGCGCCACGGCCTGGGCCATTACCCAGGTCTGGAGTCGATCCGCCTGATGGCGCCGGTGTTGCTGCCGGTTGCAAGCCCCGGGCTGCTGGCCCAGGGGCCGAAGATTCTCGAGCCGGCCGACTGCCTGAACTACCCATTGCTGCAGGACAGCGACCGCGCCGACTGGGGGCTCTGGCTGCAGGCCCATGGCGTGCAGGTGGGTGATGAAGGGCGGCGCGGGATGAGTTTTGAGGAAGACCTGCTGCTGTTGCGCGCAGCAGCAGCCGGGCAGGGCATCGCCCTGGTCCAGGACACCCACGTTCAGGAAGACATCGATTCGGGGAAGCTGGTCGTGGCCCTGGACAAGCCCTGGCCTTCACGTTTCGCCTATTACGTGGTCAGCCGTCCCGAGGCGATGCAGCGTCCCGAGGTGCAGGCCTTTATCGACTGGGTCCGGGCCGAGGCGAGTTGAGGCTTGATTCACACCGCCGATGCCCGGATCCGGCGCACCGTGGACTTGGCCTGATCGGCCGTCGGTACAGCGCCCGTTGGCAACCGGAAAATCAGGCAAAAAAATACCCGCTGCACAAGCGCGCAGCGGGTCAAATCGGCCTCAGCCGCTTCAGTGTCTGTTTTACAGGTGCAGGGCGTGGCCCAGTGCTCGCAATGCCGCTTCCTGCACCGCCTCGCCGAGGGTCGGGTGGGCATGGATAGTGCCGGCTACATCCTCAAGGCGTGCGCCCATTTCCAGTGACTGGGCAAACGCGGTCGATAGCTCCGAGACGCCGACGCCCACCGCCTGCCAACCCAGGATCAGGTGGTTGTCGCGGCGGGCGACCACGCGCACAAAACCGCTTTTCGATTCCAGGGTCATGGCCCGGCCATTGGCGGCAAACGGGAACTGCGCAACGATGCAGTCCAGGCCGTCCTGTTCGGCGTTCTCCGGGGTCTTGCCAACCACCACCAGTTCCGGGTCGGTGAAGCACACGGCAGCAATGGCGCTGGGCTCGAAGCGGCGAGTCTTGCCGGCGATGATCTCGGCGACCATTTCGCCCTGGGCCATGGCCCGGTGGGCGAGCATCGGTTCGCCGCTCAGGTCGCCAATGGCCCAGACGTTGCGCATGCTGGTCTGGCAGCGTTCGTCGATGGCCACGGCGGAGCCGTTCATCTTCAGGTCCAGGCATTCCAGGTTGAAGCCCTGGGTGCGTGGTTTGCGACCCACGGCGACCAGCACCTGGTCGGTGTCCAGTTGCAGCAGCTCGCCGGCTGGATCGCGTACCTGCAGGCGCTGGTGCTCGGCATCGAAACCTTCGACGCTGTGCTTGAGGTAGAGCGTGATGCCAAGCTTCTTGATCGACTCGGCCACCGGCGCCGTCAGCTCGCTGTCGTAGGTGGGCAGGATGCGTTCGCGGGCCTCGACCACGCTGACGTCAACGCCGAGCTTGCGATAGGCGATGCCCAGCTCCAGGCCGATGTAACCGCCGCCCACCACCGTCAGGTGCTTGGGCAGTGCCTTGGGCGCCAGGGCTTCGGTGGACGAGATGATCGCGCCGCCCAGGGGCAGCATTGGCAGCTCGACACTGCTGGAGCCGGTCGCCAGCAACAGATGCTCGCACTGGATGCGCTGGCCATCGACTTCGACGTTCTTGCCGTCGAGGATCTTCGCCCAGCCGTGGATCACCTTGACCCCGTGCTTTTTCAGCAAGGCGGCGACGCCGCTGGTCAGGCGATCGACGATGCCGTCTTTCCAGGCCACGCTCTGGCCGATGTCCAGGCTCGGTGGCGACACCTTGATGCCCAGGCTCGACTGCTGGCTATGATGCCGGGTTTGATGAAACTGCTCGGCCACATGGATCAGTGCCTTGGACGGGATGCAGCCGATGTTCAGGCAGGTGCCGCCCAGGGCCTGGCCCTCGACCAGCACGGTCGGGATGCCAAGTTGACCGGCGCGGATCGCCGCGACATAACCGCCAGGGCCGCCACCGATAATCAGCAGGGTAGTGTTTTGCGTCTGTTGCATGGTCACTCCACAAACAGGCTGGCGGGTTGTTCGAGCAGGCCGCGGATGGCCTGGATGAAGAGCGCTGCGTCCATGCCATCGACCACGCGATGATCGAAGGACGAGGACAGGTTCATCATCTTGCGGATCACGATCTGGCCGTTGATCACCATCGGCCGTTCGACCATGCGGTTGACCCCGACGATAGCGACCTCCGGCGTGTTGACCACCGGCGTCGAGACGATGCCGCCAAGAGCGCCGAGGCTGGTCAGGGTGATGGTCGAGCCCGTCAGTTCTTCACGGCTGGCCTTGTTGGTGCGGGCGGCATTGGCCAGGCGCACGATTTCGCTTGCGTTGCTCCATAGGCTGCCGGCCTCGGCGTGACGCACCACCGGCACCATCAGGCCGTTGTCGCCCTGGGTGGCGATACCGACATGCACCGCACCGTGGCGGGTGATGACCTGGGCTTCGTCGTCGTAGGTGGCGTTGATCTGCGGGAACTCACGCAGGGCAACGACCATGGCGCGCACCAGGAAGGGCAGCAGGGTCAGCTTGCCGCGGCTGTCGCCCCACTTCTTGTTCAGGTGCAGGCGCAGTTCTTCCAGGGCGGTGACGTCGATTTCTTCGACATAGCTGAAGTGCGCGACGCGACGCTTGGCATCCTGCATGCGCTGGGCGATCTTGCGGCGCAGGCCGATCACCGGGATCTGTTCGCTGTCGCTGCGCTTGGCGTAGCCGGACGCGCTCTGGGTGTGGGTGGTCGGCTGGGTGAGGAAGGCATCCAGGTCTTCATGCAGGATGCGCCCGGCCGGGCCGCTGCCGTGTACGTAGCGCAGTTCGATGCCGGCATCCAGGGCGCGCTTGCGCACGGCCGGGGAGGCGAGGGGACGCTCGCTGGCATCGCGCGGGACAATGGGGGCGGGCTGGTGGGTGGTGAGCGCCGGGACCGGGGTGGCTGCCGCTGCCGGGGTGGCGGCAGGGGCGGCTGGAGCGGGAGCCGGAGCCGGAGCCGGCTCGGCTGAGGCGCTGGCGTCTTCGCGGGGCGAGCCCGCTCCTCCCGGATGGTTGCCGGCGCCTTCGACTTCGATGCGGATCAGCTCGCTGCCCACGGCCATGACTTCACCCGGCTGGCCACCCAGGGCCAGGACCTTGCCGCTGACCGGCGAAGGGATTTCCACGGTAGCCTTGTCGGTCATGACGTCGGCCACGACCTGGTCTTCGGTGACGGTATCGCCGACTTTGACGAACCATTCCACCAGTTCAACTTGTGCGATGCCTTCACCGATATCCGGCATCTTGATGACGTGCGTGCCCATTCAGACCTCCATGACCCGTTTCAATGCCGCGCCCACTCGTGAGGGGCCGGGGAAGTACGCCCATTCCTGCGCGTGCGGGTAGGGAGTGTCCCAGCCGGTAACGCGTTCGATCGGGGCTTCAAGGTGATGGAAGCAGTGTTCCTGGACCAGCGAGATCAGCTCGGCGCCAAAGCCGCAGGTGCGGGTGGCTTCGTGAACCACCACGCAGCGGCCGGTCTTTTTCACCGAGTTGACGATGGTTTCCAGGTCCAGTGGCCACAGACTGCGCAGGTCGATGACTTCGGCGTCGACGCCGGTTTCTTCGGCAGCGACCTGGGACACGTACACGGTGGTGCCGTAGGTCAGCACGGTCACGTCATTGCCCGGGCGGGTGATGGCGGCCTTGTCCAGCGGCACGGTGTAGTAGCCGTCGGGTACGGCGCTGGCCGGGTGTTTCGACCACGGGGTTACCGGGCGGTCGTGGTGGCCGTCGAACGGGCCGTTGTACAGGCGCTTGGGCTCCAGGAAGATCACCGGGTCATCGTTCTCGATCGAGGCGATCAGCAGGCCTTTTGCGTCGTAGGGGTTGGAAGGCATCACGGTGCGCAGGCCGCACACCTGGGTGAACATCGCCTCCGGGCTCTGGCTGTGGGTCTGGCCGCCGTAAATGCCGCCGCCGCAAGGCATGCGCAGGGTCAGCGGGGCCACGAACTCGCCGGCCGAGCGATAGCGCAGGCGAGCCATCTCGGAAACGATCTGGTCGGAGGCCGGGTAGAAGTAGTCGGCGAACTGGATCTCGACCACCGGACGCAGGCCGTAGGCACCCATGCCCACGGCGGTGCCGACGATGCCGCTTTCGGAGATCGGCGCATCGAACACGCGCGACTTGCCGTATTTGGTCTGCAGGCCTTCGGTGCAGCGGAACACGCCGCCGAAGTAGCCCACGTCCTGGCCGTAGACGACCACGTTGTCATCGCGCTCAAGCATGATGTCCATGGCCGAGCGCAGGGCCTGGATCATGGTCATGGTGGTAGTCGCCATGGCGGTGTCCAACTGAATTGAAGTGTTGTGATCGTTCATGTCAGATCCCCAGTTCCTGGCGCTGCCGGCGCAGGTGCTCCGGCATCTCCTTGTAGACGTCCTCGAACATGGAGGCTGGGCTCGGCATCTGGCCACCGGCCAGGGTGCCGTACTGCTCGGCTTCTTTCTGCGCCTTGATGATCTCGGCCTCGAGCTCGGCGGTGACCGCCTGGTGCTCTTCTTCGGACCAGTGGCCGATGGCGATCAGGTGCTGTTTGAGGCGGGTGATCGGGTCACCCAGGGGGAAGTGACTCCAGTCGTCGGCAGGGCGGTACTTGGATGGATCGTCCGACGTCGAGTGTGGGCCGGCACGGTAGGTGACCCACTCGATCAGGCTCGGGCCCAGGCCGCGGCGGGCACGTTCGGCGGCCCAGCGCGAGGCGGCGTAGACCGCGATGAAATCGTTGCCGTCGACCCGCAGCGAGGCGATGCCGCAACCCACGCCACGACCGGCGAAGGTTGTCGATTCACCCCCGGCAATGGCCTGGAAGGTGGAGATCGCCCACTGGTTATTGACCACGTTGAGGATCACCGGCGCGCGGTACACGTGGGCGAAGGTCAGGGCGGTGTGGAAGTCGGATTCGGCGGTGGCGCCATCGCCGATCCAGGCCGAAGCGATTTTGGTGTCGCCCTTGATGGCCGAGGCCATGGCCCAGCCGACGGCCTGGACGAACTGGGTCGCCAGGTTACCGCTGATGGTGAAGAAGCCGGCTTCGCGCACCGAGTACATGATCGGCAGCTGGCGGCCCTTGAGCGGATCGCGCTCGTTGGACAGCAGTTGGCAGATCATCTCGACCAGCGACACGTCGCGGGCCATCAGGATGCTTTGCTGGCGGTAGGTGGGGAAGCACATGTCGGTGCGGTTCAGGGCCATGGCCTGGCCGCTGCCGATGGCTTCTTCACCCAGGCTCTGCATATAGAAGGACATCTTCTTCTGCCGCTGGGCCACCACCATGCGGCTGTCGAACAGTCGGGTCTTGAGCATGGTGCGCATGCCCTGGCGCAGGACCTCGGGGCTGATGTCCTCGGCCCACGGGCCCAGGGCATTGCCTTTGTCGTCCAGCACCCGGATCAGGCTGTAGGCGATATCTGCGGTATCGGCAGCTTCTACATCGACGGGAGGTTTACGGACCTTACCGGCATCGTTCAGACGCAGGTAGGAAAAATCAGTCTGGCAGCCTGGCCGGCCGGTGGGCTCGGGCACATGCAGACGCAGGGGGGCGTACTCGTTCATGCTTTTTTACGCTCGCTCTGTCTTGTGTTTTTGTTGAGCTTTGAAGCGGTCGCTGCTGAATCTCTGGCTTGTGACCAGGGGGTCAGCCTTGTCCTACATGATATTCGGGCGCCTGAAGAATATTTCTCTCAAGTTCATTGCCTTTGTTCTGGCTTGCGGATAAACATTCCTTATAAAGACAAAAAACAGGTGAAATTCTCTCATGCGCAAACTGGATCGTACGGACATCGGCATTCTCAACAGCCTTCAGGAAAACGCGCGGATCACCAACGCAGAGCTGGCGCGCTCGGTAAACCTGTCGCCCACCCCGTGTTTCAACCGGGTAAAAGCCATGGAAGAGATGGGCGTGATCCGCCAGCAAGTGACCCTGCTGGCGCCGGAGGTGTTGGGGCTGGACGTCAATGTGTTCATTCATGTCAGCCTTGAAAAGCAGGTGGAGCAATCCCTGCACCGATTCGAGGAAGAGATTGCCGAGCGCCCGGAGGTCATGGAGTGCTACTTGATGACCGGCGACCCTGACTACTTGCTGCGGGTGCTACTGCCCAGCATCCAGGCGCTGGAGCGGTTTCTCGATTACCTGACGCGCTTGCCGGGGGTGGCCAACATCCGTTCGAGCTTTGCCTTGAAACAGGTGCGCTACAAGACGGCATTGCCGTTGCCGGCCAACGGCCTGACCTTGCCAGTGTAGGAGCGGGCTTGCCCCGCGATGCGGTGTATCTGAACGATCGCTATCGCGGGGCAAGCCCGCTCCTACGGTGTGTGGAAAATTACGATCATATCCGTCATGGCTGCTTGAAATTTTGAACGCCTAGCGCCTATGTTGTAGCTGTCGCCGTTCCCGGCATGCGAAAACAAAAAGGATAGTGTCATGACGACCAGTGGCCAGCGTTCTCTCGCGGAGCGATTGACGGGCATTGATGAGATCGAGTGCATCACACCGGACCTCAACGGTGTGCCGCGCGGCAAGGTAATGACCGCTGAAGGATTTCTTGAAGGCCGCCGTTTGCAGATGGCCCGTGGTGTATTGCTGCAATGCATCATGGGCGGTTATCCACCGGCGCGCTTCTACGGCAGTGATGATGGTGACCTGGCGCTGGTGGCCGATGCTCAGCAGATCCACCGCCTGCCCTGGAGTGACGAGCCCCGCGCGCTGGCCATCTGTGATGCCGTCGAGCTGAGCGGGGAAAGTTCGGGGCTGTCTTCTCGTGGCCTGCTCAAGGCGGTGATCGCCCGCTATGCCGCCCGTGGCCTGGCGCCGGTAGTGGCTACCGAGCTTGAGTTCTTTGTCTTCGCACCGAACAGTGACCCCACTCAACCCTTCCTGCCGCCACTGGGCAAGGATGGCCGCCGCGAAGAGGGCTACTCGGCCTTCAGCGTCAGCTCCAACAATGGCCTGCGCCCGTTCTTCAATGAGGTCTACCGCTGCATGGAGGCCCTGGGGCTGCCGCGCGATACCTTCATGCACGAGATGGGTGTCAGCCAGTTCGAGATCAACTTGCTGCACGGTGATCCGTTGCTGTTGGCCGACCAGACCTTGCTGTTCAAGCACCTGCTCAAGGAAGTGGCGCTCAAGCACGGCCTGACCGTGGTGTGCATGGCCAAGCCGCTGGCGCACACGCCGGGCAGTTCCATGCACATTCACCAGAGCCTGGTGGAGATCGAAGGCGGGCGTAATGTGTTCAGCGATGCCGATGGCAAGCCGACCGCGACCTTCCATCATTTCATTGGTGGCTTGCAGGTGTGCATGGCCGACTTCACGGCGCTGTTCGCACCCAACGTCAACTCCTATCAGCGCCTGTGCCACCCCTATGCCTCGCCCAACAATGCCTGCTGGTCCGAAGACAACCGCGCTGCCGGGTTGCGCATTCCAGCCAGCTCGCCGGTGGCGAGACGGGTCGAGAACCGTTTGCCCGGTGCCGACACCAACCCTTACCTGGCCATTGCCGCAAGCCTTGCCGCCGGCCTGTACGGCATCGAGCAGCAGCTGGAACCGACGGCGCCGATCCAGGGCGAGTTCGAGGTGCCGGATCATCTGAGCCTGCCTTGCACCTTGCACGCCGCCCTCGAGCGTCTGAAGCGAAGCGAGCTTGCGCGGGAACTGTTCGGCAAGGAATTCATCGAAGGCTACATCGCCACCAAGACCATGGAGCTGACCAGTTTCTTTGATGAAATCACCCCGTGGGAGCGACGCGTACTGGCCGCGCAGGCGTAGTCATCGCCGTGGGTTGAGTGCTGATCGAAAGGCAGGTGGTAGACGTTCCTGATCGGAAAGTCGCCACCTGTTTTTTTTATGCCTGGCGCCTACAGCGACGGTATTTTCACTTATGCTTTCAAGCAGTTTTTCCACCTGTTCAAGGGGCCGTTAGGGACGCTGATGCGACAGATCTGGAAGTCTTTTCGCGCGCTGTATTTCGCTGCGCTGATGATGTTGATCGGCTCCGGCTTGTTGAGTACCTACCTGACCTTGAGGCTGGCTGCCGATCATGTCGACAGCCTGTGGGTGGGTGCGCTGATGGCCGCCAACTATTTTGGCCTGGCCCTGGGCGGCAAGATCGGTCACCGGCTGATTGCCCGGGTCGGCCACATTCGTGCCTATGCCACCTGTGCGGGGATCGTCGGTGCGGCGGTGCTCGGTCATGGTCTGGTCAGTTGGTTGCCGGCCTGGCTGGTGCTGCGGGTCATTGTTGGCCTGGGGATGATGTGCCAGTACATGGTCATTGAAAGCTGGCTCAACGAGCAGGCCGATGCCAAGCAACGGGGCGCGGTGTTCAGCGGCTACATGATCTTCTCTTACCTGGGCCTGGTGCTGGGGCAACTGATTCTGGTCGCGCATCCGCAATTGGGACCGGAGCTGCTGATGCTGGTCGCCATGTGCTTTGCCTTGTGTCTGGTGCCTGTTGCGCTTACCCGGCGCATTCACCCGGCGCCGTTGCGCCCGGCGCCAATGGAGCCGCGGTTCTTTATCGAGCGGGTGCCGCAGTCGTTGAGCACCGTGCTGGGTTCCGGGCTGATTGTCGGCTCCTTCTATGGCCTGGCGCCCTTGTATGCCGCCAAGCAAGGACTGGCGACTGAGCAGATCGGCCTGTACATGGGCTGCTGCATTTTCGCTGGCCTGTTGGTGCAGTGGCCGCTGGGGTGGTTGTCGGACCGTTATGACCGGGCCTTGTTGATTCGCTGCGTAGCCATTGGCCTGGTCGTGACTGCCTTGCCTCTGGCGATCATGCCCACCGTGCCTATGGTCGTGTTGTTCGGCGCAGGCTTTGCCGTATCGCTCCTGCAGTTCAGCCTGTATCCCCTGGCGGTAGCGTTTTCCAACGACCACGTGGAGAGTGAGCGGCGGGTATCGCTGACGGCCATGCTGCTGGTGACCTACGGCGTGGGCGCGAGCATCGGGCCATTGGTGGCGGGTGTGCTGATGAAGTTGTTTGGCACGCAGATGCTCTACGCGTTCTTTGTGTTCTTTGCGCTGGTGCTGGTATGGCGGATTCGACCGAAAGCGGTGACCGGATTGCATCAGGTCGACGATGCGCCGCTGCATCACGTGGCGATGCCGGCGGCCGGTTCGCCCTTGTCGGCAGCCCTCGACCCGCGGGTGGATGAGCAGGTGGTGCAGGATCAGATGCAGGCGCCGGTGGCGGCGGAGGATACCGAGGGGGAAGAGGGGGAGGCTGAGGCTGACAAGCCTGCGCCGGTGTGATGCGATCGCGGGGCAAACCCGCTCCTGCAGGAGCGGGTTTGCCCCGCGAGGGTTTACCGATCAGTAATCGTCTTTATCGAAGCGCCGCGCTTCACGCTGCAACTGATAAACGAACGTCTCGACCTTGCGCTGCATCTGCCCGTTCAGGTTGTGGAACCGCACTCCGGCAAAGGTAGCGTTCAAGCGCTCTTCAAAGTGCAGGTGGCGCAGCTCCACCTCAACCTGCGACAACCCCAGTGGCGCGCCGGTGGCAAACTTCTCGTACACCTGACCCAGTTGCAGACGCTCCTCGACGTTGCCGTCAAAGCGCAGCTTGCAGCCGGTCGCCGAGATATCCAGCAGTTTGCCCTTGAGCTCGCCCTTGCCCTTGAGCTTGTCGCCGTCGAGCTTGATATCGACCAATTGCGACAGCTTCAGCGCGGCGCGGAAGGCATTGCGGCGCTGGTGATAGGCGACCTCGGTGGGCAGTGCGCCCCGGTAGCAGCGGTGGCCATCGACCTCGCTGATGGTCAGCGGGGTGTTGCACTCCCAGGCGATGCGCACGCCATCGTGAAAGCCCTCGACGCGAAACGGCTCGCCGTTCTCGAGAAAGCGTTCGCCGTCGCGGGGGATCATTTCATCAAAGGCCAGGCGATTGCCTTCGCGGTCGACTTCGACCACGTAGCTCTGGAAGCGCTGGCTGCGTTCGTGAAAGGTGATGATCAGCGGGTCATGGCTCTCTAGCAGCGACCGCAGATTGGCGGCAATTTCCAACGGGGTGGTGAGCACCTTTGGAGGCTGCGGAGCTTCAGCTTCATTGAACACGGGTAATCAATCTCCAGGCAAAAACGACACACGCAAGTTACGGCATTTTGCCAGTATGTTCCGTGCCTTGATACAGGGAATCAAGCCTGGCTGAGGGCCCGTGGCTTGGCGAGAGGCGAGGTCGAGCCGCGGCTGTCGTAGAGCGTCGGTGATTCGCCGCCCATGAGGATTCTGATCTGGTTGGCCGTGGTCTTCTGCTGGATCTGGATCGACTGGCCATTGCCTTCGTTGATGGCCTGGCAGTCGGCGAGCAGTTTGCCCAGCTCGTCCAGGCGCTGCAGCAGGCTGGTGCCCAGGTGCGATTGCGCGGCCAGTTGCTCGACGCCCTGGCGGTCCTGGCTCAGGCCCAGGCTTGCGAGCAATTCACTACGCCGCCGGCCTTGCTGATCGAGCAGGATCACCAGCGACTGCTTGCGTGCCAGGAGGTTTTCCAGCAGGGGCATGTCGCGACCGTGCAGCGCAATCGCCTCGGTCTGCAACAATTCGAGCAGTTGTTGCGCTGGAGCAATGTCGTCTTCGATCAGTTTGAGCAGAGTAGTGTCGTGCATGGCTGGCTCTTGGGTTCTAGCGTCCTGAAGTCAGCGCGCCAGGGGCTAGCGCTGGGCTTCGAAATTAAGCAGTTTGCTGGCGACGCGGTTGCTGTCGACCTGGTAGCTGCCGTCGGCGATGGCCTTTTTCAACTCGGCCACCCGGGCGCTGTTGACCACAGGCTGTTCGCGCAGCTGTTCGCTGACCTTTTGCAACTGCTGGGCCTCGTGGCTCAGGTGTACGGTTTCCCCGCTGGCGCTGGCTTGGGCCGTAGTGTCGGCCTTGGCCGGGGCGGCATTGGCGGCGCTTTCCTGGCTATTGCCAGTGCGCCCGGCGGTGCCAACCGACGGGGAGTTATTCAAACGACTGAAGTCGATGACCATGATCAGAAAACCTCTGGGTATTTGGACGCTTGCCTTGTTTTCGGCCAACCCGAAAAAAACTTTAGGCGCAATTGCACGGCAACGTGCGCGGCAGGTTCCTGGCACCCAATGGGACACAGTTTAGGAAAAGCGGTTCCCGACCGCCAGGGTTGTTCACTGTTCATGGCGCTACATGGCGACTTCCACCTGGCCCGGGCCGGTCACCCTGGCCTTGACCACTCGTTTGGAATTGAGATTGCGCACCCGGATCTGTTCGCTCAGGCCACCCTTGACCAGGGCTTCGCCCGGCATGCGCACGCTGAGGGTGCCGCTGCGGGCGGTGATGACCACCTGGTCGCCCTTGCGGATCACCTCGGCCTGTTCAAGGTGTTGAGGGGTCAGTACCTGATCCATGACCGTTGGTCGGATAAGTTTCAAGCCCACCGCCTGGTCCAGGCTGGTCAGAAAACCCTGGTTCAACAGCCCTACGTCGCGTTCGCGCAGGCCGACATCCTGTTCGCCGACAATGCTTTCGCGTTTGAGCGGTCGCACCATGGTCACCACCTCGCGAAAAAGACGTACCTGGGCCGGCACGAACACCGTCCACGGGGAGCTGCCGTTGCAGCGAACCCGCACGGTTACGCGGCCCAGTGGCTGCGCGGTGTTCTCCAGATTGGCGTCCAGTTGCCGGTCGCACAGCGGCATGCGCAGGCGCGGATCGAGGGTGTTGACCTGGATTTCGTAGCGGCCTTGGGTCTGGCTGCTGGCCAGATAATCTTCAACGGTGAACTCAAGAAACCCTTGGGTGACACCGATAAGCTGTTCAGGCAAGGTGAAAGCGTCAGCCAGGGTTCGCCCACCTGGCGCCGCCAGGCACAGCACAGCAAGGATGCCGGGCAGGTGGCGGGTCAGGCGTCGGGAAAATGTCGTTTTCGTGTTCATGAAATCTAAATAGCAAAGCGCGTGCCGACTGGGTACGAGGCTCGAAGCACAGGGTGAAGGAGTCTGGCATGGCGGGTGTAATGGATTCGGTGAACCAGCGCACGCAGCTGGTGGGGCAGAATCGCCTTGAGCTGCTGCTGTTTCGACTCAATGGGGATCAGCTCTACGGGATCAACGTGTTCAAGGTGCGGGAGGTGCTGCAATGCCCACCGCTCACGGTGCTGCCCAAGTCAAATCCGGTAGTGCGCGGCGTCGCCAATATCCGCGGGGCAACCATTCCGATCCTCGATCTGGCGATGGCGACCGGCATGCCGGGCCTGCGTGAAGAAACCAGCAAGAGCTTCGTGATCATCACGGAGTACAACACCAAGACCCAGGGCTTTCTGGTGCACTCGGTGGAGCGCATCGTCAACATGAACTGGGAAGAGATCCATCCGCCACCCAAGGGTACCGGTCGCGATCACTACCTGACCGCAGTGACCCGGGTCGACAACAAGATGGTCGAGATCATCGACGTGGAGAAGGTGCTTGCCGAAGTGGCGCCGACCTCCGAGGCGATCTCTGCTGGCGTGGTCGATGCCGAGGTGCAGGACAAGGCGGTGATGTTGCGGGTGTTGACGGTCGATGACTCATCGGTGGCGCGCAAGCAGGTCAGCCGTTGCCTGCAGACGGTGGGGGTCGAGGTGGTGGCGCTCAATGACGGTCGCCAGGCGCTCGAATACCTGCGCAAGCTGGTGGATGAGGGCAAGCGTCCGGAAGAAGAGTTCCTGATGATGATCTCCGATATCGAGATGCCGGAAATGGACGGCTACACCCTGACCGCCGAGATCCGCAACGACCCGCGCATGCAAAAGCTGCACATCATCCTGCATACTTCGCTTTCCGGGGTATTCAACCAGGCGATGGTCAAGAAGGTCGGTGCCGATGACTTTCTGGCCAAGTTCAAGCCCGACGACCTCGCTCAACGTGTCGTCGATCGCATCAAGGCTACGCACTAACGGCCAGGGGTTTGCCCCTGGCGGTTCACACGATTTAAGAGGCGGCATCATTGTCTACGGGTAATTTGGATTTCGAACAGTTCCGGGTCTTCCTGGAAAAAGCCTGTGGCATCCTGCTGGGCGAAAATAAGCAGTACCTGGTCTCCAGCCGTCTCAACAAGCTGATGGAGCAGCAGGGCATCAAGTCCCTGACCGAACTGGTGCAGCGCATTCAGAGCCAGCCGCGCAGTGGCTTGCGCGAGCAGGTGGTGGATGCCATGACCACCAACGAAACCCTGTGGTTTCGCGACACCTACCCGTTTGAAGTGCTCAAGAACAAAGTCCTGCCCGAGCAGATCAAGGCCAACCCCGGCCAGCGCCTGCGCATCTGGTCGGCGGCCTGTTCCTCGGGGCAGGAGCCGTACTCGATCTCCATGGCCATCGACGAGTTCGAGCGCAGCAACATCGGCCAGTTGAAGATGGGCGCGCAGATTGTGGCCACCGACTTGTCCGGGACCATGCTGACCAACTGCAAGTCGGGCGAGTACGACAGCCTGGCGATCGCCCGTGGCTTGTCCCAGGAGCGGTTGCAGCGCTACTTCGATGTGAAGGGGCCGGGACGCTGGGCGGTCAAGGCGCCGATTCGCAGTCGCGTGGAGTTTCGCTCCTTCAACCTGCTCGACAGCTACGCAAGCCTGGGCAAGTTCGACATCGTGTTCTGCCGCAACGTGCTGATCTACTTCTCGGCCCAGGTCAAGAAAGACATCCTGCTGCGCATTCACAGCACCCTCAAGCCAGGTGGGTACCTGTTCCTTGGCGCGTCCGAAGCGCTGAACGGCTTGCCGGAGCACTACCAGATGGTCCAGTGCAGCCCGGGCATCATCTACCAGGCCAAATAACCGTAGGAGCGGGCTTGCCCCGCGATGCGATGTAACTGCTGGATCGCTATCGCGGGGCAAGCCCGCTCCCACGCGCCACCAAATTGCCGCTTCGGCGGAAAGCCTTTGCCGCTTTTCTGACATCGTTGCGCTCAGAGCCCCGTATTTACGGGGCTTTGTTTTTTGGCATGGCTCTTGCTCTAGCTCTGCCAACGATTTATCCGGTCAACCTTTGAAGGTTTCCCCGACATGAGCATCAGCTTCGACAAAGCGCTCGGCATTCACGAAAAAGCACTGGGCTTTCGCGCTCAGCGTGCCGAAGTGCTGGCCAACAACATCGCCAACGCCGACACGCCCAACTACAAGGCGCGCGATCTGGACTTCGCCTCGGTGCTGGCCGCCGAAAGCCAGAAGACCAAGGGCGGCCACTTTGCCCTGGACCGCACCAACAGCCGGCACATCGAGGCCGAAGGTATGAGCATGGGTGACGAAACCCTGCAGTACCGCACGCCCATGCAGCCGTCGATCGACCAGAACACCGTCGACGCCCAGCTCGAACAATCGAGCTATGCCGAAAACGCCGTGGGCTTCCAGGCCAGCTTCACGCTGCTCAACAGTAAATTCAAAGGGCTGGTATCGGCCCTGCGCGGAGAATAAGTCATGTCCCTCGCCAGTGTTTTCAACATTGCCGGTAGCGGCATGAGTGCCCAGACCACGCGTCTGAACACCGTCGCTTCAAACATCGCCAACGCCGAGACCGTGTCGTCGAGCATCGACCAGACCTACCGTGCCCGTCACCCGGTATTTGCCACCACCTTCCAGCAGGCCCAGGGCGGCGTCAGCCAGTCGCTGTTCCAGGATCAGGGCGAGGCCGGCCAAGGCGTGCAGGTGCTCGGTGTGGTCGAAGACCAGAGCAACCTTGAAGCGCGCTATGAGCCCAACCACCCGGCGGCGAACAAGGACGGCTACGTTTATTACCCGAACGTCAACGTGGTCGAGGAAATGGCCGACATGATCTCTGCCAGTCGCTCGTTCCAGACCAACGCCGAGTTGATGAACACGGCCAAGACCATGATGCAGAAAGTACTGACCCTGGGTCAGTGATAGGAGCATCAGCATGAGCACAACCGATTCGGTCAACAACGTCAGCAACTCGGTGTTGCAGTCCCTGCAGAAGCAGGAAACCACCGGCAACAGCAAGACCGGCACCGCCGGCAGCGCCCTGGGCAAGGATGCGTTCCTGCAGTTGCTGGTCACCCAGATGAAACACCAGAACCCACTGGACCCGCAGGAAAACGGCGAGTTCGTCGCCCAGTTGGCACAGTTCAGCAGCCTGGAAGGTATCGAGTCGCTCAACAGCTCGGTCAGCACCATTGGCGGTGCCTTCCTGTCGTCCATTGCCCTGCAGGCCTCTTCGCTGGTCGGGCGCAATGTGATGGTGCAGACCGACAAGTCGGTCGTCGATACCAGCAAGGACATGAAAGGCTCGATCAACCTGACCTCGTCCAGCACCCTGACCACCGTCGGCATCTACGACAGTGACGGTGAGCTGGTGCGCACGCTGGACCTGGGCAGCCAGAAGGGCGGCCAGGTGGACTTCACCTGGGACGGCAAAAACAGCGACGGCGAAGTGGCACCTGCCGGTACGTATACCTTCAAGGCCTCCGGCACCATCGAAGGCGTGGCTACCAACATGACCACCAACCTGCCGGCGTCGGTCAGCAGTGTGACCATGGGCAGCAACGGTTCGGAAATGATGTTGAACCTGTCCGGGCTTGGCAGCATCGCGCTGTCGAAAATTCAATCGATTGGAATCTAGGGCCGATATCGCGGCAGGAGTGAGCATATGTCTTTCAATATCGGCCTTAGCGGTCTTTATGCAGCAAACAAGGCCCTGGGCGTAACCGGCAACAACATCGCCAACGTTGCCACCACCGGCTTCAAATCGTCGCGCGCCGAATTCGCCGACCAGTACGCCTCGTCCATCCGTGGCACCAGCGGCAAGACCGCCATGGGCAGCGGCGTGACCACTGCGGCAATCTCGCAGATGTTCACCCAGGGCAACTTCACCGGTACCGGCCAGAGCCTGGACCTGGCCATCGACGGCAGCGGCTTTTTCGCCATGAACGACAACGGCTCGCGGATCTACACCCGTGCCGGTGCGTTCTACAGCGACAAAGAAGGCTACGTCGTCAACGCCCAGGGTGCCAATCTGCAGGGTTACGGTGTGGATGCCGACGGCAAGATCGTTCCGGGTGCACTCATCGACCTCAAGATCGACACCTCGAACCTGTCGCCCAACCCGACCGGTCGCATCAACGAATCGCTCAACCTGAACTCCAGTGCCACGGAGCCGAAGGTCACCCCGTTCTCGCCATCGGAAGTCGGTAGCTACAACTACACCTTCAACACCGACGTGTACGACAGCCAGGGCAATGCCCACCAGCTCAACCAGTATTTCGTCAAGGACGCGGCCAGCAACTCCTGGACCATGTACACCACCGTCGATGGCCGCAACCCGGGTGACCCGTCGCTGAGCACCCCGCTGGTCAACAAGCTGCCGTTCAAGTCCGACGGCACCCTGGACACCGCGTCCATGACTGCGGGCGCGGTTCCAGGTGGCCTGACCATCGCCGAGAACAAGACCTTCCAGCTCAATGGCTGGACCCCGGCCGAGAAGAACGCCGCCGGGGGCTGGGTTGCCAATGGTGCTGTTGCCAAGCCCGGCGGCGTGACCCTCGACATGCTGGCGACCACCCAGTACAACGCCGCATCCGCCACCACGGCCAAAAGCCAGGATGGCTATGCCACCGGTGAGCTGGCGGGCCTGACGGTCGACCAGAACGGCAACATGTTCGCCAACTTCACCAACGGCCAGGACAAGGTGATTGGCCAGGTGGCGATGGCCAACTTTGCCAACGCCCAGGGCCTGACCCCGGTGGGCGGCACGGCGTGGAAAGAGTCCTACGGCTCTGGCGTTCCGGTGGTGGGTGAGCCGAACACCGGCACCCTGGGCAAGATCTATGGCGGCTCCCTGGAAGACTCCAACGTCGACCTGACCGGCGAGCTGGTCAACCTGATCAAGGCGCAGAGCAACTATCAGGCGAACGCCAAGACCATCTCCACTGAAAGCACCATCATGCAGACCATCCTTCAGATGACCTAAAACATCGCGGGGCAAGCCCGCTCCTACCAGGTAGGAGCGGGCTTGCCCCGCGAAGGATTGCAAATGAAACGATGGACCCTGTGCGCAGCGCTGTTCCTCGCCGTCTTCGCACAAGCAGCCCCCGCCCCCTGGTACCAGTGGCAAAGCAAAGTCACCGGCCGCCTCATGTGTGCTCAGGTCGATCCCGGCGACGGTTGGCTGCGCCATTCCGGCCCCTACGACAATGCCGGTTGCCGCACCTGGTGAGGCACCCTTGCCGCCGGCGGCAACAGATCGCCGACAAACTGACGGCGTAACGCCATGCTTCACGCCAAAAGCCCCGGAATACGGGGCTTTTGTCATTCTGGTTCGATAATTGCTTTAACGCTTGCCAAGGTGGCAGCGCGGCAAGGTTTCGCGCAGAGGAGATCCTGTGGACAAGATGCTTTATGTGGCCATGACCGGCGCCAGCCAGAACGCGCTGGCGCAGAAGGCCCATGCCAACAACCTGGCGAACATTTCTACCAGCGGTTTTCAGCGTGACCTGGAGCAGGCACGCTCGATGCCGGTGTTCGGCGACAGCTTTCCGGCGCGCGCCTACGCCATGACCGAGCGCCCGGCAACCGACTTCACCCCGGGCTCGCTGCTGGAAACCGGCCGTGACCTGGACGTTGCCGTGGGTGGCGACGGCTGGATTGCCGTGCAGGCCCCCGATGGCAGCGAAGCCTATGTGCGCACCGCCAGCATGAACATCGATGCCCTGGGCGTACTGCGTGCCGGCAACGGCATGCCGGTCATGGGCAACGGCGGGCCGATTGCCGTGCCGCCGGAGCAGAAAATCGAGGTCGGTGAAGACGGCACCATCAGTATCCGCGCCCTGGGCGAGGGGCCGCAGGTGATGGCCGAAGTCGACCGGATCAAGATGGTCAACCCCGACCTCAAGACCATGACCAAAGGCCTGGACGGTCTGATCCACACCACCACTGGCCAGCCGGCGGTGGCCGATGCCAACGTCAAGCTGGTGTCCGGTTTCCTTGAGAACAGCAACGTCAATGCCGTCGAAGAAATGACATCGGTGCTGGCCCTGTCTCGTCAATTCGAGCTGCACATCAAAATGATGACCACGGCCAAGGAAGGCGATGAAGCCATGGCTCGTGTTTTGCAAATCGGCTAATTACACAGACGTAGCGCCGTAAAACAGGCGCACGAGGAGAACAGCATGCTTCCGGCTCTTTGGGTCAGTAAAACCGGTCTGTCCGCCCAGGACATGAACCTGACCACCATTTCCAACAACCTGGCTAACGTCTCGACCACCGGCTTCAAGCGTGATCGCGCCGAATTCCAGGACCTGCTCTACCAGACCCGCCGCCAGCCGGGCGCCCAGTCGACCCAGGACAGCGAGCTGCCTTCGGGCCTGCAACTGGGTACCGGTGTGCGCATCGTCGGCACCCAGAAGAGCTTCACCGCCGGCAGCCTGCAGACCACCGAGAACCCGCTGGACATGGCCATCGATGGCCGTGGTTTCTTCCAGATCCTGCAGCCCGACGGCACGCTCTCCTATACCCGTGACGGTACCTTCCACCTGAACTCCGACGGCCAGATCGTCACCGCCAGCGGCTTCGCCCTGGAGCCGGCCATTGTCGTGCCGCCAGAAGCGCAGACCTTCACCGTGGGCCGTGATGGCACCGTCTCGATCACCACGGCCGGGAACCCGGCTGCCCAGGTGATCGGCAATATCCAGACCGCCGACTTCATCAACCCGGCCGGCCTGCAGGCGGTGGGTGGCAACCTGTTCCTGGAAACCGCCGCCAGCGGCGCACCGCAAGTGGGTACCCCGGGCCTGAACGGCATTGGCGTGGTCCAGCAGCAGACCCTGGAAAACTCCAACGTCAGCACCGTGGAAGAGCTGGTCAACATGATCACCACCCAGCGTGCCTACGAGATGAACTCCAAGGTCATTTCCACCGCCGACCAGATGCTCTCGTTCGTTACCCAGAACCTGTAAGTGAAGTCTTCGAGGTCGCTTGAACAGCGCTTGTTACACCGTGAGGTCAGAGTCATGAGTCGTTTGTTTTCCGTACTTGCCCTGAGCGGGATCACCGTGCTGGCCGGCTGCGTTGCGCCGCCGCCAAAGCCCAACGATCCGTACTACGCACCGGTATTGCCGCGTACCCCCCTGCCGGCAGCGGCGAACAACGGCTCGATCTACCAGGCCGGTTTCGAGCAGAACCTGTACAGCGACCGCAAGGCGTTCCGGGTCGGTGACATCATCACCATCACCCTCAACGAGCGTACCCAGGCGAGCAAGAACGCCAACTCGCAGATCGCCAAGAACAGCAAGGCCGACATTGGCCTGACCTCGCTGTTCGGCTCGAGCGCCACCACCAACAACCCGTTCGGCAGTGGCGACCTGAGCCTCAGCGCCGGCTATAGCGGCGACCGTGCGACCAAGGGCGACAGCAAGGCGGGGCAGGGCAACAGCCTGACCGGCTCGATCACCGTGACCGTGGCCGACGTGCTGCCCAACGGCATCATTGCCGTGCGCGGCGAGAAGTGGCTGACGCTCAACACCGGTGACGAACTGGTGCGCATCGCCGGCATGATCCGCGCCGACGACATCGCCACCGACAACACCGTGCCATCGACCCGGGTGGCCGATGCGCGCATCACCTATTCGGGAACCGGCTCCTTTGCCGATGCCAGTCAACCCGGTTGGTTCGACCGTTTCTTCATCAGCCCGCTTTGGCCTTTCTAGGTTCCGATGACCATGTTCAACTTCAAGCAGCTGATTGCCGCTGTGCTCCTGATGTCCGCCGCCTGTGCGGTACAGGCCGAACGCCTGAAGGACATCGCCAGCATTTCCGGCGTGCGTACCAACCAGCTGATCGGCTACGGCCTGGTGGTCGGGCTCAACGGCACGGGTGACCAGACCACCCAGACGCCGTTCACCCTGCAGACCTTCAACAACATGCTCTCGCAGTTCGGCATTAAAGTGCCGCCAGGGTCGGGCAATGTGCAGCTGAAAAACGTCGCGGCGGTGTCGATTCATGCCGACCTGCCGGCGTTCGCCAAGCCGGGCCAGGTCGTTGACGTGACCGTGTCCTCGATCGGTAACTCCAAGAGCCTGCGCGGCGGCAGCCTGCTGATGACCCCGCTCAAGGGTATCGACGGCAACGTCTATGCCATTGCCCAGGGCAATCTGGTGGTCGGCGGCTTCGATGCCGAAGGCCGCGATGGTTCCAAGATCACCGTCAACGTGCCGTCGGCCGGTCGTATTCCCGGTGGTGCCAGCGTTGAGCGCGCTGTGCCCAGTGGCTTCAACCAGGGCAACAGCCTGACCCTCAACTTGAACCGCCCCGACTTCACCACCGCCAAGCGCATCGTCGACAAGGTCAACGAACTGCTCGGCCCGGGTGTGGCCCAGGCCCTGGATGGCGGTTCGGTGCGCGTCAGTGCGCCGCTCGATCCGAGCCAGCGCGTCGATTACCTGTCGATTCTCGAGAACCTCGAAATCGACCCGGGCCAGGCAGTGGCCAAGGTCATCATCAACTCGCGTACCGGCACCATTGTGATCGGCCAGAACGTCAAGGTGTCACCGGCAGCAGTGACCCACGGCAGCCTGACCGTGACCATCACCGAAGACCCGATCGTCAGCCAGCCGGGACCGTTCTCCAATGGCCAGACGGCCGTGGTGCCCCGCTCGCGCGTGAACGCCGAGCAGGAAGCCAAGCCGATGTTCAAGTTCGGCCCGGGTACCACGCTGGATGAAATCGTTCGCGCAGTGAACCAGGTGGGCGCAGCCCCCAGTGACCTGATGGCGATCCTCGAAGCCCTGAAACAGGCCGGCGCCTTGCAGGCCGACCTGATCGTGATTTGAGGGCCGGGCGATGGACATGCCGAAAGTATCAGTCGCCACTATGGCTGACAGCGGGGCCTACACCGACCTCAACCGCCTCAACTCGCTGAAGGTCGGTGACCGCGACAGCGAGGCCAACCTGCGCAAGGTGGCCCAGGAATTCGAGTCGCTGTTTCTCAACGAGATGCTCAAGTCGATGCGGTCGGCCAGTGACGTACTGGCCAAGGACAACCCGCTCAACACCGAAACCACCAAGCAGTACCAGCAGATGTACGACCAGCAACTGGCGGTGAGCATGTCCCGCGAGGGTGGCGGCATCGGCTTGCAGGATGTACTGATGCGTCAGCTGGCCAAGCAGAAGGCGGCGCCGGTGAGCAACAGCCCGTTCCCGCGCTTCGACGTTCAGCCTCGTGCACTGGGTGCCACCGCCGTGGGCGTGGCCGAGCGCTCGGGCGACACCGCTACGCGCAACGATGTGGCCGCCCTCAACTCGCGTCGCCTGGCCTTGCCGGGCAAGCTCACCGACCGCTTGCTGGCGGGGCTGGTGCCGTCCGCTGCCACCCCCAACACCACGCCGATTCCCGGTCGCACGACCCCGCTCGGCGATGCCGTGGCCAAGGGCGACTGGGAGCCAGCAACCGCGTTTGCCGCACCGGGCAAAATGCGCATCTACGGCCGCGCCGTGGCCCAGCCGCCGCTGGCGCCGGCCAAGCGCGCGTTCGGCTCTTCGGATGAATTTGTCGCCACCATGCTGCCGATGGCCGAGCAGGCCGCCAAGCGCATCGGCATCGACCCACGCTACCTGGTGGCCCAGGCGGCCCTGGAAACCGGTTGGGGCAAGTCGGTCATGCGTCAGGCCGATGGCTCCAGCAGCCATAACCTGTTCGGCATCAAGGCCACCGGCAGCTGGCAGGGTGCAGAGGCGAGGGCGATCACCAGCGAGTTTCGTGATGGTCAGTTCGTCAAGGAGACGGCGGCGTTCCGTTCCTACGATTCGTATCAAGACAGCTTCCACGACCTGGTAAGCCTGTTGCAGAACAACAGTCGCTATAAAGATGCGGTCAGCGCTGTCGATAACCCGGAGCAGTTTGCCAAAGAGCTGCAGAAGGCCGGCTACGCCACTGACCCTGACTACGCACGCAAGATCATCAGCATTGCCCGGCAGTTGCAGCCAACCCAGCAATACGCCATGGCTGGCGGTACCACGAATCTATAAGGATTGAAGTATGTCGAATCTGATCTCGATCGGGCTGAGCGGCCTGAACGCCAGCCAGGCAGCGTTATCGGTCACCTCCAATAACATCGCCAACGCTGCAACGTCGGGCTATTCGCGCCAGCAGGTCGTGCAGACCACGGGCGGCATGCAGAACATCGGTGTCGGCTTTATCGGCACCGGTACCACGCTCTCGGATGTGCGACGTATCTACAACGGCTACCTGGATAACCAGCTGCAGACCGCCACGTCGCTCAACACCGACGCGCTGGCGTTCCAGGATCAGATCACCAGCGTCGACAAGCTGTTGGCCGACAGCAACACCGGCATCAGCTCGGTACTCACTGCATTCTTCTCGGCGTTGCAGACCGCCTCGGCAACCCCGGGCGACGTCGCTTCGCGCCAGTTGCTGCTGACTCAGGCGCAGACTCTGAGCAACCGTTTCAACGCCATCTCCTCGCAGATGAGCCAACAGAACGACAGCATCAACTCCCAGCTCGACACCCTGAGCGGCCAGGTCAACAAGCTGACCTCCAGTATTGCCGAGTACAACAAGCAGATCGTGCAGTTGTCGGCCACGGGCAACACCCCCAACAACCTGATCGACGCACGCAATGAAGCCGTTCGCTCGCTCAATGAACTGGTGGGTGTGACGGTACAGGAGCGTGATGGCAACCTGGACGTTTACCTGGGTACTGGCCAGTCGCTGGTCACCGGCAACAGCGCCAACACCCTGTCGGTTGCCCCGGGGAGTGCTGACAAGAGTCAGTTCAGCCTGCAGATCAACTACCAGACCTTCAGCTCCGACGTCACCTCGGTGGTCACCGGCGGGCAGATCGGTGGTTTGCTGCGTTATCGCAACGACGTGCTCGCGCCTTCGATCAACGAACTGGGGCGCGTGGCCCTGGTGGTCGCCGACAGCATCAACAGCCAGTTGGGGCAGGGCCTGGATGCCAACGGCCAGTTCGGCAGCGGCCTGTTCTCCAGCATCAACAGCATCACCGCCATCAGCCAGCGCAGCCTGGCGGCCTCGGGCAACAGCGCAGGTTCCGGCAACCTGGATGTGACCATTGCCGACAGCGGTGCCTTGAGCATCTACGACTACGAGGTCAAGTTCACCAGCGCGAACGAGTACAGCGTGCGCCGTTCCGATGGCACCGACATGGGCAAGTTCGCACTGGACGCCGACCCTGCGCCAGTCATCGACGGCTTCAGCCTCAAGCTCAACGGTGGTGGCCTGGCCGCAGGCGACAGCTTCAAGGTGATCCCGACCCGCGCCGCCGCTGGCAGCATCAACACCGTGCTGACCGATGCCAACAAGTTGGCCTTCGCCGGCCCTATCACCGGCACGGCCGGCAGCGGCAACGGCGGTACCGGCAGCATTGTCTCCCAGCCCAGCCTGAGTGAGCGCCTGGATATCTACGGTGGTGCCGAGCAGGCGCAACTGCAGGAAGCGATCAAGCACTCCATGCCGGTCCGGGTGGTGTTTGGCGAGGCCAGTGGCGGCACGCAGAGCTACAAGATCTTCGACGCCAAGGGCGGTGAGATCGGTGCCGGCAATATCGTGCCGGGCCAGGACAACGACCTGTCCATCAACGTCCCGATGCGCGATGCTGCTGGCGCGCCCATGCTCGATGCTGGCGGCAAGCCACGTACCTTCAAGGTGGACACCACCATCGGTGGTAGCCCGTCGGCCGACGACAGCTTCACCCTGGGCTTCAACGCCGACGGCAAGTCCGACAACCGCAATGCCAAGGCACTGCTGGGCCTGCAGACCCAGTCCACCGTCGGCACCGGCTCCGGTGGCGGCACCAGCTTTACCTCCGCTTATGCCTCGCTGGTCGAGCGCGTCGGTGCCAAGGCTGCCCAGGCCAAAATCGACACCACCGCCAGTGGCGCCGTGCTCGATTCGGCCAAGGCCAGCCGCGCATCGGTCTCCGGGGTCAACCTG